>DASZQO010000239.1:0-6695 GCA_035549615.1 Acetobacteraceae bacterium
CGGGCGCGTTCGCTTCCGCTCACGCATCCCACTCTAAAGCCGTGCCGCAGGCCGTCGCGCGTCCGGCCGCCAGCTTCCCACCCCAACCCGACTTCAAACCGACCCAGCGCCGCCCCTCTGCCTCGCTTGCCCTGCCCGAGCACGGATGTGTAAACTTTACGTTTATAAACACCCTCAGATATAAACTCCGATAGATATACCCTCCCACTTCTCCTTCCACTGGCGCGCTCCGCGCCGCAGGACTCTCCCCTGGAACCCTGGGCCGCAACAGCTGCAGCAAAGGCGCGACGCTTTGCCCCGCTCGCGCCCGGTGACTGGATTTCCCCGGCTTGCCTCCGTGCCCGCCTCGCGCAGTCTTTCGCGCTCTGGCTCGCCGCCGAGCATCAGCGTTTCGTCCTCTGGCTGCCGGTGGCGATGCTGGCCGGCGTGCTTGCCTATTTCGATCTCGACCATGAGCCGCCGCTCTGGCTTGGCCCGGCCATCGCCGGCGCCGGCCTCGCGTTTGCCCTGGCACTCCGGCGCCATCCGCTTGGCCGTGTCCCCGGTCTGCTCGTCGTCCCGCCTATCGTCGCCTTCGGGATCGGAATCGCCTCCGCCACCCTCTCCACCGCGAACACGCCGCCTTTCGTCGCCCTGCCGCACCGCGCGGTGGTCCTCACCGGCTGCGTCGCCGCCATCGAGCCTTTGCCCGAGGGCAGCCGTATCACCATCGCCCGCCCGAGCCTCGATGGCGCCCCGCCGATCGCACGCAGCCTCCGCGTGCGGCTGCGGCGCGATGACAAAATCGCCCTCCTGCCTGGTGACATCGTCCGCCTGCGCGCGCTGGTCGAGCTGCCCTCGCGGCCCGCCTTTCCGGGTGCCTGGGACGTTCAGCGCCAGACCTTCTTCTCGAACCTCGGCGGATACGGGTTCGCGCTCGGCCTGGCCCGCCGCCTGAAGGCGGCGCCACGAAACGCGCTCGCACAGCATCTGGAGACACTGCGCGAGGCGATCGCCGCTCGCATCCGCGCGGCCTTGCCGGGCGCGGTCGGCGCTATCGCCGCGACGCTGATGACCGGGCTCTCCACCGCGATCCCGGCACCGGACCGCACCGCCTTCCAGGAATCGGGGCTCGCCCACCTCCTCGCGGTCGCGGGGTTGCATATCGGCATCGTCATGGGCTTCGCCTTCCTCCTGAGCCGCCGGCTGCTCGCCCTTTCCGAATGGGCGTGCCTCCATCTCCCGGCCAAGGCGCTCGCGGCGCTGGCCAGCCTCGCCGCGGGCGGGGCCTATCTGCTGCTCACCGGCGCGCATCTGCCGATCGCGCGCAGCTTCACCATGGCCGCCATCGCGGTGCTCGGGCTCATCACGGGGCGGCGCGCGGTTTCACTCCGCAGCCTCGGGCTCGCCGCCACCGCGCTGCTGCTGATCACGCCGGCGAGCGCCACCGGCGTCAGCTTCCAGATGAGCTTTTCCGCGGTGCTCGTGCTGATCTCCGGTTACGATGCGCTGCGGCCCCGCCTCGCCCGCGTGCATGGGGCCCACACCTGGCCGCGGCGCATCGGCGCGCACATCCTCGGGCTGGCACTGACGAGCCTTCTGGCCGGCACGGCCTCCCTGCCCTTCGCCGCCTATCATTTCGGCACGATCCAGCTCTATTACGTGCTCGCAAACCTCGTCGCGGTGCCGGTAACGGCACTCTGGGTGATGCCGGCGGGGCTGATCTCGCTGCCGCTGATGCCGCTCCATCTCGAGCGCATCGCGCTGGTGCCGATGGGCCTCGGCGTGCGCGTGCTGCTGATGATCGCGCATGCGGTGGCGGCCCTTCCCGCCGCGCGAATCGCGGTGCCGCCGATGCCGGCTTGGGGACTGGGCATCGTCGCGTTCGGGCTCGCCTGGCTCTGCCTCTGGCGCTCGCCTCTCAGGCTCGCCGGCATCCCGCTTCTGATCTTCGGCCTGGCCACGCCGCTTTTCTCTCCGCCGCCCGATATCCTCGTCTCCGCCAACGGGGCGCTGGTCGGTTTCGCAACACAAGAAGGCGCCTATGTCGCGAGAACCGGCCGCGGCACATCCTCTTTTACCCGGGCCGCCTGGCAAACGCTGTGGCGCTCCGGCGCGCTCCTTCCCTTGCCGATGGCCGGCTCGGCTGCCGCGGGCGCGCTCCGCTGCACGGAAACAGCTTGCCTCTTCCGGCCCCATCCAATGGGACCAACGGTGCTGCTGCTGCGCGGAAAGCGTGCACCCCGCTCTTGCCCGGACGCGGCGCTGATCATCGCCCCCACACTTGCCTTGGGGACAGGCACAGCCGCGTGCGCGGACGAAGGGGCCCCGGTGATCGCGCCGCTGATCGACCGGCCAGGCCTGCGTCGCAACGGCTCCTACGCGGTGTGGCTGGGGCGGCGCCTCAGCATCCTCTCAGATCGCGCGCTGCGCGGCGAACGCCCCTGGGTACCAGAGGGCAAACCCCCTCTTTCGGCCGAGCTTCCGATGGCGAAGACCGTGACACTGCCGCCATAAGCGCATGATAGTCGTCACGATCACACCGTCTCATGTCCATCACCAACAGATCAGCGCGAATCGCGCGCCCCGTCATCCATGCGCTTCGCGATTCCCTCGATGCGGGGCTTGTCTCGCTGGGCGCCGCGCTCGCCTGGCTCGACCGGCGCCCGACGATCCGTTCCATCACCCCGATCCGGCAGGAGAGGCTCGGCCCGAAAACCGTTCTCTTCTGCCATTTCGATCGCGCCGGGCGAATCCGCGCGGATCTGCGCCTCTATCTCACGGAGCTCGCGCGCGCCGGCTTCAGCATCATCTTCGTGAGCAACGCACCGTGCCTTTTGCCCGAGGCAATGCGCTTCCTGCAAGACCATTGCGCGGGCGTGATCATCCGCCGCAACGCGGGTTTCGATTTCAGCGCCTGGAAGGATGCGCTCATTGCCTATGATCTGCCGCGCCCGGAGACGAAGCTCCTCATCCTCGCCAATGACAGTGTCTATGGTCCGCTCCGCCCCCTCGAACCGGCACTCGCCGCGATCGATTTCGCTGCGGCGGACCTCTGGGCGCTGACGGATAGCTGGCAGCACCGCTACCATCTGCAATCCTACTTCCTCGCCATCGGCCCGCGCGTGCTCGAAAGCGCCGCCTGGAAAAAATTCTGGCGCGGGCTCCGGCCGCTCGCTTGCAAGCGCTGGGTGATCCGCCGCTTCGAGATCGGGCTCTCGCAATCCATGCTGCGCGCGGGCTTCCGGCTGCGTGCCGTCTGGCCGTACGAGTCGCTGGTCGATGACGCCACAACGGCATCCCCGGCTGAACCGGGAACGGAGCAGGACCCGCTGCACGCGGCCAGGCGCCGCCAGGAGCGCCGGCTCCGCCACGCGATCGCCGAGCACCTGCCGCTCAACCCGACAAGCGATCTCTGGCGGTTTCTGCTCCGGCGCGGCTACCCGTTCCTCAAGCGCGAGCTTTTGCGCGAGAACCCGACCCGTGTCCCCGATCTTTGGGACTGGCGGCTGCTGCTTGCGGAAGTCTCCGAGATCGACCCCGGCATGATCCTCACCGACCTCGCGCGCTCGGCACGCAACCGCGCGCCATGAGAGGAATGCTCAACCAGCCGGCGCCCAGCCCGTGAGCATGGCAAGGCAGAGATCGATGCCGATCCGCCCCTGGCGCAACGGCAGCGCGGCAAGCGCTGCCGGGAAAAGCGCGCGCGGCGGAGTGCGCCGATCCCGCACGGCAACGGCATTGGTCTCCCCGGCGGCGCGGAGATCATGGAGCAGCGAAAGCGCCTCTCCGTAATCCAGCGTGATCGTTTCGAGATCGACGACCGGCAGGGCAAAACCCGCACGCTGCAAAAGCGTGGCGCAATCCCTGAGCATCGGGAAAGGCGAGATGCGCGGCGAAGCGCCGCCGCGGATCGCCGCCTCCGCCTCGGTCAGTGCCGCGCGCAAGGGATCGAGTGTGCCGAGCACCGGCATGCTCGCCAGCAGCAATCCCTCCGGGGCAAGTGCGCGGCGAAGCTGGATGAGCGCGCCGGGCAGGTCGTTCGCCCAATGAAGCGAGAGATTCGCGACCACAAGGTCGAAGACGCCGGCGCGGAAGGGAAGATTTTCCTCATCGGCCGCGACGGCGAGCCCGCCGCTCCGCGCCGCCATGCGCGGCGAAAGATCGGCCGAAACCACGTCCATGCCGCGCGCGGCAAGCAATGGCGCCACCACACCACGGCCGCCGAGATCGAGCCCGCGATGGAATCGCCGCGTCGTGTCGTCGAGCCGCTCGACCAGCCGTTCCGCGATCTCGCCGAGCACGGGGCTCACCCGCTGCACCAGGGCCGCCGCGCGTTCGCGGTGCCGGCGCACCGCGCGGCGATCGAAGATTTCCGGCGCCCCGCTCACGCGCGCAATAACCAGGTTCGACTCACAAGGAATCGATGGCTCTCTCGATGCGCCGGTCCGGGATCAGCCACATCAGCGCCACCAGGACATAGATGGCTTCCGCGAGATGCGTATCGAGGAAGGCGGCGGCGATTCCCGCGATATAGAGGGCAGGCGAGATCTTGCCTTTGATGTCGCGGCCGATCGCGTGCGTCAGCACTGAATCCCGCCCCTCCTTGCGCAGCACGACACGCTGCATCATCGACCAGGCGAGCGCGGGCATGAGCAGTGCCAGACCATAAACGGCGGTTGGAATCCCGGAAAAATGAGTCTCGCCCATCCAGGCCGTGGCGAAGGGGATCAGCGAAAGCCAGAAGAGAAGATGCATATTGGCCCAGAGTATCGCCCCGTTCACATTATGAACCGGGTGGAAGAAATGGTGGTGATTGTTCCAATAGATCGCGACATAGAGGAAGCTCAGCACGTAATTGAACAAAACCGGTATCACCGCCGCCAGTGCGTGAAGGCTGGGGTCATGGGGCACTTTGAGGTCGAGCACCATGATCGTGATGATGATCGCGATCACGCCGTCGGTGAAGGCCAGCAGCCGCTCTTTTCCCACCGTCTTCCCCTGCGACCAGGGGCCCTGCCCTGGACCCGTTCATATTGGCCGCCTAGCCTTGCGATGTGAACCTTCGCACCCTCTCCGCCGCCGCTCTCCGTGCCGCCCTCGTTGACGGGGGCGAGCTTGCCATCCTCGATGCGCGCGAGGAGGGGGAATTCGCCCGGGCGCATCTCTTCTGGGCGGTCCCCTGCCCGCTCTCGCTCGCCGATCTCCGCGCGCCTTCCCTGCTGCCCCGGCGCGGCGTGCGCATCGTCACGGTTGACAATGGCGGGGGCGAAGCGTCCCGCCTTGCCGAGATCCTCCTCGGCCTCGGCTGCGCGGACGTCTCAGTGCTCGCCGGCGGCATCGGCGCCTGGAAAGCAGCGGGCGGAGAGCTCTTCAGCGGCGTCAATGTGCCCTCCAAGGCGTTCGGCGAATGGGTGGAGCACCATTACGGCACGCAGAGCATCGATGCCGCAGAGCTGCAAAGAAGGCGCGAAACGGGCGTCAAGATGGCGGTACTCGACGCCCGCACCTATGAAGAGTTTCACCGGATGAGCATTCCCGGCGGGATCAGCGTGCCCGGGGGCGAGCTCGTCTATCGCATCTTCGATCTCGCGCCGGACCCGGAGACGCTCATCGTCGTCAACTGCGCCGGGCGAACGCGGAGTATCCTCGGGGCCGAGAGCCTGCGGCAGGCGGGCATTCCAAACCCGGTGCTCGCGCTGCGCAACGGCACGATGGGCTGGGAGCTGGCCGGCCTCGCCTGCGCGCGCGGCGCGACCGAGCGCTATCCGGCCGGCACGCCGGCGTCCGCCGCGCTTGCCTGCGCGCGCGCCGCCCGCTTCGCTGCGGAGGCGGGGGTACGGGTGATCGATCGCGCGAAGCTCGCGGCCCTCGCCGCGGACCCGGCGCGCAGCCTCTCTCTTCTCGATGTGCGGAGCGGGGAGGAATATCGGGCCGGGCATCTTCCCGCGAGCCGCTCCGCGCCGGGCGGCCAGCTCGTCCAGGCAACCGATGGCTGGGTCGCGGTGCGGGGCGCGCGCCTTGTGCTCGTTGACGATGCTGGGGCGCGGGCGCACATGGCCGGCGGCTGGCTCGCCCGCATGGCGCCCTGGGAAGTCTTCGTGCTCGCGGACGGGCTTGAGGGCCCGCTCGAGACAGGCCCGGAGCCGCGCCCCGAGCCACCCGCCGTCTCGCTCGTCTCGGTCAGCGATGTGCTTGCCTGGCGCCGCCTGCCCGGCACAGTGATCATCGATTGCGCGAAGAGCCTCGGCTATCGGGCCGGCCATATACCGGGGGCGCTCTGGGGCCTGCGTGGACGGCTCAAGACCCTCGCGCCCGCGCTCGCTTCGGCAAGCAGGGTCGTCCTCACCTCGCCGGATGGCTGGCTCGCGGCCCACACGGGGGCCGAGGCGGAAGCGCTCACCAAGGCGCCTGTGCATGTGCTCTCAGGGGGCACCGAAGCCTGGCGGGAGGCCGGAGAGGCCCTCGAAGCAACCCCGGCCGAGCCGCCGGACGAAGCCTGCGTCGATGTCAATCTCCGCCCCTATGACCGGACTTCAGGCGTGGAGGAGGCAATGCGCGCCTATCTCTCCTGGGAGATCGGGCTCGCCGGGCAAATCGGACGCGAGAACTCCGTCGCTTTCGGGGTGCCCAGAAATGCTCATGTGAGAGATGCTCGTCGCTGAGCCGGCCGGGCGGCTTGCCCGGCATGCCTGGCAGGCCGGCCGGGCCGTTTT
>DASZQO010000240.1:0-9320 GCA_035549615.1 Acetobacteraceae bacterium
CGCGAGAAAGCCGCCTTCGAGCGAGCGGAGCAGCACATAGACGGCCGCCAGAATCATGCCTGCGGCAACCGGCCTTAACCCGCTTTCGAGCGCCTTCTGCCAACGGGCGCCCGGATTGCGGCTCCAGAGATGGGCGACGCCGTAGATCAGGAAGGTCGTCGGGCCAAAAATAGCGATGGTGGCGACGATTGCGCCAGGCACGCCGGCGACATCCCAGCCGATCAGCGTCACCAGCAGAGAGCCGGGACCCGGCGCCATCCGCGAAATGGCGAAGGCATTGAGAAACTCAGCCTTCGTCATCCACTGATGCACATCGACGACCTGGCGCTGAATATCCGCAACGATCGTCTGTCCTCCGCCGATGGTCGCGATCGAGAGCGGCGCGAAAACAGCGAACAGGCTGAGAAGGATTTTGGGCATGCTGCTAGCCGCGGCCGAGCTTCGCATATTCGAAGCCAACACTGATCGACCCGGCCCCGAGCAGCACCCAGACGAGCGGCCAGCGCAGGATGCCGACGGTGAGGAACGTCGCAACCAGGACGAGGATCGGGACGATCCCGCGCGGCAACCGGCGCGCCGCCGTGATGCCCATCGAGAGCGAGAGCCCGATGGCCGCGGCCCCCGCGCCCACGAGCGCGCGATGAACGATCGGAAAGCGGGTGAGCGTCGAAAAGAGCGCCCCGATCAGCATGATCACGATCGCCGGCGGCAGGATGATGCCCGCAAACCCGGCAACGGCGCCACGCCTGCCGAGCAGGCGATAGCCGATCCAGATCGCCATGTTCTTGACATTGACGCCCGGCAAGGCCTGGGAAATTGCCAAGCCGTTGAGAAATTCATCCTCTGAGAGCCAGGCCCTGTCGATCACAAACTCGCGCATCAGCCAGCCGCTGAGGCCGCCACCGAAGCTGGTAAGCCCGATCCGGCTGAAAACGAGGAAGAGGCGAAGCATGTTCGGGCGTGACTTCGGGTGTGACTTCGGGCGTGACTCTGGCGCGGAAGGCATCGCGGAAGGCATGATGTGCGGGCTCGATACGGCAATGGATCGGGAAGTCGGGCGGGGCCAGGATGCCTGCGGCGCGGGCGGCGGCAAAACGCCCATTGCACGGGTAAGCCGGGCAAGGTTTGCAGGGCATGGCGGGACCATGCCATGATGAGCGGCTTTCGTATGCGCCCCGTTCCGTATCCAGAAGGCCACAACCTTCGATCGCGCGGCAACTGCGCATCGTAGCACGCGCCGTCGCAGGTTTCCCGCAGGGGAGGCGTTCTTGCCCGTCACTCATTGGCTTGCCTTCGCGGCGGCGTCGGCCGTTCTGCTCGCGATTCCGGGGCCGACGGTGCTGCTCGTCATCTCCTATTCGCTCGGCCATGGCAAACGCCTCGCCGCGCCGATCGTTGGGGGTGTGGCGCTTGGGGATTTCACGGCGATGACAGCCTCGATGGCCGGGCTCGGCGCCTTGTTGCTCGCGTCCGCGGAAGTCTTCACCATCCTGAAATGGGTCGGCGCCGCGTATCTGATCTATCTCGGGATCAGGCTCTGGCACGCACCGTCCTTCGCAGCCGACGCGGGGGAGAAGGGGTCCGTGCCGCCGCGCCGTGCCTTCCTTCACGCTTATGCGGTGACGGCCCTCAACCCGAAGAGCCTTCTTTTCTTCGTTGCCTTTGTTCCGCAATTCCTGCTGCGGCGCGCGCCGTTCCTGCCGCAGATCCTGGTGTTCGAGGCCATCTTCCTCGCCCTGGCGACTGCCAATGCCGCTCTCTACGCAGCCATGGCGAGCGCGGCACGGCAAACGATCCGCCGCCCCGAAGTGCAGCGCATCGTCAACCGTGCCGGCGGTTCATTGCTGATCGGCGCGGGCCTGCTCGCCGCCGCCTGGCGGCGCGGTCAGGCCTGATGTTAAGCGGCGTGCCGCGGTACGGTGCGGCGGAGCTCTGCGATCGCCGATTGCACGGCACGCCAGAAATCGAGCTCGTCGATCTTCGCGGCCACCTGCGCTTCGTTCACCCGCTGCTCGGCAACGGCGGCTGCACGCACGCCGTGCCGGTCGATAAGCGTGCGGGCGACATGGATCGGCCCCTCTGCTTGCATGGACTTTCTCCTTCTCTTCCTCAACACCTTGGCTTGCGGCAGCGCGGCAAAGCGCCTGCGACCGCCTTCGGCGCGCCTTATATGGGGGCGGGAGGTGAGCAGGCTGGAGCCGATCTTGCAAGGCTGCGTTGCGGGGGCGGGAGGCTTCGCCCCCCGCTCGGCCATTCTTGTCCCGCGTGATCGAGGCCTGCGGTGACCCTCCTCAGCGCATCAGGCTTGAGAGAGATTGTTCTTTCTTGAAAGAAAGAACCAAGGAACTTCTGTCCTTTCATTCGGAGCCCCCGGCCGGCACCTGGCCCGGAAAACGGAGAAATGTCTTTTTGCTTCTTTTTCTTCAGAAAAAAGAAGTCTCCTCCTCTCTGATACGTCATCGCAGTGCGCAACACTTTCCAAGGAGAATCCGGCAATGATCGGGCCAGCCTATGTGCGAACCATGGCTGCCTATAACGCGGAGATGAATCGCCGGCTCTATGCGGCTTCCGCGCGTATTCCCGACGAAGAGCGCCGTACCGATCAGGGGGCCTTCTGGGGCTCCCTTCACGGCACGCTCACCCATCTCTATTGGGGTGATTCGATGTGGCTCTCCCGCTTTGCGGATTGGCCGAGGCTGGATGTCCCGATCAAGGAAAGCGCCCGCATGATCGAGGATTTCGCAACGCTCGCGGCGGCGCGGGAAAAACTTGACGGGGCGATTTCCGCGTGGGCCGCCACGGTCGATGAGGATTGGCTCACGGGCGAGCTCACCTGGTTCAGCGGCGGGGCGAATCGCGAGATCAGGGCGCCGCGCAGGCTGCTCGTCGTCCATATGTTCAATCACCAGACGCATCACCGCGGCCAGGCGCACGCGCTCATCACGCGCGCGGGTCAGCAGACCGGTGATACCGACCTCTTCCTTGTGATCCCGGGGATTGCCTGAGACTCAAGCCTGCGCGGCATCGGCAGGTCTCAGAAAGGCGAGATCGCAGCCTTCATCCGCCTGAAGCACCTGCTCGGCAACCAGCCGGTCCCAGCCGCGCGCGGGTACCGGCCGTGCTTGCCACGCTGCGCGCCTTTGGGCGAGCACCGTCTCATCCACGAGGAGATCAAGCCGCCGTTCCGCCACCGAAAGCCGGATCCGGTCGCCCGTCTCGACCAGCGCGAGCGGGCCGCCCGCCGCCGCCTCCGGCGCGACATGCAGCACGATGGTGCCGAAGGCGGTGCCGGACATCCGGCAATCGCTGATGCGCACCATATCCTTGACACCCGCCCGGGCAAGCTTCTGCGGGATTGGCAGATAGCCCGCCTCCGGCATGCCGGCCGCGCTCAGGGGGCCGGCGTTTTTCAGCAGAAGAAAATCCTCCGGGGTGACGTCCAGGTGCGGATCATCGATCCGCCGTGCCAGATCCTCCAGCCCATCGAACACCACGGCCCGGGCCTCGCGCTCGAAGAGGGCGGGGGTCGCGGCGCTCCGTTTGAGAATCGCCCCGCGCGGGGCAAGGCTGCCGAAGAGCGCGACAAGCCCGCCCACCGGCGAGACCGGCTCCGCCCGCGCGCGAATGATGCGCCGGTCGACGAAGGCCGGCGGCGTGGCCAGGCGTTCACCGAGGCTCCGGCCAGTGACATCGATTGCCGAGAGATGCAGCAGGTCCTTGATCTCGTAGAGCAGCGCCGGCAGCCCGCCGGCGGCGTGGAAATCCTCCATATAGCCATCGCCCGTCGGCTTGAGATCGACGAGCACGGGGGTGGCATCGGAAAGTTCGTTGAGCCGCTTGAGGTCCACCGCAATGCCTCGCCGCCCGGCAATGGCGGTGAGATGGATCAGCGCATTCGTCGAACCGCCAAGGGCGAGCAGCACGGTCAGCGCGTTCTCGACCGATAGACGCGTGATGAGCTGTGACGGCCGCACCGGCGCCTCGATCAGCCGCATCGCGAGCGCGCCGGCCGCTTCCGCCGCCGCCAGCCGCTCGGCATGCACGGCCGGGATGCTCGCCGTGCCGGTGGGCAGAAAGCCGAGCGTCTCGGCAAGGCAGGCCATCGTGCTCGCCGTGCCCATCACGCCGCAGGTGCCCGCGGTCGTCGCCAGCCGCCCCTCGATCTCACCGATCCGCTCGGCGCTCACCCGCCCGGCGCGGTACGCCGCCCAGTAGCGCCGGCAGTCCGTGCAGGCGGCCAGTCGCTCGCCCTGATAGGGGGTCGCCAGCATCGGCCCGGTGACGAGCCCGACCACCGGCAGATCGGCCGAGGCCGCTGCCATGAGCTGCGCCGGCACCGTCTTGTCGCAGCCGCCCACCAGCACCGCCGCATCCATCGGCTGCGCCGCGAGCATCGCCTCGGTATCGAGGGCGGCAAGGTTGCGATAATGCATCGAGGTCGGAAAGAGCGCGGGCTCGCAGAGCGAGACGGTGGGGAAGGCAAGCGGCAGCCCCCCGGCTGCGAGCACCCCGCGCCGCACCGCCTCGATCAGCTCCGGCACCGTGCGATGGCAATTGTTGTAGCCCGATGACGTATCGGCGATGCCGATCACCGGCCGCTCCAGCATCGCCCGTGAATAGCCCATCGAGCGGGCGAAGGAGCGGCGGAGATAGAGCGAGAAATCGCGATCGCCATAACCCGCGACGTTGCGCGCAAGGCCGCGCTTTTCATCCATGTCCATCCCTGCATGGTAGGGTCGGGGCGTTTGCCCGGCAATTACGGTATTATTTTACCATATCCCCAAACCCTTGACGCCAGGCGGGCTTCCAGCCATAAGCCGCCGCCGTTCGCAGGGATATCATCGAGATGAGGACAACGCTTTCGCTCAAGCCGGCGGAGGTCAAGAAGGACTGGGTGCTGATCGACGCCGAGGGCCTCGTGCTCGGCCGGCTCGCTGTCCTCATCGCCATGCGCCTGCGCGGCAAGCACAAGCCGCAATTCACCCCGCATGTCGATTGCGGGGACAATGTGGTGGTGGTCAATGCGCGCAAGGTGCGCGTGACCGGCCGCAAGCTCGAGCAGTCGGTCTTTTACTACCACACCGGCTATCCTGGCGGCATCAAGGGGCGGACGCTCCGCCAGCGCCTCGAAAGCGCGCACCCTGAGCGGGTGGTGGAGAAGGCGGTCGAGCGGATGATCACCCGCGGCCCGCTGCAGCGCCGGCAGATGCGCCATCTTCATGTCTATGCCGGGCCCGAGCATCCGCATGTCGGCCAGCAGCCGCGCAAGCTCGACGTGGCGGCAATGAACGCCAAGAACGCAAGGGGCTGATCCGATGTCCGCAAGCCAGACGCGCACGCTCGCCGATCTCAAGGACCTGGCCGCGACAACGCCCGAACTCGCCGAGACCCCCAAGCGCGAGCCCAAGCGGGACGCTCAGGGCCGCTCCTACGCCACCGGCCGGCGGAAGAATGCCGTGGCCCGGGTATGGATCAAGCCCGGCAAGGGAGAAATCGCGATCAACGGGCGCAAGGCGGCGCAATATTTCGCCCGCCCCGTGCTTCGCATGCTCATCACCCAGCCCTTCCTGGTGGCGGATCGCTACAACCAGTTCGACGTGACTTGCACGGTCACGGGCGGCGGCCTCTCCGGCCAGGCCGGTGCGGTCCGCCACGGAATCAGCCGCGCCCTCACCTATTACGAGCCGGATTTGCGCACCATCCTGAAGGCGGCGGGCTTCCTTACGCGGGATCCGCGCGTGGTCGAGCGGAAGAAATATGGCCGCGCGAAGGCCCGCCGCAGCTTCCAGTTCAGCAAGCGCTAAATCCGGTCTGGAATGGCCCCCTGAGATTGGAGAAGTAAGACTATAGGGCGGACAAACCGGGCGGATCTGGCGCCGGTTTTGGCGGATTTGTTCGTATTTTGGCGCATCGCCGTGGGCCGGCCACTTGCCGAAGCCGCCCCGGAACTGTAGGGGAACCAAGCCTTACGGGCACCACGGGCGCGTAGCTCAGCGGGAGAGCACCACCTTGACACGGTGGGGGTCAGAGGTTCGATCCCTCTCGCGCCCATTCGGTTTCCTAGGGTTGGGGCCAGTTCCCACCGGATGGATGAGGCCCAGGATGATGGGCGGGGGTCGGAACGCCCCTTGGCAGTCACCGCAAAACCGCGACAATGAAAATCAATGAGAATGGTTCCGCGGTACTTTTGCCGAATGCAGAGAGGAGGTTTTATCCATGCCTGAAGCCAGGCTTGCGCCGAATCTTCCCCAGTGGATGATCGACCACGCGAACCGCTACCTCTCCAGCGGCGGGACGGATGGGCACATGTATAAGATCGCCCCGCCCGGTTATGCGGAGATGACCGTGCCTTCGTTGCTGCTGACGACAACGGGACGGAAGTCGGGCGAGAAATTCATTTTCCCATTGTTCTATGGCCGAACAGGCAACAGTTACATCATCGTGGCCTCGAAGGGCGGCGCGCCCGAACATCCCGGCTGGTATCGAAACCTCCTCGCCAACCCGGATGTCGAGGTCCAGGTCGGTACAAAGACGTTCCGGGCGAAGGCCAGAACCGTTACAGGCACAGAACGAGCGCAGCTATGGAATGAGGCGTTGAAATTCTGGCCCCCCTATGCGGACTACCAAAAAAAGACCGAGCGTGAGATTCCGGTGGTGGTCCTTGATCCTCTCGATTCCGTCTGACGGCGGATTTTCTGCAGATCAATCCAATGGGGCAATGATGCCGGCCCGGTATGAAGGCATCGCGATGGGTGGCCGCGTGGCGGGTCTTTCCACCACCACGCGAACGATGGTCTGGATTTGATCTCCATGGCGATGCGTGCAGGCATAGGCAACCCGCAGAGCAGGACGTCCAAGATGAAAAAGACTGTTCTCATGTTGCTGGTGGTGGGGTTCTCGGCAGTTGCGTCGTCTGCGGCATTTGCTCAGAACGACAGTTGCGGAACTCCGACTCAAACCCAGGAATGGTTCGATGCGGTAGCAAAACACGGGCAATTTGCAAGCAAGGATGACGAAACAAAATTTACGGTGGCTTTCATCTACAAGAATTGCTCAGGCGGAGAGGTCGTGGAACTCCCGCAGAGCGTGATTGCATTATGCAATTTCAATAAGACCATCATCAGGATGGATCAGAATAACGTCGTCTGCGTTCTCGTGCCGCGATCGGACTGATCCGACAACGGCAGTCAAGTGTCTGGGGCAATCACGTGTCCGGCCTCGAAGCCATGCTGCTGCGGGCGTTGCGGGGGCGGGCGATGTCACGGCTTTGCCTACCCCAGATCTGGGATGCCGGCTCGATGACACTTGGCAATCCTTCGGCGCGTTCATGAAGACTCGGTTTGCTTGCCAATCAAGCTGAGCCTGAAGTGGTCTCTACGGGTCATAGGGGGCTATATCGGCGCATCACCGCAAAGAGATCTTTCCCGCTTGCCATAGGTCCCACCCAACGCCGATCGCAGCACAGCAACGGCAGCCGCTTTTGCATTGACCGGGGGGTTGTTCACATCCCGCTCAAGGGGGGTCCACAAGCCAGAGAGCGCCAAGGACCGAGGCCACCACGACGACCACGAGCAGGACCGTCCCCAGCTTCGAGTGGGGCGGCCGGTCGGGTGGGGATCCCGCGAGCGTTTCTGCCCGCCGGACCTCTGGTTGCGCGCCCGAGTACCTCGCTTTTCGGCAGGAATGGCCCGTGCCGGGCAGCCCGAGAGTCGCGCGCGTGCCCTGGCGGCCGAAACCGATGGTCGCGCCGGGCGGCCAGGGGCCGACACTGATACCGGATTTCGATCGGTTGATCCCGGCGTCCTTGCCCGGGCGAAGGCGCCTTCGAAACCACCAGACCATTTTTCCGCTTGCCCCCGCGAGGTCGGCTTGCGTGTGCTAAGCCAATCTGCCTTCGCGATCGTTAAGGCCCCGCATACGGCAGCGAAGTCAGCGTGCTGAAGGCAGTGGCGGGAGATGAACAAAAAGCGAACAAGGGGCACGGAAAGGGGCACGGATTGGTCCGGAAAATGCCGGTTCGTTCTGGTCCTTGGTGATCCGGCCCCGCTCGCCGCTATCGCCAAAATGTCCTGGAATTCTCTGGAAATCCCTGGTGGGTGCGGCAGGGATTGAACCTGCGACCCCCGCCGTGTGAAGGCGATGCTCTCCCGCTGAGCTACGCACCCGGGGTCCGGAAACCGGCTGAGAAACCGGCCGGGGCCTTAAATAGGGTGCCGGCCGGCGGGCCTGTCAAGCGAGCCGAATTTGTCCGTTGCGGAACCCCTTCGCCGCGGCCAATGATCCGCCGCCATGCCGCAGATCTCCGCCCTGGCTGGCGTTGCCGCGTTGGCCCTTTCTCCTCTGGTCTTCGCGCCCCCCGCTCTTGCGCAATTGCCGCCGCTTCCGCCCACGCTTGAGCTCACCTACACCACTTATGCCGCCGGGTTCACAACCCTCCGGCTGACCGCGGATCTCGCCCTGACCCCCAATGGCTATCAGCTCTCGCTCACCTATCGGACTGTCGGCACGATCGGATTTTTCTTGCCGGGTCACGATACCGCTTCGGCCGAAGGCACCTGGCGGGGCGATGCCCCCGCGCCGTCCGAGTTCGCGAGCGAGGGCATCTGGAGCGGCCGCTCCTACGGTGTGGAGATGGACTATCCCGATGGCGCGCCCCAGGTGCTGCAGATCACGCCGCCCCAGGCCGGCCTGCGCGAGAAAGTGCCGCCCGCGCTCCGGCGAAACACGATCGATACCGCCTCGGCAATGGCGCTGCTGCTGCGCCGGATGATCGAGGGCGAAGGCTGCGATCTTTCGGTCCGTGTCTTCGATGGGCGGCGGCTGATCGCGTTCACCGCGCGCACTGCGGGCACCGAAATATTGGCGCCGACCACCCGCTCCTTTTTTCACGGCCCGGCCATTCGCTGCGATATCACCGGCAGGATGCTCGCCGGGTTCCTGCTGTCCGAAAGCCCGGCAGAGCGGACGCGCCCGCACAATGGCGCCGTCTGGTTTGCTCATCCCATCCCCGGTCTGCCCCTTCTCCCGGTGCGCATCGCCTTTGACACGAAATGGTTCACCGCGGCGACGATGTATCTGACGAACATCACCGCGGGCCCGCATCTTCCTCCGCCGCTGCCTGAGGATCTCGCGCAGGCGCGGACGGCAGCAGAGTCTCCGCGAGCGGCGGCAGCGCACTGATCGAGGGGAGGGTGAGGGCTCTCTCCGCCATCTCTGCCCGTCCATAGCCCCAGAGCGCGAAGACCGGGATGACGCCAGCCGCCTGCGCCGCCGCGATGTCGTTCGCGTGATCGCCAAGCATGATCGCCCGGTCCGGCTTG
>DASZQO010000241.1:0-9413 GCA_035549615.1 Acetobacteraceae bacterium
ACCCCGGTTGCCCATCAGCTGCTGGCGATGGTCGTTGGCGGCATCGCCGGCACGGCCGCCATCATCGGACTCACCCTTCTGATCGCGCGCCGGCTTGGCGATCCGCGCATCCGGCTCAACAGCCGGAAATGGGATATCGCCGTCGTATTTATGCTGTGGCTGCAGCTCGCGCTCGGCCTTCTCACGGTTCCGCTCTCCGCCTTTCACATGGACGGCGTTTTGTTCGGAACGCTGGTGAGCTACGTGAAGGGCGTCGTGACATTCAATGGTGGGACAGCCTCACTGATGGCCGGGGTGCCGCTTCCGTACAAGCTGCACATTCTTCTCGGCTTCACGATCTTCCTGATATCCCCATTTACCCGGATGATTCATATCTGGAGCGGCGTGGGCGCGCTCGCCTATCTGGTCCGGCCCTATCAGATCGTGCGCACGCCGCAGACGCGAGCGAAGGAGCCGATCCGGTCATGAGCATTTCGGTGAATGGTGTCAGAGTCGCGTCTCGGCCGGAAACGGCCGACGAACTGAGCGCCGTGCGTGAGTTGCTCAGGCAACGGGCGGTCGCGGTCGGGATTTTCGATGCGGCTTCGACCGAAGATGAGGCCATAGAACGGGCAATCGAGGAGCTGCTTGCGCTCGAAGTCGTCACGCCGACCCCGACAGAGGAAGAATGTCGGCGCTACTACGATGCCCATCGGGGGGAATTTGAAAGCGGCGATCTGGTTCATGTCCGTCACATTCTGTTTCAGGTGACACCTTTGGTTAATGTTCCTGAGCTTCGTGCTCGCGCGGAGCAGACGCTGAACGCCTTGCTGCGGGAGCCGGATCGCTTCGCGGCAGTGGCGGCCGAGATGTCAAACTGCCCCTCAGCCCAGCAAGGGGGCAATCTCGGGCAGATCGGCCATGGCGACACGGTGCCGGAGTTCGAGAAGGCGATATTTCGTCCGGGGCCCACTGGCCTAATCAGGGAGCTGGTCAGGACGCGCCACGGCTTCCACATCGTGGCCATCGATCAGCGCATTCCGGGAAAGCGGCTGCCATTCGATATAGTACGAGACGAGATCGCCGGATACCTCAAGACCAGGGTCGAAGAAAAGGCACTCCAGCAATATATCGGCATTCTTGCCGGAAAGGCCGATATTCGCGGCGTGAACCTCAACGGAACAAGGACACCACTCGTTCAGTAGAAGCCTGGGTCGCTCGGCTTCGAACGTTTTGTCCCTTTCGATAAGTGATCGAAAAGACGAAGGCTTCTTTTCTAGGGAAAACGAAGCAAAAAGACCTTTCCCCGTTTTCCGGACCAGAACGCGCGGATCGGCACGGATTTGCTCTTGGCGCCGTTGCGCATGATCCTGCCGTCCCGCGTCACCCTGTCAAAAGGCTCCTCCGGTTGGCGCCGGCCGGCCGCCAGCACCATCCAGCAGCGCGAGCGCCGGCGCGACGGCGCCTTCGAGCAGTGCCCGTTCCGGCCGCACGCGGGCCAGCACGCGGACACCCATGAGCACCCCGAGGAGATGTCGGGCGATGTCCCGGGCAGGCATGGGGCACAGGATCGTGCCATCAGCCTGCCCGGCCTCGATACGTGTGAGAAAGAAGATTTCGATACGGGCGAGCACGCCGGCGATGATCTCCCGAAATTCCGGGTCATGCGGCGCCACTTCCAGGGCCGAGTTGACCAGCATGCAGCCCTTGTACGCGCGGTCATCCAAGGAACGGGTCAGGATCTCATCAAAGAACGCCGCGATTCCCTCGCGGGGCGGCATGGCTTCGCACCGGCTTATTCGTTTCCCGATGCTCTCCTCGACATAATGGTCAAGGGCCCTCTGGAAGAGCGCGCGCTTATCGCCGAACGCGTTGTAGAGGCTGGCACCCGTAAGACCCGTAGCCTCGGTCAGCTCGCGAATCGACGTCCTCTCAAAGCCCCGGTTCCAAAAGCACTCCACGGCCGCGTCAAGCACAATCTCCTCGTCGAACTCCCTAGGTCTCGCCATTCTCCATCATCCGTTGACGTCATCGGGCTCAGCATCTTGCCATGGATGCCCTTTACAGAATTCTAGAACAGAAGAATTAAAATGCAAGGAATGTGTGCCGCGCGGTCCGGGAAGGCCTCGGGATGTCCAGGGCTTTTGGCACGATCCCGCTTAATTCCGGCCAGGATCGCCGGGGACACCGAAGGCGGAGGACGCGGCGGGGTCGAGCGCGCGAGTGATATAAGCCTCGCGCTGGGGCTTGTAGATTGTCCATGCCTTCTCAAGCGCCGCGATCGGCGCGGCATCATCCCAGTCGATGCGCAGATCGGTGATAGGAAAGGGAAGATCACGAACGATCAGCAGGCCGGCGGAATGCACTGGCCCCTCCTCGCCACCCGCGGCAAGGCCGGCGTTGAGGGCTGCCATCAAGCGATCGCCGAGATCCGCCCCTTTGAGGGCAAGGAACGCCTCCAGCATCCGTTCGGGCACCGTGACATCGGCAAGCAGATTGCCGGCGGCGACCGCGTCCGGACCGGCGATGGCGTGATGGCGGCCAAGCGTGTGCGTGCCTGAGAAAAAGGCGCCGCGGCCGGAGGGATCGACCAACGCAAGCTGCCGGTATTCGATGTGAGACGCACGCGCGCGGATCTCGGCAAGCGCACTCTCTGCGGTCGCGCCCGCTGCCATGAGATCGAGCGCCTGCCGGCCGAGGCGCGGATCGGTGATATTCTGGCTCGCAGCTGCGCCGGCTCTCGCGCGCGCATGAGCGCAGCGCGCAGCGACGGCCGGCGAGGATGAGGAGATCGCGACGCCAAAACTCTGCGTGCGCCCGCAGCGGGCAACGATGGAGAAGGTCATGAAGCGTCGTCGGGAATCACCGCGGTCGCATCGATCTCAACCAGCCATTCGGGCCTGGCAAGAGCCACCACAACAAGGCCTGTGCAGACAGGATGCACACCACGGATATATTCGCCCATCGTGCGGTAAACCGCTTCGCGATGGTGAATATCGGTGAGATAGACGACGAGTTTGGCAACATGCTCCATCCGGGCGCCCGCTTCCGCAAGCAGCGTGCGGATATTCTCCATCGCTCGGCGTGTCTGCGCCACCGGATCGCCGATGCCAACGCTCATCGAGGTCGCGAGATCCTGGCCGACCTGCCCGCGCAGGAAGACGATGCGCCCCCGCGCCACCACCGCCTGCGCGAGGTCATTGTCGAGCCGTTGCTCGGGATAGGTGTCCCGCGTATTGAAGGGACGAAGGCGCCGATGGGCCATGGGGCGTTCGCTTCCTTACGTGGCCGCCTTGAGTGATGGCGCGCCCACGGCGAACCATTGCCGCACGGCCGGATCGCCCTCCACCGGCACGGCCCCGCGCATGACGCGATCTGAAAGACCGGCCGACTTCTTGACAAAGGCGAGCGGTCCCTCCCAGCCGAAATTGCGCCAGACCGCGGCAAGATGCGCGAAAGGCGGCGATTGGGCGAAGAGTTGGAAGGTGAGCCGATGGCCGGCATAGTCGGAGTTGAGAAGATCGCGGGCGAAGGCGAGCAGGCGCCGACGGTCTTCCGCCGTCCAGTCTGCATTCACGGTATAGAATTTCTCAAGCTAGGGCCGGGTTTCTTCGGCCTCAAAGGCCGCCTTGTCGGGGGTCACGCAAATCTGGCCGCCGCAGAGCTCACGGGCGATGTGCATCATGTGGTGCAATTGGGTGCAGGCCAGCACGCGGCCGCTATAGAGAAGGGACTGGTTGGGCATCATCAGCCCGCCCGGGCTCCGTTCGGCAAGCGTGATCGCAGCCGTGAGATGGGCGTTGATCCCTTCACGATAGACCGCGAGCTGCGAGAGCTTCTCCTGCACCGCCTGCTGCTTCTCAAGGCCCGTCTGCCGTGCGTTGAAAAGCGCGGCACCGATCATCATGTCGGCAAGCTTGAGATTGCGCTGCACGAACGCGAAGGCGGAATAGCGGTGCAGCGTCGCCCGGATGAAGGAAGCCGCCTTCGTGTGGCGGTGAAAGAGCACATTCTCCCACGGAATGAGCACATCATCGAAGATGACGAGCGTGTCCACCTCGTCGAAACGATTGGTGAGCGGGTAATCCTCCACCGGCGCGCGGCCGGCGAACCCGGTGCGGCAGATGAATTTGAGGTTGGGGGAGGAAAGGTCGCAGATAAAGCCAACCGCGTAGTCCGAATAGGCTTCGTTTCCCCAGTTGGCGATCGTCGGCTTGACAAAAGCCTGATTCGCATAAGCCGCCGCCGTTTCGTACTTGGCGCCCCGGACGATGATGCCCCCATCGGTCTCCTTCACCACATGCAGCAGCATATCCGGGTCCTGCTCCTGCGGCGGCTTGGAACGATCCCCTTTCGGATCGGTATTCGCCGAGACGTGGAAGGGATCGTTCGCGATCACGCGGCGGATATGGGCGGCGATGTTGCGCGCGAATTGCGGATCGGTCTCGTTCAGCACATCCTGCCCGTCGAAGAGGGACCACATCTCGCCCACCGTCTCATCGCCGACGCGGGTCACAATGCCGCCGATCTCCTCCAGCACGGCATCAGTGGCGCGGCGCTTGTCCCACCAGTCCTCGGCGCGCGTCGGCAGCCGGTTGGCGATCGCATGGCGCTCGCCCTCCTCTTCATAGGACATGACATCACGCGTCACCCTCTCATGCGCCATGTCGTAGATGCGGGCGCGAATATCGACGAGCGGCTTGAACATCCTGTGCACGGTGACATCGCGGACGCGCTCGCCATTGACATAGACCACCCGCCCGTCACGGATCGAATGGCGGTACTGGCTGCCCGTGCGGATCATGGGGGTTCCCCTGCCGGGCCGCCCGATGGCGGCGGCCGGGAAGGCTAGCAGGCAGTCGCGGCGTTCTTCAATTTCTCTCCTCCGAATTTCTCTCCTCCGGCCCCAGCAATCATCATGCCGGTTTGACGAAATTCAGTGCTAGGGTGATGAGTTGTATCCAGGCGGCCGCCTGCCTTGGCTGGGCGACGGCCCGCCCATATGGGTGACGGCCCATAGGGGTGACGGATGGAGGGCGCAATGGCCGGGCGGCAGTTCGCGGTGTTCATAGACGGTGAAGCGGGAACAACCGGGCTCGATCTCCGCCGCCGCATCGCGGCGGTGGACGGCATTTCGCTCCTGCGCCTGCCGGAAGCCGAGCGCAAGCTCCCCGCGGCGCGGCGGCGCGTGATGGCGGAGGCGGACCTCGTCGTCCTCTGCCTGCCCGACGCGGCGGCGCAGGAATCGGCCGCCCTGGCCGCGGAGCTCGGCGCCGCGGCCCCGAAAATCATCGATGCCAGCACGGCGCACCGCGTCCATCCGGACTGGGTGTACGGCTTCGCCGAATTGGCGCCGGGCCAGGCGGAGCGAATCGCCGGCGCGCGCCGCGTGAGCAACCCCGGCTGCTACCCAACCGGGGCAATCGCGCTCATCCGCCCGCTCGTCGATGCCGGATTGCTGCCGCCCGACTATCCGGTCACGGTCAACGCGGTAAGCGGCTATTCCGGTGGCGGAAAGAGCATGATCGCCGCCCATGAGGCGAGCGGCGGCCCCGCCTTCGAGCTTTACGGGCTCACGCTCACCCACAAGCATGTGCCGGAGCTCTTCCGTTATTCCGGGCTTTCGCGCCGTCCGGTCTTCGTGCCCTCGGTCGGGCATTTCCGGCAGGGCATGCTCGTCTCGGTACCTCTTCATCTCGATCTGCTGCCCGGCCGGCCTCGCGCGGCGGATCTTGAGGCAGCGCTGCACGCGCGCTACGCAAATTCGGCCTTGGTCTCGGTCGCCCCCCTGCCCGCCGATGGGCGGCTTGAGCCGGAGGCGCTCAACGGGACCGACCGGATGGAGCTTCGCGTTTTCGCCAATGAGGCAGAGCGCCAGGCGGTTCTGGTGGCCCGGCTCGACAATCTGGGCAAGGGCGCGGCCGGGGCCGCGGTGCAGAATATCATGCTGATGCTCGGTCTTTCCGATGCCACCGAGGCGCGCGAGAAGGCCGCGCTCGATGCATGAAAGGCTGAAGCCGCCGGTTTCACCGACAGGCCCACTCTTCATCTTCGAAGGAAAAGCGCCAAAAATCGCGCCGGACGCCTTCATCGCCCCCACCGCGGCGGTGATCGGCGATGTCGTGATCGGCGAGCGCTCCAGCGTCTGGTTTCACTGTGTGGTGCGTGGTGATACGCATTTCATTCGTATCGGCGCGCGCACCAACATCCAGGATGGCACGATCGTGCATATCGCGACCGGGCGGTTTCCCTGCCTGATCGGCGATGACGTGACAATCGGGCACGCCGCGATCGTGCATGCCTGCACGCTTGAGAATCGCGCCTTCGTCGGGATGGGCGCGGCGGTGCTGGACGGCGCGGTGATCGAGGAAGGGGGCCTTCTCGGCGCCGGCGGATTGCTGCCGCCAGGCAAGCGGATCGGCCGCAACGAGCTCTGGATGGGCCAGCCTGCGCGCCTGGTGCGGGTCATGAGCGAGGAGGAACGGGCGGCGTTCGATACCAACGCCACCCACTACGCGGAACTTGCCGCGCGTTTCCGCGCCGGACTCGAAGCGGCGTGACCGCGCGGCGGCATGATGGGCCGCGACCGGTGAAGAAGCCCGGAAGGGAGACGATGATGAGGCGTGGCATTCTCGTGCTGATCACAGCGCTCATGCTCGCCGGCTGCGCTTATGTCACGCCGCCGCCCTCGACAGCCCGGCTGCCGCCAGGCGCATTCGGCGGCAATGACGACAACGACATCATGGCGATCAATCTCGCCGTCTGGGCCTTCTCCAATCCGAACCGGACCCATGGCAACCCGGTCGACGCTGTTCGCGCCGTGCTGGCAATCGAGTATCTGGGGGGTCAGCTCTGGAGCCCGCGCTGGGCCTTCATGGCCCAGCTCACCAAGCTGCAGATGCTCCAGGCACGCGAAGAAGTCCGCGCAACGCTCGGCATCGCGCAGAATGCGCCGTCCCAGGTGGTGGCGAATGCGCTGCTTGCGCTCTCCTTGAATCCGACCCCACCCGTCGCCGCCCAGGTGCTGCGCGGGCCGGCCTTCACCCTGCCGCCCGAGGTCACCCTGGCGCGGATCGAAAACCTGCCCTACCTGCCGATGGCCAATGTGGCGAGCCAGCATGCGGGCCAGCAGGAATATCCTGACAACGGACCGTCATGCATAGTTTGCGGCTGAGCGGCGCCCGCCTTTCCACAGGATAGGATCCGCGGGATAGGATTTGGACGAGACTCGGCCCGATCGCCGGGACAACCGGCGAGAGCCTTCGTTGGTGCCAGGGGTCAGGCGACCTTGCGCGCCAGGGCCGCCGGCAAGGCAGCGATGGCGCGGTTGATGAGCGGGGCGTCGGCCGCCGCGTCAAGCTCCTCGCGGATCACCTCGGCAGTGACGCGGGTCGCCACGTCCGTTGCGGCGATCCGCACCTCCGTGATGGCTGCCTTCTCGGCGGCCGCGATGCGGTCGATGGCCATGCGTTCGCGTCGCCGCGCCGTTTCCTCCGCCTCCAAAGCGGCTTCCTTGGCGATCCGTTCCGCTTCCGCCCTGGCCGCCTCAAGAAGGCTCCTCGCCTCGGCAAGCGCTGCCTCGCGGCGTGACCTGGCGTCCTTCAGCATTTCCTCCGCTTCCCGGCGAAGCCGGTTCGCCTCGTCAAGCTCGGCGCGAACCGCATTGGCGCGCGCATCCAGCATGCCGGCGACCACCGACCAGAGGCGCTTGCCGAAAATCACGAAAAAAATGACGAAGGCGACGAAAACCCAGAACACCGACTGGACGAAGGGAGAAAGGCCGAGCGAAAAGGTCGTGACCATTGGCTAGCCTCGGGTCGAAGAAGAGGTCGCGGCGAGGCTTGAGGCGAGTGCGGCCTCCAATGTCGAAGCCTGGGGCGGGCGGCCCATCAGCCGTTCGATCATCGCGCGCGCGGTCTCGCTCGCCACTTCGCGGAGCGCGCCCATCGCCGTCGCGCGGGCGGCCTCGATTCGTGCTTCCGCCTCGTGCAGCTCGGCCTCAAGCCGCGCGTTCAAGGACGCTGCCTGCCGGCTCGCGGCCTCGCGTGCCGCATGCGCTGCCGCGGCAATCTCGGCCTGCGCCTCAGCCCGCGCATCACGCGTCGCCGCCATGAGCTCCGCCACCGCTGCGTCCGCGTCGGCCTTCGCCGCTTTCGCGGCGTCGAGATCGGCGGCGATCCGCTGCGCCCGCTCGGCGAGCACCGAGCGGAGCTGCGGCAGCGCCCAGCGGGCCAGCAGGAAATAGAGCGCGAGGAAGATCAGAACCATCCAGACGACCTGCGCGAGGGTCAGCTCGTTGCTGAACTGGAACTGCGGCATGCCGCCCGATTCTGCTTCCGCGGCCCTGCCCATGGCCGGCGCAAGGGCGAGCGCAGCGGCCGGCAGAACGGCAGCCGCGCGTCGGAGGGTGGGACGCATCCGGGGCGCTCCCGGCAGGCTTCTCAGCCGAAAAGGATCAGGAACGAGATGAGCAGGGCGTAAAGCGCGACCGCCTCGGTCAGCGCGAAGCCGAGAATGCCGAGGCCGAACACCTGGTCGCGCGAAGCGGGGTTGCGCGCCACGCTGCTCACGAGGGCGGAGAAGATATGGCCGATGCCGACGCCGGCGCCAGCAACGCCGATCGCGGCAAGGCCGGCTCCGATGTCTCTGGCGAGCATGGCGGCAGTCTGGGGATTCATATCAGCGTTCCTTTCCGTGGGAAGTCAGTGCAGATGCACCGCATCGTGCAGATAGAGGCAGGTGAGCACGGCGAAGACGTAGGCCTGGAGCCCTGCGACGAGGAGCTCGAAACCCACCAGCACAACATTGATGGCAAGCGGGATCACCCCTGCCACGATCCCGACCGTGCCGAGTGCGGCGGCAACGATCAGCATGAAGCCTGCGAACACCTCCCAGAGCACGTGCCCCGCGACGATGTTCGCGAAAAGTCGGATGGAGAGGGAAACCGGCCGCGAAAGGAAGGTCAGGATCTCGATCGGCACCAGCACCGGCGCCAGCAGCTTGGGTGCGCCGGCGGGCATGAAATAGCTGAAGAAGTGCAGCTTGTGCTTGACCAGGCCGACGATGATGGAAAGCCCGAAGACGATCACCGCGAGCCCGGCAGTCACCGCGATATGGCTCGTAAAGGCGAAGAAGTAGGGAAAGAGGCCGACCAGGTTGCCGAAGAGAATGAAGAAGAAAAGCGTGAAGACGAAGGGGAAGAAGGATTGCCATCCCTCGCCGATAATGTCCTGGCAGAGCCGCGCGACGAACTCATATCCCATTTCGGCGGCTGCCTGCGTCCGCCCAGGAATGAGCGCCCGCGCCAGCATGCCATAGCCGAAGAGCGCCAGCACCAGCGCCGCTGTCAGCAGCATCGCCAAATTTGCGTTGGTGAAATTCACCGCGGCGCCGATTGGCCCGAGGCTCGTCGCCAGCCGGAACTGGCCCAGTGC
>DASZQO010000242.1:0-12619 GCA_035549615.1 Acetobacteraceae bacterium
CCGCCCGGCTCTACCGCGGTCTTCTCGAAATACTGCCCTTAAGCCAGTATTCATAAAAAAAGATCCCGATAAATCCGCTTGCCTCGGCGCCGGCAAAAGAAAAAATCTTCTCCCGGAACAACAAAGGAAATGAATTGATTAGAGCAGATCGACGCGCTCCCGGATCGCTCTGCGATCCCGTCAAGCGCGATCTGCCCGGCAAAGCAGGGCTGGGGCGTGCTCTGCCAAAGGGAACATGCTCCGGCACGCTCGCGCGAAAGTGGAATGATGCCCCAATATGCAATCATAAATATGGAATCCTCCGTCTTTATTGAAGGTTCCCTCCGAAAAGAGACGGCTCTGTAAAAGGAGGTTTCCGCAGAGGGCGACCGGATGACGATGTGCGGCCGACAAACGCTGCCCGCGGGCTCGGCCGCTCCGGACCATTGACACTTTATAACGAACAGATTCGCGGCTCGCGGCCACCACTTGCAAACCGTGTCGAGAATTGCGCAGGCCGCGAGATTTCGCCATATCTGCTCCCTTCAGATTGCCCGAAAGCGAGCAGCCACCGGCGTGACCAATCGTCGATAGCACGTGTCGTGCAAGGAGAGCTCCCGATCCATCCACGCCAGGATGTCACGAAGCCCCTTGAGCAGGGACCGCCGCACGAAACAGCAGAAATGCGTCAGAGCCCGTTGGCTTGCCACGCAGCCTGGGATCGGCATTCTGGATGAGCCGGCCGAGGGTATCGAGGGCAAAGCCAAGGCGGAAATCCACCCTCTGATTGAACGGTTGGCGCGGAAGGGTCTTGGGGGCTCCTGATCCGTTCCGACCTGCCGGAGGTGCCTGCCCTCAGAGCACGAGTCCGGGGAGCCTGGTGCTGGTCAGAGGGAGGAACATGAAACGGCCCGTTCATGAAACGGGTTCACAAGAGGGGGAATCCCCATCAAAACCCAGGCCGAAGATCAGGATGCCGACGTTCCTGAACCAAGAGCAAAATCGTGAAGCACGGAAGGAAAAGGTCATATGGTTGAACTTTTGACACCAAGCTACGCACACAACATGCGCATCCTCGGGCATTCCGATCAGGGTGGCGGCCGCGCGGATGGTGTGCAGATCATGGTGCACAAGGGTCACGCCTATATCGGGCATATTTTCTCGAAGGGCTTCTCCGTCGTTAATGTCAGCGACCCGACGAAGCCCGTTCCTGTCCGGTTCATCCCCGCACCGCCAAACACATGGACCCTTCATTTGCAGCAGCAGGATGATCTGCTGCTCGTTGTCCATGCGAAGGATATGTTCGCCCAGGCCGAGCTGGCTGATGAAAAAAACTACTACAAGGGGAAGGGAAGTTTTCATGCCGCGCCGGCGGGCGAACGGAACTGGTCGGCCGGCCTTGCCGTGTACGATATCAGCACGCCAGCCGCGCCGCGGCAGATCGGCTTCCTTCCGGTGGAAGGCGGCGGTCTCCATCGTTGCTGGTATACGGGCGGCCGATGGGCTTACGCCTCGGCGCTGCTCGACGGTTTCAGCGACTATATCCTGGTGACCATCGACATGGCAGATCCGGCAAAACCCCAGCTTGTCGGAAAATATTGGCTTCCAGGAATGAATCTGGCGGCTGGCGAAACACCGAACTGGCCGAGCGAAGTCGGCCGTTTCGGGCTGCATCACGCGATCGTCCACGATGATATCGCCTATTGCAGCTGGCGTGACGCCTGCCTCGCGGTCGTCGATGTCGCTGATCGGGCCAATCCCCGTCTGATCGTGCACAAGGTTTGGGCTCCGCCATTCGGTGGCGGCACGCATAATGCGCTTCCTTTGCCGAAGCGAGACCTGCTGATCGTGGTGGATGAGGCCGTGCTCGACAACAAGGAGGATGGCGAAAAGCCGATCTGGGTGTTCGACAACCGGGTGAAATCCAACCCGATCAGCATTGCCACCTTCCCCGAACCCTCGGATCGCGATTACGTGGCTTTGGGCGGCCATTTCGGACCGCACAATATCTACGAGAACCGGCCGAATGGCCTGGTCAGCGACACGCTGATTTTTGCCACCTATCAGAATGCCGGCCTGCGCGTGTTTGATATCAGTGACAAGTTTCGCCCGGTCGAGGTCGGGGCCTGTGTTCCACCCGCGCCGAAGAAGCTTGTCGATCCACGGCCCAACCGCCCCGTGGTCCTGCACTCGGCCGATGTGTTCGTAGACCGAAACGGAATATGCTATTGCACGGACTTCAGCGCCGGCCTCTACATCATGGAATATAACGGCAAGCGTTGAACCGGAATCGGCCAAGGGGTCGCCTGCTTGACAGGCAGGCGTTCCCTTACCGGAATGTTGAGGCTCGCCCACGGAACCGATGCCACCGCAAGCGACATTCCGGCGAAAACGCTGCCAACAAAACGATAAGGCAAAAATGGGAGAAACGAAGTCATGATTGCCAAAGCAAAGAAAGCGACACGGCTCACCGCTCGCCGGCACCTACTGAAGCTGGGCGGCGGCGCTGCTGATGACCGCCGGCACCCCGCTCTTCGGCAAGATGAGCGGCATGCCGCAGCTCATCAAGAACGCTGGCAGGGTCAAGGTCTTCGCGACCGATTGTGCACCGACGCAAATGCCTTTCGTTAAGATGGGCTATGTCGAGGCGCTGGTGGGGCAGGATGACTGGGGCTGGGGTTACCAATCGGTCAGCATCATTCACAATCTTCTGACCAACAAGAACTGCAAATACCCGGAGTTCGTGCCCCAGGCCATGCCAGTCATCACCGCCGCACATGTCGATACCTGGATCGACCGCTGGAATAAAGCGACAAGTGTCGAGGGCGCAGCCCGCGTATTCAAGGAAGCGCCGATCGGATGCCTGTGAAGGCACGGGGCTTTGCGCCTGGGGCGTGAAGTTCTTTCATCATTACGCCCCAGGTCGGTCTTCACGATCAATCCCGTGGTTTCCGCCCACCCGAAAGAGGTTCCCCGCGCGCCCCAGACCACGCTGCCGCCGGGATGGATTTGGCAAGACGGAAGCCGCGGCGCAGCTCAGCCGTGGCCGGCAACAGCCGCGCGCATCAGGGTGGGCACCTCGATATCGATCTCGAGCGTCGAGATTGGGTCCCCGCGATCGAGCTTCACCTGCACCTTGTCGCGATCCACCGCCACGTGCTTGGCGATCGCCGTCAGAATCTCCTCCTGCAGCACGGCAACCAGGTCCGAACCCCCAACCACCGCACGTTCATGCGCGAGCAGAACCTGCAGCCGCTCGCGTGCCACGGGGGCGGATTCGCGTCGGCGGAACAATGCAAAGAGATTCATGCCACGGCCCTCCGGCCGAACAGCTTGCCAAAGAATCCGCTCCTCTCAACCGGAACGCTGACCCGGATCTGTTCGCCTTTGAGCCGCCGCGCCGCCTCCGCATAGGCACGCGCCGGTGACGAGGTAGGGCTTGCCAGTGTCACCGGCGCGCCGACATTGGAGGCACGCAATACCTCCTGACTTTCGGGGATGATGCCGAGCAGCGGAATCGAAAGAATCTCCAGCACATCCTCGGTCTTCAGCATCTCCCCACGGGCCGCGCGGGCGGTATCATAGCGGGTAAGCAGCAAATGCTTCGGAATCCGCTGGCCACGCTCGGCCTTCTCGGTCTTGGAATCCAGCAACCCGATGATGCGGTCGGAATCGCGTACGGAGGAGACCTCGGCATTGGTCACCACCACGGCGATATCGGCGTGCCGCATGGCAAGCGTGGCGCCGCGCTCGATCCCGGCCGGGCTGTCACACAGAATCCAATCGAACTTGTCGCGCAGTTCGCCAACCACCCGCGTGACGCCTTCCGAAGTCAGCGCATCCTTGTCCCGGGTCTGCGAGGCCGGCAAAAGTGCTAGGTTTTCAAGCCGCTTGTCGCGGATCAGCGCCTGATGGAGCTTGGCGTCCCCCTGCACGACATTGACGAGATCGAACACCACCCGGCGTTCGGCACCCATCACCAGATCGAGGTTGCGCAAGCCCACATCGAAATCCACCACCACGACATTCTCGCCCCCTTGCGCGAGGGCCGCGCCAAGAGCGGCGGTGGAAGTGGTCTTGCCCACGCCGCCCTTGCCGGATGTGACCACCACGACTTGCGCCATCGCGTTCGGCTCCTTTTCCCTCTCGCTCGCCTCTCGTCAGTCCATCGGGGCCAGCATCATCGTTTCGCCATCGAGCCAAGCCTGCGCCGGAGCGCCATGCAAGGCCGGGTCCCATTCCTCGGCTGTGCGATAAAGGCCATCGATCGCCAGCAGCTCGGCCTCCAATCGGCGACAAAAGATCCGGGCGCGCTTGTTGCCGCAGAACCCGGCGATCGCCCGGCCCCGCAGAGCGCCATAGACGTGGATCGAGCCGCCAGCGATGATCTCCGCACCCCAGGCGACGGCGCCAAGAATCGTCACGTCCCCCGCCTCATGCACGATTTGCTGACCGGAGCGTAGCGCCTGCTCAACCAGCAAGGTCGGACCGTCGGCCGGTCCGGAAGCGGCTTGCGGGGCTGCCGCCGCCTCCGGCGCGGGCAATTCCACCGGAACGGGCACGACTCGTCCCGCTTGCTTCCTGGCCGCATCGCTGCGGGATGCGGCGGCGGCCGGCCCGATCGGACCTCCCCATTTGGCAATACCGGGCCAGGATGGATGCGCACCTTCAGTGCCGATAATGCGGATGCCGCGATCGGCCAAGCTCTGGATCAGTTCGGCAACATTGGGCTGGTCCGGCGGCAGCAGACCGAAATCAAGAATGACCGGTCGCGAATCGAAGAACGCAGGCGCATGGGCAATCTGACTGTCCAGCGCCTCCAGCCAGAATGGCAGGGGCGGCTCAGGGGCGAGGACCAGGGCCATGAAGGAACGGCCACGGACTCGAATCGCAGGGCGGGACTCGGCAGCAGACACATATGAGGCCTAGTCCGGGTGCCAACCACGGGTCAACGCGAATCATCGTGCCGATTCGCGAAGGTGCAAAATGCGCACGCGCGGCGCGTCTCCCGCCCCGCCGGTCTTCCTCATCCAGGCATGCTCGGCCCTCAGGGTTCGTCACGCGCGAGGGCACGCGCCGCGGCAAAATCGAGGCTCACCAGCGCCCTGCCATCATGATAGACGAACCGCACCTGCCGGCGCCGTGAGGCGAGCCGGCCGGGCAATGGTGCATAGCGCATCCCCTGCCCACCCAGGAGCGGCACGAGGGAGCCGACATCCGTCCGTTCGTTGAACTCGATCCGCAGCAGATTGAGCTGGCGCCCCGCCCCATCCCTGCCCGTGAAAGGCACGCCGGCGAGGCGGAGGAAGCTTGTCGGATCGGAGCAGCGGGAAAACCCTTCGGCGAAGCTCGCCGCAATGAGATCGAGATCCTGCGCCGCCGCGGCTTCGGCCTGGGCTCGCTCCTCGCGCGAAAGATGGGGCGTCTGCCACTGCGCGGCCCGGGCCGGCCGATTATGGCCGCGCATCCCCTCGCCGCGCATCCTTGGGGCGGCGCCATGGTCGTGATCATGATCATGATCGAGAGACATCACCCCACCCTCACAGGCTGACCGGCTTGTCGATGATCGATTTGTGCTTGCCGAGCGTGCCATGCGCGACCATGGAACCGAGCGTCTCCACGACCACCCGCACACCGAGCAGCGCCGTGATATCGGACGTGTCGTAAGGGGGGCTCACCTCTACGACCTCGATGCCGCACACGCCGGACGCGGCGACCAGCCCGAGCAGCTTCAGCGCCTCCCGCGGCAGGAAGCCGCCCGGCTCCGGCCAGCCGGTGCCGGGAACGAAGCCGCAGTCCACCGAATCGACATCGAAGGAGATATAAACCGCGTCCGCATCCTTCCAGGCGAGCTCCAGCGCGATCTCCGCAGCCTTCTCGATCCCCATCGTCTCAATATCATCGATGGTGAGCACATTGCTCTGGCGCTTGCGCGCCTCCTGCACGCCCGCGCGCGGCACCTGCCAGCCGCCGATGCCGAGCTGGACAAGGTTGCTTGCCGGCACATTCGGCAGGTTCGTCGCCCAGTACCAGGGCGTCGTGTGCATCCGTTCGTCGAGATCCTTTTCCTGGATGTCGATATGCCGGTCGAAATGGATGATGCCGATGCGCCGGGAAGTGCATTGGGCGATGCCGCGCACGCAGGGAAAACCGATCGAGTGATCGCCGCCCAGCATGATCGGCAAGGCACCCGAGGAGGCGACATGAGCGACCCCGCGGCTGATCTGATCGAAGCTCTTTTCAAGATTGGCGGGGATGGTGAAGATATCACCAGCATCGCACAAGGTCATCTGCTCGCGCAGATCGACGCCGAGCTCATAATTATAGGGCGTATAGAGCGCCGAGATGCGCCGGATGCCCTGCGGCCCGAAGCGGGTGCCGGGGCGGTAGGTGGTGCCGGAATCGAAGGGAACGCCGATGACCGCGGCATCATAGCGGCCGACGTCGCGAACATTCTCGACATAGGGCGCCTTGAGAAAGGTGTTGATGCCGGCGAAATGCGGCAGTTCGCCACGGGCGAAGGTCGGGATCGTCCTGTCCACCAGGCTCTCGGCGCCGGGCAGTCCCATCTCCAGCGCCCATTGCTGCTCCCGCCGCCAGCCGCTCTCGGCCAGGCGCCCTTCCGCTTCCAAAGCCCTCCAGCCGCGCGTCTCGCGGGCGTTGAAATCGGGATGGTGGAAATGCCGGCGCTCGAACGGCTGGCGCAGGCCGGCACGCGCGGCGTGATGTCTCATGAAGCGTCTCCTCTCGAGAGTCGGAACGTAGCGGGATGGGATTCCGTCGGCCGCGCGCCGCGTCTCACGGCGCGGCAAGCAAGGCGCGCATCTCGCGCTCAATCATCGCCGACTCGGCGGCAAACCGGCCCGGCGCGCCGGCGGAATGGCCATAGGGCGAGTTGAGCGGGACAAGCCGCGCCCGGCGGATCGCGTCACGCTCCAACGCGGCCTCATCGAGCGTGAAATAGGCATCGGTATCGCACGGCATCAGCACCACGCGCGCAGTGATCGCACCCAGCGCCGCCGCCCGCTCCATGGGCGGCGGCGGCTCAGCCCGGCGCCAAGTGCCAAGCACGGCGAGGAGATCATTGGCATCGTGGAGAAGGTGATCCTTCTCCCAGGCTTCGAGGAAGGATTCAAGCGTTGCGAACCCGAGGGACTGATAGAGAGCATCGCGGAAGAAGGCCGCGGAATAGGCCCATCCGGCATAGGCCCGGCCGAAGGCCCGCAAGCCGCGCTCAGGCGGCTTGCCATACTGCCCGTCCGCGAAATCCTGGTCGGCGCGCAGCGCAGCCGATACACCCGAAAGAAAAGCCTGGTTGAGCGGCCAGCAATAGGCATTGCCGCAGATCGCCATCACCCTTGCCACCTCCTCGGGATAGATCATGGCCCAGTGCAGCGCCTGCATCCCGCCGAGCGACCAGCCCGCAACCAGGGCAACCCGCTCGAGGCCGAGGGCGTTCATGAGCAGGGAGCGCTGGGCGCGGACATTGTCCGCGATCGAGATCGGCGGAAACCCCACCCCGCGTTCATGATTGCTCGGCGAGGAGGAGCGGCCGTTTCCCAACATATTGACCAGCACAAGGCAATGGCTCTCCGGATCGAGCGTGCGGCCGGGACCGATCAGGGGTTCGTAGCCAAGATGGGTGCCGGTGAAGTAGCTGGGCAGCAGAACCACATTGTCACCCGCTGCGTTCGGCGCACCGAGAACCGCATAGGCAAGCTCGGCATTTTCGAGCGTGTCCCCGCAATCGAGCGGCAGGCGTCCGATCGGAAAGCGACGTTCTTCCATCGGCGATCCATGGTCAGAAGAACCGCAGATAGCGCTCTTTCTCCCAATCCGAAACATGGTGGAGATAGCTCGTCCACTCCTCGCGCTTGCGGCTGATCCAGGCCGCGTGCATCGCCGGGCCGAACACCTCCGCCGCCAGCGGATCGGCCGCGAATTCATCGACCGCCTCGCCAAGCGTTTCGGGCAGACCCCGGATGCCGAGGGCGGCAACCTCTTCCGTTGTCTTCAGATACATGTTCTCCCTGTTCGGCGCTCCCGGATCGAGCGCGCGCTCAATCCCTTCGAGACCGGCGGCAAGCACCATGGCCGCGCCGAGATAGGGGTTGCAGGCGCTATCCGCCGCGCGCAGCTCGACGCGCCCGCCAGCCAGCGGAATCCGGAGGGCGTTGGTGCGATTGTTGTTGCCGTAGCAGCAGAGCACCGGCGCCCAGGTGAAGCCGGAGGCGCTGCCATGCTTGATGAGCCGCTTGTAGCTGTTCACCGTCGGCGCGACGACCGCGGAAATCGCACGCAGGTGGGAAAGCACGCCGGCGATGAACTGGTAGCCGAGACGCGAGAGACCGCACCCATAAGGGTCATTCCTGGCGCCATCTCCAGGAACGAAAAGATTCTTCCCGCCCGCGAGATCCGACATCGAAAGATTGAAATGCGCGCCACTCCCCGTGCGGTCGGCGAAAGGCTTGGGCATGAAGCTCGCGAAGCAGCCGTGCCGGCGGGTTATTTCGCCCGCCATCATGCGGAAGAAGACGTAATTGTCCGCCATCGTCAGAGCATCGGCATAGCGGAAATCGATCTCGAACTGGCCGATCGCGTCCTCATGGTCGATGGAATAGACATCCCAGCCAAGCCCGTTCATCGCCTGCACGAGTTCATCCATCCAGCCGAAATTGTCGAGAAGCCGGGAAAGATCGTAGCAGGGCTTGGCGAGATGCGGCCTTGGCGAGAGCGGCGCGTAGCCCCCCTCCTCGGTCGCGCGAAAGACAAAGAATTCCGCTTCCATCCCGAGATTGAGGCGCACGCCAAGCTTGGCCGCGCGGGCGATCTGCCGCTTCAGGATCCCCCGGCTGCAGGCGGCGAAGGGCGCGCCCTGAAAGCGGAGATCAGAGGCGAACCAGGCAATATCGGGCGACCAGGGAAGCACCACGCAGGAGGCGGGATCGGGCACGGCCGCGACCTCTTCCTCATGCACCGATTGCGGCACGCCCTCGAGAGCCGCCCCGGTGAAGAGCTCCGATCCGCCCAGCATGTCCGCGTGATGGGCGATCGGCACCAGCTTGGCCTTGGAGATCCCGTGCATATCGACATAGCTCGCGGCGCAATAGCGCACGCCCGCGCGCGCGAGCGCCGCGGCATCCGCCCCATCCAGATGCTTTGCGGCCGGGCGCATCGGCGCCGGGCTGCTCGCGATCCTTGCATCCATCCGATGTCTCCTCGATTGCAGCGTGATGCCCGGGCGCCGTCTCAGCCGGAGGCCTTCTCACGCGGGAAAACAACAGCAAAGAACGCCGTGCCAGCTTTCCAGGAAGGCCGGTGCCAGAGCGGATGGCGCCTGACGGGATCGCAGAGCGCTCCAGGAGCGCGTGAATCGGCTCGGCAGAACAAGGCCGGCGCGTGTTCCGTCAAACCGAACACGCTCTAGGCGGGCGAGGCGGAGGCCCGCCTCACCGGATCGGGGCGGACTTCCGGCTCTTCGGGAAGCTCGTACCAGGCTGTTCGCTCGCCGAGCATCGCGCGCATCTTCCAGGCCAGGCTGCGCGGAGCGGACTCGATCGCGCGCTCCAGCATATCGATCGCCTCGCAAAGCACTTGCCCAAGCGCCGTGCTGCCGCAAAGCGCGGCCGCCTCGCTGCGCACCGCGAAGAGCGTATTGGTCGAGGTTTTCCAAAGCCCCCAATCGGCGCCAAGCAGGCGGCCGAGATAGGCCGTGTCGATGGCCTCGGGGCGGCCGGCCGTCTGGGGAACGGTCAGCAGCAGCGCGGCCGTGTCCATCATGTCCTTGCGCTCGAGCTTCACGACCTGAAGCTTGGTGAGCAGCAAATCCGCGGGCGGCAAGGTGAAGGGGCAGAGCGGGATCCGTGCGCCCAGATCGAGCACATGGCACATCCGGAACCGCTCGATGAAGACGTCGATCTTCGTCTCGCCGACGTAAAAGATCATCCGCTCCTTGCCGTTGAGCAGGTTGAACTCGGTGGCGGGAACGCCGTTGAGCGCCTCCATCGCGAGCTTCACCGCCTTGCGGTCCTGCTTGCGGATGATGATGTCGATATCGCTTGAAACCCGGCGGAGCGAATCCGGGATGCGCTCACCGCCGCAGGCCGCGACGGCCCGCCCGCCCAAAAGACGCGCCGCGCCGCCCTGCCCCGCCACCGCTTCGATCACGTCCCGCGCGGAGACGGAACCCGTCATTTTTCTGCTCATTCGGGCGGGATCTCCATGAAGGCGAGGTTTATGTCTATCCCCTGGCGCCAGCGCAACAGCTTGACCGCATAGAAGAAGACGAATCCGCTGGCAAAGACTGCGAGATTGATCAGCAGCATGAAAGGCTCAGCGAAGCTGATGCCCGATTGCGGATCATTGAGGAAGGCCCAGGCGATCACCAGCATCCCGATCGTGCTCAGCACGCCCAGGATCGAAAGAACGGGAATGCCGGCGAAACGCCAGGCGATCGGCGAAGCCTCGAACATATCCTTCTGCGTGAAGGGAAACGCGATCGCCGCGAGCGAGGTCAGAAGGAAAGTGCCGCAGACCTGGCCGAAGAAGCCGGAGATCGTCGCGAAGGCGGCGTCGTAGGCGTAGATCCAGAGAAAGATCACACCGAGCACGGAGGAGAACACGATCGCGATCAGCGGCGAATGGGTACGCTCGTCCACTTCGGAGATCTTGCCGGGCAGCAGCCCGTCGAGCGCCCAGGCGAGCAGATTGCGGGTCGCCGTCAGAATATAGATGGGGAGCCAGGCATAGGTCCAAAGCGCGAAGGAGAGGCCGATCACCAGCACGAGCCAGATATGATCGGTGAGCGCCGCGGCAAGCTCGGAGAAGGTCGGCGTGAAGGCGAGCTTCACCTTGGTCGGATCGACCGCCGCGAGATTGCCGAGGAAGGTGAAGCCGAAGGCGTGCAGCGTCACATAGCTCAGGATCAAAAGCCAGAACGCGCTATAGAAGAGCGAGCCCGGCATGCCGATGATCTGCGAGCGGTTGGCCCCCTTGATCTCGCCGCCGATATAGGCGGAGGCGATGGAGAAGCCGAGCACCGTGAAGGGCCAGGTCATCGCGATCATCGTCTGTTCGAGGCTGAAGGGCGCCGGCGCGACCGTGTTTTTCCCCAATGTCCTGACCACCGCCCCGTAAGTGTCGTGGTTGCCGGTGAAGCCCGCCGCGTAATGATTGAAGGCCGCGATCGATTGGCTGTGGGTGTACATCACCAGCACGACCGCCGTGACGAGAAGGCCGAGGCTTGCGAGATAGAAGGTGACGTTCTGGATCCGCATATAGGTGCGGATGCCGATGATGAAGACCGCGGCGAACAGGATGATCAAAACAGTGCCGGTGAGCGCGGTGCCGAGGGGCGTGTTGAACCAGTCCCCCCACGTCGTCATGGTCTGTGAGCCGAGGCTCGCGCCCAGCTCGCGGAACAGGGCCGAGATGCCGTATTTGCCCAGAAAGGCGGCAGGAACGCCGATATAGAAGAAGCACCAGATGGTATAGTTCCAGCTCGCCACGAAGCCGAATAGGGGCGAGACCGCGCGGCTGACATAGACATACTCGCCCCCCGAGCGCGGCATCGCGGAGGCGAACATCGCATAGACCAGGGATGTCGGCAGGACGAAGAGCGTGCAGAGAATAGTGGAAAGATAGATGTTCACGCCGGGATAGGATCCGTTCGGCATGAACAGGAACATGAAGGCGACGCCGATCGCGATATTGATGAAATTGACGTTGTAGATAAAGACATCGCGGGCGGTCGCCTGCCGGACAAGGCCGGTTGCCTTGCGTGCGAAGTTAACGGACATTCGCTCTTCTCCGATGATGCTTGCGGGTCATTGTTCGATGCCCGCGCTCAAGCCTGGACAAGCTGGTGCCCCTGGAGTCCCCGCGGACCAAGGGTGATCAGCGCCCCGTGCAGCACGCCTTCGCTGTATTCGCTCCCCGGATTGATGCAGAGCGTGCGGCCGATCGAGCGGACGGCACGCGATTCATGGACATGCCCATGCAAACCAAGCATCGGCTGCATCTCCTCGATGAGCTTGCGCACCGCGGTCGATCCGACCGCCGCCATCACCGTATGCCCGCCCTTGGTGACGATCCTTCCATCCTCGAGCAGCGGCGCGGAATCGAGGCCGGAATTGTACGGCGGCACATGGAGCGTGAAGATCGTGCGGGCGGGATTGCGAAGCCGCGCGGCAATATTGCGGATATGGGCTTCGAGCGCCGCCTCCTCCATCTCACGCGGACTGTCGAAAGGCGTGCGGTTGGAGTAGCCGCAGGTCAACATCTCGAGATCATCGTCAAGCCGTACGACGGCGCCATCATGATTCTCGACGACACTCGAACGCCGCAAAGCCGCGTCCACATAGTCCTCGTCATCATTGCCGGCATTGATCAGGCAGCGGATTCCGGTGCCGGCCAGGCGGGATTCGGCGATCGAGACCCAGCGCTCCACCGATTCCAGGATCAGCCGGTCGATCAGCGCCTGGCGCGCCTTCTCATCCTGCTGGCAATGGGCATGTTCTTCCTGGCTCATCACCACCGGATAAAACCCGTTCATCCGGACCGATTTTTCGAGCTCCGCCCGCTCGGAATCCGATTCGACGAGAAAGTCGCGCCCCAGCAACCGCGCCTCGTAGCGATTGCC
>DASZQO010000243.1:0-1860 GCA_035549615.1 Acetobacteraceae bacterium
TCAGAAGCACATCGGCAAGGTCGAACATCGAAACGGTCATTACCAAGCTGCCATCAACGTGAGGGACGGACCAGAGCGCGTCCAGCCCGCAGCACCGGCGGGAAAGGAAGCATAACGCGACATTTCAGGTCTGGCGGCAGCTTTTTCAAGCCGAGATCGACAGCCCACGGAAATGGGCGCGCCGCCGCAACGGCAGACCGCTAATAGCCGGCTGCGGCGGCGTTGCCGGAATTCATCTGCTTGTAGCTGTCCGGCGCCGATGGATGGAAGGGATCTTCCTCCGGCGGCTTGTTGACCGGATCCGGGACCATTGGACGGGGCGGCAGCTGCGTCGAAGCGATCGACTTCTGCTCGCGCGCCTTCTCGTCCGGCGTCTTGTCGGACGGATCCGGCTCCGGCACGTCGACGATCTGGTCGTCGTTGACCTTCTTGCGGGTGAACAGCTTGTCGAGCAGGGTCGGCTTGCCGGCGTAGGGATTGCCGGGCTCGACCAGAGCCTGCTGCTTCTTTTCCTCGGCCTGCTTGTCCTCGACGATGCGGCGCTGCTCGCGATCGGTGTCCACCGGCCAATCGGCCCGCGCGGTGACGGCAGCGGTGCCCTCGCCTGGCGGCGGCAGCGAATGCAGATCCGGCGGCAGGATGAGGGGCGCGTGCTCGGCCATCTTCGGATCGGCCTTGGGCTGGTTGATGCCGGAAAGGCCCATATAATCGAACACCTTGCCCTGGAACTCGATGCCGCCGCAGCCGCCGAGGCAAACGGGCGCGGCGAGCGCGGCGCTAAGCGCGAGCGCGCGGCGTACAGCGCCGTAAGGTATCTGTCGGAAGCGCCCCAATTGTCCCTCAAAGCCGGCAGCGGCCGGAATTTCTCACATGTTAGAAGGGTTTGAGACCTTTTTGTGACCCCTGAACAAGGAGTCATAGAGCAGTCCAATCACCCCGGCAACGATCGCCGTGTCGGCGATGTTGAAAATGTACCATTGATAGCCGAAAGCGTGCAGCGAGAAGAAATCGGCAACGGCGCCATAGACGACCCGGTCGATGGCATTGCCGATGGCGCCGCCGATGATCAGCCCGAGCGAAATGGCGGCAATGCGGGAGGTGACGCTGGCAAGCCAAATCCCGAGCGCGAGCGCCGCAACGATGGCGAAAGAGATGAGCGCGAGCCGCCCGGCCTGGCTGTGCTGCTGCAACAGGCCGTAGCTCACGCCGCGGTTCCAGACCAGCACCAGATCGAAGAACGGCGCCAGCACGACCGTGCCCCGATCGCCGATATGGTAGACGTGCAGCATCCAGGCCTTGTGCAGCTGGTCGGCGGCGAGCACGATGGCTGCGGTGGCGAGCCCGAGCGGCGATAGCGGCCCCCAAAGTTTCATGATGGCTGAACCCTCTTGGCCGGTCGCGGGAGCCCAAATGGCGGACGAGCATCACACCTTGCGGCCCGCTCCCCCCTTGTGGGGGAGCACGTTCGCGCAACGCGCGAACGGAGGGGGGTGATGTGAGCGGAAAGAGGAGTCTTGCCTTTGACCCCTCTCCTGAGCCCTCCCCCACCAGGGGGGAGGGGAAATTCCGGGGCTCGGTTAGGGCACCTCACAGCCGGCGATAGATGGCGCGAAGAAGGCGTGGTCCTCGACGATGGGTGGTGCGCAGGCCTCCCTTCCCCTGCAAAGGGGAGAGCCGGGGTGGGGGTCGACCGTAACAACGAGCACCCCACCCGGCGCGCCCCGAAGCGGGCCGCGCCCCCCTCCCCTGAAGGGGAGGGATGGAGTAACAACGCGGCTGCAATGTCTACATCTGGAGCATCACACCTTGCGGCCCGCTCCCCCCTTGTGGGGGAGCACGTTCGCGCAACGCGCGAACGGA
>DASZQO010000244.1:0-32981 GCA_035549615.1 Acetobacteraceae bacterium
CCGGAAGCGCATCTCCGCGAGAAGGGAATACCGGTGGTTCATGATTTGCCCGGCGTTGGCCGGAATTTTCATGATCATCCGGGAACGACACACACGGCCTGGGTTAGAGACCGCACCTACAACGTCCAACGTGGACTATTCCGATACTTCCTATACGGCGCCCAATGGCTGCTCACCGGCACGGGGCCCGGTTCCACACCCGACGCCCATGTCATCGGGTTCACCCGATCCCGGCCTCAACTCGATCGTTGCGATATTCAATACCATTTCACTCCCGCAGGGTACGACTTGACAGAAAATGGACCAATCCTTCTCGATAGGCCCGCGGCGACCGGCCTCGTCAATATCCACCGTCCCTTGTCGCGGGGCTGGATACGGTTGAAAACCGCCGATCCGTTTGATCAACCTGAAATTCAGCCCAACCTCCTCGCAGATGAGAACGATCGAGAGACGTTGATCAGGGGGCATAAGATCATGCGCCGGATATTCGATTCAGAGCCCATGTCTCAGCATGTGATCGAAGAGTTCCTGCCGGGGAGAAAGGTTCAAACCGACGACGAATGGCACGCCTATGTCCAGGAGTCTGCGATCGGTTTCTATCATCAAGCGGGTAGCTGCAAGATGGGAGCAGACCCTCTTGCCGTTCTTGACGAACGTTTGCGCGTGCGTGGTGTGGAAAGCCTTTTTGTCGCCGATGCTTCGATAATGCCCGTTGTCGTCAGCGGGAATCTGAACGCAAACTGCATCATGATTGGAGAGAAATGCGCCGACATGATCAGGCAAGACACCTAAAGTTTCGTTCAAAACAGGTTGCCGACCCGTCCGCAAACGGTTTCTCCGCTCTCGCCCGCTGCCAGGGTCTCCGTGATGACCCGCGGCGGCTCCGTCGGTGCAAACCGCGGACGGGCCGCCTCGGTGATCAGCCCAATCCGCCGGGCGTCCTCCGACGTAAGCCTGTTCTCGCGGACAGACTTGCGCGTTCCTGCCCAAGCCGGGGTCCAGCCCAAACCGCGGGCCGTTCATTCATCGCGTTCAGGGCCAGCGGCTCCCGTGAGGAGCTGACTTCCCTATGGCCTGACGGACAAGTGGTTGGCAAAATCTCGTTTCTTAGCTTGAATGAGCATCGTCGTCGCTTTCGTTACGTCCTGGCAGAGAGGAGGAATGGGCGTTGGTTGACTATATTGTGGTTGGTGGTGGTTCAGCCGGTTGCGCCGTAGCAGGACGGTTAAGCGGGGATCCTGCCTGCTCCGTCGTCCTTTTCGAGGCAGGGCCGCGCGATACAAACCTTTTTATTCATTTGCCGGCGACCTACTACAAGACCGCGAAAGGTCCCTTGCTTACGCGTTATGTGCTGGAGCCGTTGAAGCATCAGAAGAAGCCCGTCATGACGATGGTGCAGGCTCGCGTTCTCGGTGGTGGCAGCTCGGTCAATGCAATGGTCTATATTCGGGGCTGTCCTGAAGACTATGACCGCTGGGCAAGCGAGGGAGCCCCTGGATGGTCCTACCGCGAGGTCCTTCCTTATTTCAAACGTGCGGAAGACAACAACCAGTTCTCAAACGACGTCCATGGAACGGGTGGTCCTCTCGGCGTGTCCAGCCAGCGATATACGCATTCGCTGACCAGGTCATGGCTGCGCGCCTGCCAGGAAGCGGGGATTCCTTACAACCCCGATTTCAATTCAGGAAAACAGGCGGGCTGTGGCTTGTACCAGGTCACGATCAGAAACGGCCGACGCTGTAGCGCAGCCACCGCCTATCTGAAGCCGGCGGCGAGGCGCCCCAATCTCACGGTTCGAACGGGCCACCAGGTGACGAGAATCCTCATTGAGAAAGGGCGTACCGTCGGCATCGAATACATAGAAAATGGCCGCAAGACGCAGATGCGGGCAGACCGGGAAGTCATTGTCTGCGCGGGCGCGATAGGGTCTCCCCACCTTCTTCTGCTTTCGGGAATCGGGCCCGCAGACCAGTTGAAAAGAAATGGCGTCCCCGTCATTCAGGATCTGAAGGGTGTTGGAAACAATTTGCAAGATCACGTTGATATCTATCTTATTTATCAGCTGACAGGCCAATGTAGTTACGATAAGTACAAAAAGCTCCCGTGGCAAATCTCGGCCGGTCTTCAATATGCTTTATTCCGACGAGGCCCCGCGACCTCAAATATCTGCGAAGGCGGGGCGTTCTGGTGGGGCAATAGGGCGGATCCGCTGCCGGACTTGCAGCTGCATTTTCTTCCCGGCGCGGGAATCGAAGAAGGCGTTGATACTGTCCCCGGCGGAAACGGATGCACCCTGAACATTTGCCAAACCCGGCCAAAGTCACGAGGTTTCGTTGCCCTGCGTTCAAATGATGCATCACAGCCGCCGCTTGTCAGCCCAAATTACCTCTCGGACCCTTATGATCTCGATCGGCTTGTGGAAGCAACCAAGCTCGGTCAGAATATCATGGGCCAGTCCGCATTGAGGCAATTCATTCAAGCAGAGATTCTTCCTGGCCGAGATCTGCGCAGCAAGGATGACTATCAGAAGTTCGTCTACGAAAATGCACAGGGCGCCCTGCATCCCTCGGGGACATGCAAGATGGGAACGGATGAGTGGGCTGTCGTCGATCCCTTCCTGCGCGTCCGCGGTATCGATGGGCTGCGCGTTGCCGATACTTCCGTTATGCCGCATTTGGTCTCGGGAAATACCAATGCGCCTGCGATCATGATCGGTGAGCGCGCGGCCGACTTCATAAAGGGCAACAAGATTTGACTCTAGGATGAAATCCCGGAACAAAAGGGGCTTCTTTTTCTGAGGAAGAGAAGCAAAAAGACTTTTCCCCGCTGTCCGAAGCGGACGCCGGCCATGGACGACGAATGAAAGGATGAACGTTCCTTGATTCCCCCTTTCAAAAAAGAACGACTTCTCTTCCTCGTTTGTCGTATGGGGCTTGGGAGAAGGGCGGCGGATCCCTAATCTCCGGACGAGGCGCGATTCCCCTGCCATAGAACGCCAGGCCCGCTCTTCAAAGCGCCCCTTCTCTCCACCGGTCATCTCCGGCGGATCCCCGGTCAGACCTGGGGGCCCGGGCGGGAGCGTCCGCCCATCTTGCGCAAGGAGCGTGGGCGCGCGAGGTTCAGGACGACAGGTTGGGAGAACAAGATGCGGGTTGCCGTTCTGGATGACTGGCAGCGTGTGGCGAAGAAGAGCGCCGATTGGGCTCAACTCGAGGCGCGCGGGATCGCGGTGTCCTTCTTCGAGGAACCCCTCGGCGGCAATGATGCCGCCGCCGCGCTCGCCGATTTCGAATTTCTGGTGGTGATGCGCGAACGCATGGCCTTCCCGGCGCCGCTGATCGCCCGGCTCAGAAAGCTTCGGATGATTTCGCTCACCGGCAGGCGATCGCCGGTGCTCGATACCGAGGCCTGCACGCGGCAGGGCGTTCTCGTCTCCTATACGGGTGGCGAGCTTTCCTCGGCGGCCACCGCCGAAATCGCGCTTGGGCTCCTGATCGGTGCCATGCGGCATCTGCCGGCCGGAGATGACGCGGTGCGGACGGGAAAGTTCCAGAGCGTGGTTCCACCCGGCACGGTGCTCGAAGGACGGACGCTCGGAGTGATCGGGCTCGGGCGGATCGGCGCGCGGATGGCGCGCTATGGCCAGGCCATCGGGATGCGTGTCCTCGGCTGGAGCCCAAATCTGACGAAGGAGAGGGCGGAAGCGGCCGGCGCCAGGTTCGCGACGAAGGAGGACCTGCTTGCCGAGTCCGATGCGGTCAGCCTGCATATCGTGCTCTCGGAGCGCACGCGCGGGCTGCTTGGCGCGGAGGATCTCGCCCGGATGAAGCCAGGCGCGGTGCTCGTCAACAGCTCGCGCTTTGCCCTGGTCGATGAGGCGGCGCTCATCGCGGCGCTGCGGGCGGGGCGGATCGCTGCGGCGCTGGATGTTTTCCCCGAGGAACCGCTGCCGCGGGAACATCCGCTTCTCACCTGCCCGAACACGATCTTCACGCCGCATCTCGGCTATTGTGTGAACGATGTCTATGCGCAGTTCTATGCCGACAGCATCGCCAATATCCTGGCCTTCCTCGACGGCAAGCCGATCCGCATGATCAACCCGGAAGCGCTCACATACCGGGCGGAAGAAATGCGCTAGACAGCGGGAAGAACGGATCAACGGATCAGAAGAGGAGGAAATGCGCATGCATGCCTGGGCCGTGGTGGAAAACGGGGCGCCGCTGCAGGAGATGGAGCTGCCGACGCCGGAACCGCAGGGCACGGAGGTGCTGCTCGCGGTTACGCATTGCGGCGTCTGCCATTCCGATCTTCATATCTGGGAAGGGTCCTACGATATCGGGGGCGGGCGGAGGCTCCTGGTCAAGGATCGTGGGGTGACGCTGCCTCTCGCGATGGGCCACGAGATCGTGGGAAGAGTGGTGAAGCTCGGGCCCGAGGCGAGCCGCGTGGCAAACGGCGTGAAAGAGGGCGATCTCCGCATCGTCTATCCGTGGGTCGGCTGCGGGACCTGCGCACGGTGCCTGGCGGAAGAGGACAATATGTGCCTCACGCCACGCAGCATCGGTGTCTTTCAGAACGGTGGCTATGCGACGCATGTTCTGGCGCCGCATCCTCGCCACCTCATCGATCTGAAGGGCATCGACCCGACAATCGCCGCGACCTACGCATGCTCGGGGGTCACCGCCTATTCGGCGATCCGCAAGGTCATGCCGCTGCCGCCCGAGGAGCCGGTGGTGGTGGTGGGCGCAGGCGGGCTCGGGCTCAATGCGGTCGCCATCCTCAAGGCGCTCGGGCACATCAACACCGTGGTGGTCGATGTCAGCGCCGAGAGGCGGAACGCCGCGCTCGCGGCGGGTGCGGCAAAGGTGGTGGACGGCAACGGCGATACCGTGGCGCGCAGCATCATGGAGACCTGCGCCGGGCCGGTCGGCGCCATCATCGACTTCGTCAACGGCACTGCCACGGCAAGGTTCGCGTTCGATGCGCTGCGCAAGGGCGGCAAGCTCGTGCAGGTCGGGTTCTTCGGCGGCGAGCTGACCCTGCCGCTGCCCCTGATGGCAATGCGGGCGCTGACCGTGCAGGGGAACTATGTCGGCAGTCCCGCGGACCTGCGTGAGCTCGTGGCGCTTGCAGCGGCCGGCAAGATCGCCCCGCTGCCAGTGACGACGATGCCGCAAAGGGAGGCCACCACAGCCTTGATGCGGCTGAGGGATGGCAAGGTGACAGGCCGGATCGTGCTCAGGGCGGAGGCCGCGTGAGGCAGTCTACGCTCGCCCAAACTCCGGGAACAACGCCCCCCGGGAACCACCTTATGCCTTTGTTTTACAAGCATTTTCATATTATCATTTCTTCCATTTGAGCGCCCTTTCGCGGGATGGCCGGAGGTGGAGTCACCCGAGGTCTGAATCACGCGGGAGAACAATGACCGCGAGCGGGATGGGATGAGCGCGAGCGATCCCGTCCCGCTCCAAAAGACAGTCTTTTCCGATGCCCTCGCGCGGCTTCCCAGCCGGCTCGTACGCGTGCGGTTCACGGTACCGATATCCTAGTGTCACAAATCTGAAATTCGCATAGCTTCAAGGTGGGAGAAGACCGGAATGGTCACGATTCACGGCCGACGACCGGGAGGAAAACCATGGAACGTCAATATATAAAACCCGGGTTCTATAGCGATGGCAGCCCGCTCGACCGGGTGCACTACCTCGAATGCAAGATCATCTTGAAGCCGGATGGATTCACCTCGGCCAACGCGCTTCGTGACTATCGGACAACCGTTCGTGAGGCCGCCAATCAGGCTGGCGTCACCTATTCGGCGGCCGGAATGGAACGGCTGCAGCCGGCGGTGCGCGAGATACGCTTCCTCGATACGCCTGATTTCCGTCTTTATAATAACGGCTTCATCCTGCGCCAGCGCGTCCGCTATGTAGACGGCTTTCCGCTCGGCGTGCCTGAGATCGTCTTCAAGTTCCGCCACCCCGATCTGCAGACTGCGGCAGAGCATGATGTGCGGCCGAGGTTCGACATCAAGCACAAGATCAAGTTCAAGGCCGAAGCCCTGCCGCTGCATGATCGGGTGGGCGGTGGCCGCATGCTCTATTCGCACAATGTGCAGTTCGGCCTGAACGAGGCCCCCGAGGGGGATCGCAAGTCATTGACGAATCTGGGGCATGCCTTCCCTTGCCTCGAAGCCCTCCGGCAATCCGAGACGGACCGGGTCGAGCTCGTCAACCAGGCGGTCGTCGAGGAGGTGCTGCTCGACCTCGCCATGCTGGGTTTCGGCAAGGGCGTCAGCGCAAAGTGCAACGTGGCGCTCTGGCGCATGCGCGGGGACCATGCCCCGCTCGTCGGCGAGTTTGCCTTTCAGGCGCGCTTCAACCGTGCGGACGCGCTGCACGACAAGGCGATCGAGCGCGCCCGCCAGTTCTTCAGGCTGCTTCAGGTCATCGACGAAGAGAGGGTGCTCCTCGGGACGACCAAAACCGGGGCGGTTTACCGGCTGAGCGGCAATCCCCTGCAGTGCCACGAGTGATCCGGGCCGAAAAGGCATCGCCACGGTCCGATGAGCGAAAGAGGGAGAGCACGGATGGCCTGCCGGCGCGCGCCGACAACCCCCGGCGGATTTCCGGCGCAGGCATTCGGAAGCGCGCCTAAGGGCCACGAGGAGCGGTCAAAAGGGGGATCACGAGCCGGGCTTGGCCCGCAGGGGCGGCCACGATACTGTACAATTTGATTGTCTGCCCAATTCAGTGCGGTCTCCCGCCCGCATGCGTTCCGGAAGGGAGCCGTATGGTCGCATCGCAGACCGGGCCAGCAAGGCCCGGCTGGGGAGGAATGTCCGGTAATGATGGATGAGAACCGCCTTCCCGCATTTCACGATGCCGACACGACCGGGAAGGAAGGCAGCCCGCTCCTTGCCGTCCAGAGTGTGTCCAAGGCCTTCGCGGCGACGCAGGCGCTGGCCGAGGTCAGCCTCTCGCTCCACCACGGCGAGATTCTCGCCCTGCTCGGCGAGAACGGTGCCGGCAAATCGACGCTGATCAAAATCCTTGCCGGCGTGTACAAGCCCGATGGAGGCCGTATTCTGTTCCGGGGCGAGGATGCCACGGGCGCGCCGACACGCCTGCCAATCGCCTTCATCCATCAGGATCTCGGGCTCGTCGAATGGATGACGGTGGCGGAGAATATCTGCCTCACGCTTGGCTACCCGCGGCGCTTCGGCCTCGTCGACTATCGGCAGGCGGAACGGCGGGCGAAAACCGCGCTTGCGGTCCTCGGCGCCGATATCGACCCCGACATCCGGATCCAGAGCCTCAGCCGGACCGAAAAATCGCTGGTCGCGATCGCCCGCGCGCTTGCCGCAGAGTGCGAAGTGCTGGTGCTGGACGAGCCGACCGCAAGCCTGCCCGCCGACGAGGTGGCCCGCCTCTTTGCGGCCCTGCGCAGGCTCCGGGCGAAGGGGGTGGGCATGATCTATGTCTCCCACCGGCTCGACGAAGTGTTCGAGATTGCCGAGCGGGTGGTCGTTCTGCGCGATGGGCGGGTGGCCGGCGAACGGCATATCGGCGATGTCACCGCCGAGGAGATCATCCTGATGATCGTCGGCCGCGAGGCCGCGCAGGTGTTCCGCCGCCCGACAAAGCGGGAGGGCACGGCGCGGCTGGTGCTCGAAGGGCTCAAGGTCGGTGATGTCGGGCCGGTCGATGCCGAGATCCATGCCGGCGAGGTGGTTGGGTTGGCGGGGCTGCGCGGCGCCGGCCAGGAGCGGGTCGCGCGGGCGCTCTTCGGCCTGGCGGAGGTAACGGGGGGACGCATTCTCCTCGACGGCGTGCCGGTGACACTGCCTTCGCCGCGCGCCGCGATGGCGAACGGGATCGTCCTCGTCTGCGGAGACCGTGCCGCCGAATCGGTCGTCCCCTATCGTTCTGTGCGCGAGAATTTCTTCATCAATCCGCTCGCCAAGGGCCGCAGCCTCTTCGCCTATCTTTCGCCGAAGCCGGAGATCGATGCCGCCTTCGCGCTCGGGCAGCTTGTCGGGCTCCGGCCGAACGACCCGGGCCTGGTGATCGAAGCGCTTTCGGGCGGCAATCAACAGAAGGTCGTGGTTGGCCGCGCACTCGATCTCAAAGGCAAGGTCTATGTCTTCGAGGACCCGACCGCTGGGGTTGATGTCGGCGCCAAGGCGGAAATTTACGGCCTCTTCGAGGCGGCGCTGGCAGCGGGTGCCGCGATCATCATCGTCTCCACCGATTTCGAGGAGATCGCGAAGGTCTGCCACCGCGCGCTCGTGTTCGATCACGGCGCTGTGGCCGGCGAGCTCGGGGCCGCGGATCTCTCGATCGCCCAGCTTCTCGCCGCCGCCTCGGCAAGCCTTGCCGGCGATTCACGGACCGAACCACGCGATGATCCCTTGGGCGAGGCCTGCATCGCCTGAAGGAGGGCGGATATGCTGTCGTTGAAATCCAATGCGCTTGAGCCGACCCGCGCGGAATTCCGCGCCATGTCGCCAGGCGCGGCCTTGCGCCGGCGCCTCACCGTCTATGGGCTGCCGCTGCTCACGGTCGCGCTGATCGTCTTCTTCTCGCTCCTTCTGCCCCAGACCTTCCCGACTGCGCTCAACCTGCGCTCGATGCTCGCCGACAAATCGGTCATCGCGCTGCTCTCGCTCGCCTCGATGATTCCGATGATGGCCGGCCGCATCGATCTCACCGTCGGCTATGGCATCGTGCTCTGGCACATCCTGGCGATCAGCCTGCAGGCCTATTACGGCATTCCCTGGCCGGTGGCCGTGGTGCTGGTGCTGCTCGCTGGCACGCTGAGCGGCTTCATCAACGCCCTTCTCGTCGAAATCGCCCAGATCGATTCCTTCATCGCGACCCTTGGCACCGGGACGATCATCTACGCGCTCGCCCTCTGGCACACCGGCGGCCAGCAGGTGATCGGCACGCTTCCAAAAAGCTTTCTTGCAATCAACGATCTTTCTGTTTTCGGGATTCCCATCCCGGCCTTCTATGTCGCCATCGTTGCGGTGATCCTCTGGATCGTCTCCGAACGGCTGCCGCTTGGCCGGCATCTCTATGCGATCGGCGCCAATCCGCGCGCCGCCGAACTCAACGGCATCCCGGTGCGCCGGTACGTGATGGGTGTCTTCGTCGCTTCCGGCTTTCTCACCGCCTTCACCGGCGTGGTGCTGGCAGCCAAGCTCAGGATCGGCGAGGCGAGCGTGGGGCTCGAATATCTGCTGCCCGCGCTGGTCGGCGCCTTTCTCGGCTCGACCACGATCCGGCCAGGGCGCGTCAATGTCTGGGGCACGGTGGTGGCCGTGGTGATCCTTGCGGTGGGGATCTCCGGAATCGAGCAGCTTGGCGGTACTTTCTTCGTCGAGCCGCTCTTCAATGGTGTGACGTTGGTGATCGCAATCGGGCTCGCGGGCGTGGCCCAGCGCCGCTACGCGGCGACCAAGCGCAGCGGCGGCACATAGTTCTGCAGGAAGCGAGGCAAGGGAACGTCCAAATGGTGAAAAAAATTCTGCGAATGGCTGGGAGACTTTCGGTTCCGGCGGTCGTGACGGCTGCCATGATCGGCCTCACCTGCGCTGCGGCGCGGGCCGATGATGCTTTCGTCCAATCCGCGAAGACATTCATCGCTCAGGTTACGAACCCGAACATTCCCTGGACCGGCCCGACCACCGGGCCCAAGGCCGTGCCGGGCATGACGGTCGTCTATGTCTCGACCGACCAGCGCAATGGCGGCCCGCGTGGCGCGGCAGAGGCGGCGGCCGAGGCGGCAAAGGTCATCGGCTGGAAGTTCCGCATCCTCGATGGGCAAGGCACGGTCTCGGGCCAGAACTCGGCGCTCTCCCAGGCGATTGCGCTCAAGCCGAATGGCATCATCCTCGGTGGCGTGGACGCCGTGCAATCCGCGCCGCTGATCGAGCAGGCGGAGAAGGCGGGCATCAAGGTGGTGGGATGGCACGCAGGCCCGAAAGCCGGGGCGATGACGAATCCGGATGTTTTCTGGAACGTCTCGACCGATCCGGCCGAGGTTGCCAAGGCGGCCGCGCTCTATGCCGTCGCGACATCGGACGGAAAGGCGGGCGTGGTGATCTTCACCGACAGCGAATATGCGCTGGCGATCGCGAAATCGAATGCGATGGCGAGCTGGATCCGCAAATGCAGCGGTTGCCGGATCCTGACGACCGTGGACACGCCGCTCGGCCAGACCCAGAACCGGATGCCCCAGCTCACGACCTCCCTGCTCGAGCGGTTCGGCAAGCGATGGACCTATTCTCTCGGCATCAATGATCTCTATTACGATTTCATGGGTCCCTCGCTGCAAGCGGCAGGCATCCCCGGCGACGGGCATCCCTGGAACATCTCGGGCGGTGACGGCTCCTCCTCAGCGTTCCAGCGGATCCGCACCCAGCAATATCAGGTGGCAACCGTTGCCGAACCGCTGCACCTGCAGGGCTGGCAACTGATCGACGAACTGAACCGTGCCTTCGCGGGCGCGCCACCGAGCGGCTTCGTCGATCCGGTTCATCTCTTCATCCACGCCAATATCGGCGCCGATGGCGGGCCGCAGAACGTGTTCGATCCGGCAAATGGGTATCAGGAGAAATACCGCGCCATCTGGGGGAAATAGTCCACCCCAGAGCGCGGGAAAAGAGAGCGCGGGAAAAGAGAGCGCGGGAAAACGGAACGGAAGCCACGGCCCCGCAAGACCCGCAAAAGGAGGGAGAAACGATGCAGGAAAAGATCATCGGGAGCAAAGCCTTGATGTGGCGGAGCGTGCTCGGCCTTGCCGCCGCCGCAGGGCTTTTCACGGCAAGCGCGCATGCCGACGATTCGTTCCTTCAATACGCGAAGAAATACGTAGCCCAGGTGACGAGTCCCGTGATTCCGTGGACAGGCCCGACCACCGGGCCTAAGGCGGTTCCCGGCAAGACCGTGGTCTATGTCGCGAATGACATGCGCAATGGCGGGGCGCGCGGTGTCGGCATGGGGGCGGAAGAGGCGGCAAAGATCATCGGCTGGAATTTCCGCCTTCTTGACGGCGCCGGCACGGTTTCGGGGCAGAATGCCGCCCTCTCCCAGGCGATCTCGCTCAAGCCGGATGGGATCATTCTCGGCAGCGTCGATGCGATCCAGTCGGCCCCGCTCATCGAGCAGGCGGAGAAGCTCGGGATCAAGGTCGTTGGCTGGCACGCCGGCGGAACGGCCGGAACATTGCAGAATCCGTATGTGTTCTGGAACGTCACGACCAGCCCGCCCGATGTCGGCAAGGCGGCTGCGCTCTATGCGGTGGCGGAATCCGACGGCCATGCGGGCGTTGTGATCTTCACCGACTCCGAATACAAAGTGGCGATCGCCAAGTCCGACGCAATGGTGGAATGGCTTAAGAAATGCACGACCTGCACGCTGCTCGCGCTCAAGGATACGCCGCTCGCTTACGTCTCCTCACGCATGGGGCAGCTCACCACCGCGCTGCTTGAGCAGTACGGCAAGAAATGGACCTATTCGATCGGCATCAACGATCTCTATTTCGACTTCATGGCCCCCGCACTGCAATCGGCAGGTGTCTCGGGCACGAGCCCACCCTTCAGCATCTCGGCCGGCGATGGATCGGTCTCCGCCTTCGAGCGTATCCGCTCGCAGCAATACCAGGTGGCGACCGTGGCCGAGCCGCTGCGCATGCAGGGCTGGCAGACCATCGATGAGCTCAACCGCGCCTTCGCAGGCGCGCCGCCGAGCGGCTTCGTCGATCCGGTGCACCTCTTCGTGCACGACAATCTCAACAGTGATGGCGGGCCGCAGAATCTCTACGACCCGACCAATGGCTACGAGACTATATACCGGAAGATCTGGGGCAAGTAGCAGCACCCTCCGGCCGCGAGAGCGTGATGATGTGCGGCCGTCACGTTCTCGCTTCTTGTTCGCGATCACGATCCTGGCTTTCGCGCGCGCTGACCGGAGGGGGACTCAACCGCCGGTCTCAATCACACCGGAAAACGAATGACGCGGACGGGATGCATGGGCGCGAGCGAATGCATCCCGCTCTGCCGCCTATGGCCTTGGCAGGCGCGCGCGGCGATCTGTCGAAGCCATATTTGCCTTGAGTTTGTCTCTTGAGTTTCTATGGAGGGGGAAGGAAATGAGATTGGGGAAGGGCCTGTTCAGGGCGTTCATCGGTGCCGTGTTGTCGCTCGCGCTGGCAAGCGCACCGGCGGGCGCCGCCGATGTCAGCACCGCAAAGGACGGTATCGCGCTCAGCAACGCCTATGCCGGCAACACCTGGCGCCAGCAGATGCTGAGCGTGTGGGATCTCGCCGCCAAGCAGGCTATTGCGGATGGCGTGATTGCCAAGACCAAGGTGGTGAACGCCGACAATTCGGCTCCCCAGCAGGCCTCGCAGATCGGCGATCTCACGCTCGAGGGCTGGAAGGCGATCGTGATCGACGCTGCCTCGCCGACCGCGCTCAACGGCGTGATCCAGCAGGCTTGCAATGCCCATATCGTGGTGGTCGTTTTCGACAGTCTCGCCACCGCGCCCTGTGCCTATCAGGTCGCGCTGAATTACGTGAACTGGGGCACGTCGGAAGCCGAGTATGTCGCCAAGCGACTCAACGGCAAGGGCAATGTTCTCGAAGTGCGCGGCGTCGCCGGGACCTCGGTCGATAACGACATTCATCGGGGAATCGTCGAAACCTTTGCCAAATATCCCGGCATCAGGCTGGTCGGATCGGTGCATGGGAACTGGACCCAGTCGATCGCCCAGAAGGAGGTTGCCGGCATCCTGCCGACACTGCCGAAGGTGGATGCGGTGGTGACGCAGGGCGGAGACGGGTATGGCACCTATCAGGCGTTCAAGCTTGCGGGACGACCGACGCCGCTCATCATTATGGGCAATCGCCAGGACGAGCTTGCCCTGTGGAAACAGCTCTCCGATGCGCCCGGCGGATATGAGACCTTTTCGATCGGCTCACCTCCCGGTGTCTCTTCCATCGCCTTCTGGGTCGCGCAGCAGATCCTGGCTGGAGCGAAGGTTCCGAAGATCGTCAATGTGCCTTTCGTCGTCATCACAGCTGCGGATCTGGATGCCTGGCTGAAAGTGGTGCCGCCGGGCGGCGTGGCCACCGGTGTCTATGACCAGCAATGGACCCAAAAACTCATCGCCGCGAATCTCACGAACACGGCCCCGCCGCCATCACCCATTCCAACCCGCGCGCCGTAACCGAGCGACGAGAAAGGCTTACACCCCACCCCGCACTTGCAGGAGCCTGTCCGTTCGTCCACGATGACAGATGCGTGCCCGGTTCAGCACAAATGGGCACGGCGTTTCCGGGCCCGGCTGCGAGTGCCCCGATTCCGAAGCGCGTCGCATCGCAGCGCAGCGCAGAGGGCATGAGGACACTCGCTGTTTTGTTTTCCGTGGCCTGCTTATTCCCGTCATTCGTCGCGAAAGCCAGCGAATGGCGGGGGTGGGACACCAGGGAGAGAATGCCATGAAACTCAGAAAATGCGTGATTGGAGCGGCCATCGGCGCGGCGCTGCCCATCGTGCTCGCGAATGCTCCGGCGCATGCCGCCGATGTCAGCACCGCAAAGGACGGCATCGCGCTTAGCAATTCCTATGCCGGCAACAGCTGGCGCCAGCAGATGTTGAAAATGTGGAGCCTGGCCTCTCAGCAGGCTGTCTCGAGCGGCGTGATCGCCAAGACCAAGGTGGTGAATGCCGACAATTCGGCTCCTCAGCAGGCCTCCCAGATCGGCGATCTCACGCTCGAGGGCTGGAAGGCGATCGTGATCGACGCCGCCTCGCCGACCGCGCTCAATGGCGTGATCCAGCAGGCGTGCAATGCCCATATCGTGGTGGTCGTTTTCGACAGCCTCGCCACCGCGCCCTGTGCCTACAAGGTCGCGTACAATTATGTCGACATGGGCAAGATGGAGGCTGACTATGTCGCCAACAAGCTTGGCGGCAAGGGCAATGTGCTCGAGGTGCGCGGCATCGCCGGCACTTCGGTCGATGACGACATCCATCAGGGCATCGTCGAGGGTTTCGCCAAATATCCGGGTATCAAGCTCGTCGCCTCCGTGCATGGAAACTGGACGCAGTCGATCGCCCAGAAGGAGGTTGCCGGCATCTTGCCGACATTGCCTACCGTCAACGCCGTGGTGACCCAGGGCGGAGACGGCTACGGCACCTATCAGGCGTTCAAGGCGGCAGGACGGGCGACGCCGCTGATCATCATGGGCAACCGCCAGGATGAGCTGGCCCTCTGGAAGCAGCTTGCCTCGAGGCCCGGTGGGTACTCCACCTTCTCGCTTTCCTCGGCGCCCGGCGTTTCCTCGATCGCCTTCTGGGTCGCCCAGCAGATCCTCGCCGGTGCGAAGGTGCCGAAGACCGTCAACGTGCCCCTGCTCGTCATCCAGCAGCAGGATCTTGACGCCTGGCTCAAGGCGGTACCGGAGGGAGGCGTCTCGACACCGCTCTACAGCGAGCAATGGACGAAGGAGCTGATCGCCGCCAATCTCTCCAACACGGCCCCGCCGGCATCACCGATTCCGAACGGCGTGCCTTAAAACATTGTCCGCGAAACCATTGTCGTCGATCTGGCAGCACGCCGCATGACGGACGAAGTGGGCGGAGCGCTCGTCCGTCTGATCGGCATCAGCAAGAGTTTTGGCGCCGTCCGCGCGCTCGCCGGCGTCGATCTCACGATCCGATCGGGCCGGATGGTGAGCGTCGTCGGTCATAACGGCGCCGGAAAATCGACGCTGATGCAGATCCTCGCGGGCACGCTAGCCCCCGATAGCGGGGAGATCCGCGTGGCCGGCCGGCCGGTCGGGCACAGCTATGGCGTGCGGCGCGCAAGCGCGCTCGGCATACGCTGCGTGTTCCAGGAACTCTCTCTCTGCCCGAACCTCAGTGCCACCGAGAACACGAGGATTTTCCACCCCGCCCTTGCCGGCCCCGGCTGGCGGCGGCGCGCCCGGCGGCTGATCGGTGATGCGTTGCAGACAATCTTCCCCGGTCACGGCATCGACCCGCGCCGCCCGGTCGGTGAGCTGCCGATCGGGCAGCGGCAGATGATCGAGACAGCGCGCGCCTTCACCGAGACCGATCACCCGGTGCGGCTCGTCATCCTCGACGAGCCGACCGCCTCGCTCGACGCGACCGCAGCCGAGCAATTGCTGCGCTACACGGAGGAGGCGCGCGCCCGCGGCATCGCGGTGGTCTTCATCTCGCACCGGCTGCCCGAGATTCTCGGCCATGCCGACACGGTTTTCGTGATGCGTGACGGGCAAGTGGTGGGCAGCGGCGCGGCCGATGCGCTCACAGAGGCGCAGCTTGTCGAGATGATGGGCGTCGTTCGCGGCGCGGATCCCACCCACCCGCCGGGCTCGCGCGGCCGGCGCGAGCAGATCCGCGTCGAGCAGACGGCGCGCGGGGAGACGCCCTTCCGCGTGCAGCTCAGGGCCGGCGAGGTGGTCGGTCTTGCCGGCCTGGCCGGCCATGGGCAGCGCGAGCTTTTGCAGGCGGTCTTCGACGCCGCCTTCCGTCCCGCCGCCGCCCTGCGCGTCAATGGCTCGGTCGCCTATGTGAGCGGAGATCGTCGCACCGAGGGAATTTTCCCGCTCTGGTCGGTGGGGCGCAATACGACGATCAGCCGGCTTCGCGCGCTGGCGCGGCTTGGTTTTCTGACCCAGACGCGCGAGACGGCGCTGGCCGAGGAGTGGCGGACGCGGCTTGCAATCCGCACGCCCGATATCGGCCGGCCGATCACCAGCCTCTCCGGCGGCAACCAGCAAAAGGTGCTGGTCGCACGGGCGTTCGCCGCCGAGGCGGACATCATCCTTTTCGACGACCCGCTGCGCGGGGTGGATATCGCCACCAAGCGCGATCTCTATCAGCATGTCCATCGCGCAGCCGAGGCGGGCCGCGCCTTCCTTTGGTACACGACGGAGAATACCGAGCTCGTGAACTGTGACCGGATCTACGTCTTCTACCGCGGAACGATCACCGACGAGATCGCGCACGCGGATCTCACCGAAGAACGGGTGATCAGGGCCTCTTTCGGCGCGGGGCAGGGCATTGCCGTCTGACGCTGCGGCCGAGATGAGCGCCCTCGGCGGGCGGCATCAGGGGAGCGTGCTGCGCGTCGGGCTCCCTGCCGTCGCGCTCATCGTGATGCTGGGGGCGATCTTCACGATGCAGCCGCGGACGACGAGCTATTTCGGGCTCACCGTGCTGCTCAATTTCACCTTGCCGGCCATCTTTGCCGCCATGGCGCAGATGGCGGTGATCACGGTGGGGGACATCGATCTCGGCATCGGGCCGTTTCTCTCGCTCGTCAATTGCATCGCGGCGACCCTGCTCGCCGGGCACCCGCTCCTCGGCTGGCTCTCTCTCGCCGCGCTTGTCGGCGCCTATGCGCTGATGGGTGCGCTGATCCATGTGCGGCGGCTGCCTTCGATCGTCGTCACGCTCGGCGCCTCCTTCGTCTGGCTTGGCCTCGCCCTTCTGGTTCTGCCGAACCCGGGTGGGACGCCGCCCTCCTGGCTGCCCGCGCTCCTCTCATGGCAGCCGCCGTTTTTGCCCCTGCCCGTTCTGGCATCGATTCTGCTTGCCATCTGCAGCGAATTGCTTCTGATGCATACCTCCTACGGCGTGGTTCTGCGTGGGATCGGCGGCAACCCGCGCGCGGTCGCGCATACCGGCTGGTCGCTGCTTGCCGGCAGAATGGTGCTGTATGCGGTGGCGGGCGCCTGCGGCGTGCTGGCGGGCCTTGCCCTCACCGGCCTCAACACGGCCGGCGATGCCACAGTGGGCACGCAGTACACACTGGTCTCCATCGCCGCAGTCATCGTGGGCGGCGGGGAATTCGTAGGCGGCATCGTGACGCCGGTCGGCACTGTCGTCGGCGCGTGGATCATGCTGCTTGCCGGCTCGCTTCTCTCCTTTCTCAACATCTCGACCGACTGGCAGTTGAGCGTGCAAGGCGGGATCCTGATCGTCGTGCTGGGACTCCGTGCGCTCAATCGGTGGAGTGGCGCATGAGCGGCGGGCTTCGCGCCTGGCTCGATGCGCGGCCATGGCTCTGGTCCTTCGGCGCCGCGCTCATCGTCTGGCTGGTGACCGCTCTCGTCGTGCAGGGCCGCGGCATGCTGGCGACGCTCGCGGTCGCGCTGCAATTTGCGACCTTCTACGCGATCGTCGGCATCGGCCAGATGTTCACGATCGCGGCCGGCCCCGGGAATATCGATCTTTCGATCCCCGGCGTGATGACCTTCGCGGGCTATATCGCGATCGGGCTGATGAACGGCAGCAATCACGGGCTGCTCGCGGGGCTCGCGGCCGGAATCGGGGTCGGGATTGTCGCGGGGGTGTTCAATGTCCTGCTGATCCAGGGGCTTCGCATCCCGCCGATGATCGGCACGCTCGCCTCGGGCTTCGTGTTCCAGTCGATGGCGATCGCCTATTCGCGCACCACGAACGCCCCGCCAGCGCCGCTGCTCGTCTCGTTCAGCGCTGCAAGGCTGCTCGGCGTGCCCCTGATCGCGCTTCTTTTCATCGTCTTTACCGGTCTCGTTGCCGCCGCGCTCCAGCGCTCGGTGTTCGGGCGGGCGGTGCTGGCGATCGGACAGAATGTGCGGGCCGCGCGGCTCGCGGGCCTTGCCGTGCGCCGCACCCTGGCGCTGGTCTATCTGCTCTCGGCGATTCTCGCCGCCATCGCCGGAATCCTGCTCGCAGCCTATTCCGGCGGCGCGGCCCTCGATATGGGCGCCGACTATCTCCTCATGTCGATCGCGGTGGTGGTGCTGGGCGGCACCTCCATTGCCGGCGGCCAGGCCAGCCCGGCCGGGCTTTGGGGCGCGGCAACCCTGCTCGACCTCGTGGTGACGATGCTGAATGTGATGCGCGTCGGCGCCGGCGTGCGCTATGTCGTTACCGGCCTCATCATCATCGGCGTGCTGGCCCTGGCGAAGGGGCGTGACGAAGCCGCGTGACCCGGTTGGCCAAATCGGCCGCCCCTTGGCGAAATTGCCGCTGGAGCACGCTGATTTCCCGTCATCGCGCCCGGCTGACCGGAAGGCTCTGTTCGGCAAGAAACGCCGCCAGGGCGGCGGTCACGAATTCGGGTGCTTCCAGACTGGAAATGTGCCCGGCCTGCGGAATCTCCATAAAGCGGCAACCCAGGCGCTCGGCCATGCGCCGCCCCTCCTCGGGGGGACGCGGGATGTCGTGGGCTCCGGTCATCACCAGCACCGGCATCTTGAGCTTTGCGAGATCGTCCATGGCATCGCGGCGGTCGAAAATGATGCGGCCGAGCGGTACGACGCTGTCGACCACCCGCTCGCGGTTCCAGCCGCGGAGCATGGCATCGAACTCTGCCGGCAGCTCAGGCTTCCGGCTTGCCACGGAGGGCGAGAAGTAAAGGGGCACGATCCCCTCGCGCAGAGCGTCTGGCAGCATGCCCGCTTTCTCAATGGCGCCGACGATGGCGGAATACTGCTCCCTCGTGGCGGCGGGCTCCTCCGCAAGAGACGTTCCCATCAGCACGAGGGACGATACCCGCGCCGGCGCCATCATCGCCAGTTCCGCTCCCCACATGCCGCCCAACGAGAGGCCGACCAGAGCAAAGCGGTTCACACCGAGATGATCCAGCATTGTCAGATGCTGCTTCGCGAGGTCCTGCATGCTCGTGGTCGTGATGGGAAGCCGGCCGGATCCGCCATGGCCCCAGAGCTCCGGAACGATCACTCGATAGCGCTTCGCAAGCTCCTCTATCTGAGGGCGCCACATCCGCACGTCCCACAGATAGCTTGTGCCGAGGACCACGGGATCCCCGGCGCCAAACTCGAAAATGTTCAGTCGTGATCCCTCGATCTCGATCCGCTTCGCCGCATGCGCGACAGATGGAAAGCCACGCGACGAGGCATCGTCAAACGTCATGGGATTCTCTTTCGCGGAAGACGAAAATGCTACATTGCCTTGCGCGGCGAAGTCCACGCACCGCATCGAAAAACGCGTTTCATTTGAAACGGGAAACTCGATTTTCCTCGAAGCGTGCGTGCTGGCGCAGAATTTCGGCAAGCACCGTGCATGAATTCGCGGTTGACGGCCGCCCCGCGGAGCAAACCGCTTCGTGCCAGGAATAGAGTCCTGCGGCGTGCCTTCGCTTCATGGACCTGCCCGGCTGGCAGCGGGTGAGACCAGTGGCGGAACCGGGCATGGCGCCGTATGAGGGTATGTTCGCAGCCTGCCCCGATCCTTTGGTATCGGACAATGGAAGCTGAGAGGATCCCTCTGGCGATGGATGATGAAACCGCCGCCGCGCTGGTCGCCTGGCGCCGCCACCTGCATGCGCACCCCGAGCTTTCGACGGAGGAGCGCGAGACGGCCGCCTTCGTCGCCGAGCGCCTCACCGAGCTCGGCATCCCCTTCGTCACTGGCGTGGGGGGGCATGGGGTGGTTGCCACCCTCTTTCGTCCCGGTTCGGACCGGTCGGTGGCGCTGCGGGCCGATATGGACGCGCTGCCGATCCCTGAGGAGACCAACCTCGCCTATGCCTCGACCCGGCCGGGCGTGATGCATGCCTGCGGGCATGACGGGCACACGGCCTCGCTGCTCGGCGCGGCAAGGCTTCTCCTGCACGATAGCTCCTGGCGCGGGACGATCCGGCTGATCTTCCAGCCGGCCGAAGAGGGGGCGGGCGGAGCGCGCGCGATGCTTGCCGACGGACTTCTTGAGCGCTTCCCCTTCGAGCGTATTTTCGCCTTTCACAACTGGCCCGGACTCGAGGCGGGCACGGTGATGCTGCACGCCGGCCCGGTGATGGCAGCGGGCCAGCGCTTCTGCGTGACCCTCCATGGCAAGGCCGGCCATGCCGCCATGCCGCATCTGGCGAGGGACCCCATGGTGGCGGCCGCCCACCTGCTGCTCGGGCTGCAATCGATCGTCTCGCGCGAGGTGAGCCCGCTTGACGCGGCGGTGCTGACGGTCGGCATGATCGAGGGCGGCAATGCGCCCAACCAGATCCCGGAAACCGCCATCCTGCGCGGCACGTTCCGCGGCTATCGTGACGAGGTGCTCGCGCTGGTCGGCGCCTCGCTCCGGCGTGTCGTCGATGGCGTCGCGGCCGCCTTTGGCATGAGCGCCGATGTCGCCACGCAGGGCATCGCCATCGCCACCATCAACGCGAAAGCCGAAGCCGACCGCGCCGCCGCGGCCGCCGCCGCAGCCGGGCTCACGGTGCGGCGTGATCTTCCGCCCAGCATGACCAGCGAGGATTTCGCCTGGTTCCTGCAAAGGACGCCGGGCGCCTTTGCCTGGATCGGCAATGGGCCGAGCGAGGGCGGGCGGGACCTGCACAGCCCCCATTACGACTTCAACGACACGATCCTTCCCCGTGCCGCGACCTATCTCGCCTCCGCGGCACAGGCGGCGTTGACGGAATAGACGGTCCGCGGATGCCCTCGGTAAACGACTTTTTAGATTGACGTCATGCAGTGCCACGGAAATGGGTTATAATTATCCATCGGCTCTTGAACGGCTAACGGAGATTGTCATGAGACGCGCCCTTCTTGTCGCGACGGCCTGTTGCGCGCTCGCCGGGATTTCCGCACCGGCCATGGCCAAAAGCCCCGCCTTCCATACGATGACCGTCCAGCTTCCCAGTGGGGAAGTTGCCCAGATCCGCTATACGGGCGACGTGCCGCCGGCGGTCGTGATCGCCCCCGGCCCGATGGTTGCTGACACCTTCCTGCCGGTGCCTCCCATGGTCGGGCCCGATTCGCCCTTCGCGATGATGGACAGGATTTCCACCCAGATGGAGCAGCAGGCGGCGAGCCTGCTCCGGCAGGTTGAGAGCCTGGCTGCGGCGCCGATGCCCGCGCCCGGCAGCCTGCCGGCCGGCAGCACAGGCTATTCTTTCGTCTCGACGATGACGGGGAACGGAGCCTGCATGGAGAGCACGCAGATCACCTATTCGGGCAATAGCGCCCCGAAAGTGGTCTCCTACCGCTCAGGCAATTGCGGGGCGGGGGCTGGCGCCACGGCCCCGACGGTGATCCGCACCGCGCCGACGCCCAGCCAGCCGCAGGCTGAGCCGCCGGGCTTGGTCCTGGCGAGCAACAACTAAGGCGGATCGCGCCCGAGGGATATCGGAGCGACTCGCGAACGAGCACGGATGCGTGAATCGGGTGCTCCGAACATGTCGTCGGGGAGCCCCGTCCACAGCATCGCAGGGATCGCTTGAATCGACTCCGCGGAAGAGCGGGGGAGCGTGATGATCCTCGCGGCCTGCCGATCCCTTCCATTCGCTGCTTGTGACAGCGAACGGAAGGGGCAGGAGAGGCGGATCGCCACGCTTTTCGCTCGTGAGAAGCCGTCTCGATGACGCTGGGCCTATGCCTCGCTGCGCCCGATGAGCGGATCGCTGAGGCTGTCGGCGCCGGTTTCGACATGGCCGGCATAATGGCGAATGAAGCTCGGATCGGATTCGACGGTGATCTGCACGTCATACCAGTTGGCGTTGGATCTCAGGCTCAGAACCGTGGGCAGGCTCTCACCGGGGAGCAGGAAATTCCGATGTGAATTGCCGGTGTAGTTGTCGGCAATGTTCACCGGCACGGCCGCCGCGCCGGCATTGGTGACGATCAGGATGAGGCCTCCACCGGGCAGATCGTATTCGCTTCGAACCGCGAGATTGGCCGAGGACGGTGTCATGCCGCCTGCAAATCTGCGGAAGAATCCGTTCGGCCCGTACACCGAGAGATCATAATTGCTGCCGCCCGTCGGCCGCCATGTATCCGAGAGCGATTTGGCGACGGGATCGACCGTATAGCCCCAGGGACCCGCCCCCGAGCCGCCATTCAGTGCCCCGAGCGCGGTGCGGACGTGAAAGAACGCGCCGGCCGTGCCGGTATTGCTGAAGTGGATTCTGACGGATTGGTTGCCGACATTGACGCTCGCATCCGCCTGCAATTGATAAGGCAGCGCACGGGCAAGGCGCTGCCCGGGCTCCTGCACCGGCATCGTCTGGTCGGTCGGAATGGTCAGCGTCAGCGTCTTGGCTGGCTGCTGGCCGGCTTCGATGATCGCCTGAGTGACCGGCTCCAATGTCGAACCGGACACGAAACTGACGAAGTTGGTGGTATCCGGCAGCGGCGGGGTGGTCGGGTTGGCATGCTTGAAATTGAAGGCCGATGTCAGATCGCCACACACGGCACGGCGCCACGGCGTGATGTGCGGATTGATCACGCCGAAACGCTTCTCGATGAACTGGATGACCGAGGTATGGTCGAAGGTCTGCGAGCAGACCCAGCCACCCTTGCTCCACGGCGAGACGATGAAGCAGGGAACGCGCGCGCCGAGCCCGTAGGGACCGGTGGGAAGTTTGCTGTTGTTTGGGACACCCGGATAGATCTCGTTGACGGTGCTGACTGTCGAAAGCCCCTGTGCCGCGCTTTCGGGAGCGGTCGGCGCCACGATGTGATCGAAGAACCCGTCATTCTCGTCGAAATTGATGATGAGAACGGTCGAAGCCCAGACTTCGGGGTTGGATGTCAGCGCGTCCAGAACGTTCGAGATATACCAGGCGCCCCAGTTCGGCGGAAATGTCGGGTGTTCGCAATAGGCCTGCGGCGCGACAATCCAGGAGACTTGCGGCAAAGTGTTGTTCTTCACGTCATTCTGCAGCGGCGCGAAAAGGGAGCCGCCATTGAATCCGCCATTATTGAAGATATTGGTGCCAGTCCGCGCTTTTTGGAACAAGGGACTATCCGACTGGGCGCTCTGATACTGCAGGAAGTAGAGTACCGAAGTGTCGCCGTAATTGCCGATGAAGGGGTTGTTGGTGAACCCCTCTTCACCAGCGGGATCCAGCCCCTGCCCCACATCCTGGTAGATCTTCCAGGAAATACCGGCTGCCTGCAACTGCTCCGGATAGGTCAGCCAGTCATAGCCCTGCTCGGCATTGTTGATGACGGGGCCGCCGGGCACCATGCCATTCCCAGCCGAGGTCCCTGTGCTATCCGAGGACGAAAGTGTGAAGCTTCCCGGATTGGCCGCAGAAAAGGGAGAGGCAAGAGTATCCGGCAAGGTTCCGTTCTGACCCACCCAGCCTGTCCACAAATAATAGCGGTTGGGGTCGGTCGGCCCCATGATCGAGCAATGATAATTGTCGCAGATGGTGAAGGCGTCGGCGAGCGCGTAGTGGAACGGGATGTCCGTCCGGTCCACGAAGCACATCGTCTCCGTGCCTTTGGCGGCCACCCATCCATCATTGTTGCCGTTGTTCCACGCCGCGTGCGCATCCGACCAGTTGTGCGGAAGATCACCGATGAACTGATAGCCCATCAGCGGTTCCGGCGGATGGAACGGCAGCAGGGTGCCGGAACCGTTGGGCTGCTGGAACACCGAGTTGCCAGAAGAAAGCGTCACCGCGCGGGGATCACTGAAGCCCCGTACCCCACGAAGAGTGCCGAAATAATGATCAAGCGAACGATTCTCCTGCATGAGGATGACGATGTGCCTGACATCGTGAATCGTGCCGCTGACGATTTTCGGTTCAATCGCTAGGGCCCGCCTGATGGAATCCGGGAATGCCGCACTCAATGCCGCGGCGCCCAGACCACGGAGAACGGTACGACGATCTGCACTCGGCATGGTGGCGGCCTCTTCGTAAATTGACGGGGCGGGCGTGTCACATAGTCGGAACGTTCCGGTCTATGTCGGCCGCTTGATAGTTCCATTACAAATATTATTCCTTGATAGTTCCATTACAAATATTATTCATGGTCTTTCCGACTGGAAAACTCCTGGCGCCGCTCTGCCTGCTGGCTTCATCGCTAAATCTGTCCGCAATCGGTTTGAAGGTTTGTCTCAATAATTTCGAAATCCGCGTCTCCTGTGCCGCCCCGTCTTCGGCCGCGAGACCGCCGTGTGCCGTGGGCGGCCAACCCGTCCCTTGCCTTGGCTCAGCAAACCCGTAGCATCTCCTGCCCGAGTGTCAGGACCCGAGGGAGAGACGCCTCATGGGCAAGAGCATCGCGCTTGGCGATATCACGCTCACACGCATCGTCGAGCAGCAGCAGCCGCTCTTCGATATCTTCGAGTTCTTTCCCGCGGTTACGCCCGAGCTCCTCGAGGAGAACCGCTCCTGGCTCGAGCCGGAAGCGCTCGACCCGGCGAGCCGCAAGCTCATCCTCTGCGTGCAGTCCTATCTCGTGCGCACGCCGCACCATACCATCCTGGTCGATAGCTGCGTCGGCAACGACAAGCCGCGGCCGCAACGTCCCTTCTGGCACATGATGAAGAGCGAGGCCTTTTTGCAGGGCCTCGCCGCGGCCGGTGCCTCACCCACCGAGATCGATTTCGTCATGTGCACGCATCTGCATGTCGATCATGTCGGCTGGAACACGCGCCTTGAAAGCGGCCGCTGGGTGCCAACCTTTCCCAACGCGCGCTATCTCTTCTCCGAACGCGAGTTCGCCTATTGGACCGAACAGAATGCCAGGGAGCCGATCGCCTGCATCGCCGATAGTGTGCTCCCGATCCTTGATGCCAAGCAGGCCGAGCTTGTCCGAAGCGACCATGTGCTGAACGATCACGTCCGGCTGCTGCCGACACCCGGCCATACGCCTGATCATTTCTGCGTCGCCCTCGGACAGGGCCGTGACGATGCCGTCGTCACCGGCGATCTCATCCATTCACCACTTCAGGCCCGCTACCCCGAGATCTCCTACCGCGCCGATTTCGATGCCAGGCAATCCGCGGCCAGCCGCCGTTCCTTTCTCGAACGATATTGTGACACGGCAACGCTCTGCTGCCCCGCGCATTTCCCGGCCCCTTCCGTCAGCCGCATCTCGCGCTGGGGGGAAGGCTTCCGCTGCACGCCCGTCTCCGCCTGATCTCCGGCCGTTCGCAGAGCCCGAAGATGCGCAAGTTCCACGGTCCCGCCGGCAGCGTGACGCGCATCACCATCACGAGCCACGCACTTGCGGGCAATATGCTGGGCGACCCGACGGAACGCCCCGTCGATATCTATGTTCCCGCCAACCAAGACGGAACCGGCCTGCCCCTGCTCGTGGACCTGGTCGGCTTCACCGGCAGCGGCCTTTCGCACACCAATTGGGTCGGTTTCCGCGAGAACGTTCCCGAACGGCTCGACCGGTTGATTGGCGAGGGCCATATGCCGCCCGTCGTGGTCGCCTTCCCGGACTGCTTCACCCGTCTCGGTGGCAATCAGTACATCAATTCCACCGCCATGGGGGCCTGGGAGGATTTCCTGCTGCACGAAATGCTGCCCGCCATCGAGGGGCGCTTCCGCTGCGGCGGCAGGGGGCGCCGCGGCGTCTTCGGCAAATCCTCCGGTGGCTACGGCGCGATTACCCATGCGCTTCGGCACGGGGATATCTGGGCCGCCGCGGCCTGCCATTCCGGCGATATGGGCTTCGAGCTCTGCTACCTGCCGGACATGCCGGCCGTGCTGCGTGCGCTCGCCCGGGTTGACAATTCGATCGAGCGCTGGTGGACGGAATTCGAAGCCGCCCGCAAGCAGCCGGAAGGCGCCGGCAAGGTCGTCAATGCGCTCGCCATGGCCGCGAGCTACGATCCCGATCCCACCGCATTCCTCGGCATGCGGCTGCCCGTTACCTTCGATACCTGCGAAATCATTCCAGAGCGCTGGGAAAACTGGCGACGGCAGGATCCGGTGGTCGCACTTGAGTCCCGGGCGGACAATCTGCGCCTGCTCAAGGCGCTCTATATCGATTGCGGCCGCAACGACCAGTTCAACCTTCTTTATGGCGCGCGCCGCTTTGTCCGCCGGCTCGAATCCCTCGGCATCGCCCATCGTTATGAGGAGTTCTCCGACAATCACAGCGGGATCGACTACCGGATGGATGAGAGCCTGCCCTTCCTCGCCGCCGCCCTGCATGGCTGAGGAGCAGCCACGCTCTCGCTCATCGTTTCTCACGTGATTGAAACCGACGGCGATCGCATCGTCCTCATCACGCTCTATTGCTGCTCAAGCATGTAGCGGATCGCGAAGGTCACGGTCGTCTCATTCTCGGTCATCGTTGGCGGAAACGGCGGCAGGGTCGCGCCCTGGAGCAACCGCTCCGAAGCGTGGTCGAGAATCCTCGACCCGCTGCCGCTCAGCACTTCAACCGAGAGGACCCCGCCACTCCGGGCGACGGTGAAACGGACGATCACGGTCCCCTGATCGCCGCGCTGCCGTGCCAGGTCCGGATAATATTTGTGCGCATCAAGCCATGCGCCCACCGCGCGCAGCCAGGACGAGCTTTGCACCATCCTTCCTGCAGGCGCGGCCGCCCCCGGTCCTGCCTCCGCCCGGGTGGCCGGCCGCGCGCGCGCGGCCGCCGCAGCGGCCGGCGCCTGCTCCCGCGGCGCGGCTGGATGGAGCGGCGTCGCCTGTTGCGGCAGCGGGTGCGACAGGGGGCGCGACAGGGGGCGCGGGAGAGGACGGGGCAAAGGCCGTGGTGAGACCGGCTCGGGCGGCGGCGGGGGTGCCTTGGGCGGCGGCAGTGGCAGAACGAGATGTTGTGCTGGCGTCTGCACCGGCGGTGGCCTGGCCGGGACCGCGCGCGGCGGCGGCACGGGAGCCAAGGGAATGATCGCCGGAATGGCCGGCGCGGCGAGAACCTTGGAGGGTGGTGGCGCCGCCGCCGGCGCCTCGGGCGCGGTGGAGGAAAGAAGCGGCGGCGCCGGCCGGGTCGCGGGCGTGATTGCCGGATTGGCGCGCGGAGCGGCCAGGGGAGGCGAAGAAAGGGGCGGCGAAGAAAGGGGAGGCGAAGGAACAGGCCGGGCAGCCGCGGGGGCCGGGGTGCTCACGTGTGGCGGCGCCGCCGTCACGGCCTGCAGCGGATGGGCGGGCTCGGTCAGCGTGCGCAATGTGCTGGTTGGCGCGGCGACGGACCGCAAAGGCGTCGTCGGCGCGGCACCGCTACGCACCACCGAGGATGGTGCCGCCGCGAGCGAGAGCGTCACGGTCACCGGCCGCGGCGTGACATGGCCCATCCTCAGCAAGAGCCCGAGCGCCACCAGATGCAGCAGCACGGCGAGAAGAAGCGCTGCCGGATGCACCCGGCCGGGCAGAATGAGCCTACTGCCCGGTTCCTGTCGTACGCTCATCGTCGGCGCGCTCATCGTCAGCGTGCCGGTGGCGCCTCGGCCTGTTCCGCGAGCAGGGAGATGCGCGAGAACCCGGCCGCCGCCACCGCGCCCATCGTCCGCATTACCGCGCCATAGGAAAGGGCGCGGTCGGCGCGGATATAGACCGTCTGGTCGGGTGTCTTCTCCGCCATCTGGCGCAGCCGCTCCGGCAGCGCCGCCGCCGGGACTTTCTTCTCGCCGATGAACACCTGCCCGCCATGGTCGATGCTGAGCACGATGGGCTGCCGCGGCTCGGCAACCCGGGCCGCCGCCGTCTTCGGCAGACGAAGCGGAACGCCCGCCATCATCAGCGGTGCCGTCACCATGAAGATCACCAGCAGCACCAGCATCACGTCCACAAAGGGGGTGACATTGATCTCCGCGAGCGGGGCCAGGTCCTCGCCTTCCTCCAGCCGCCGCCGCGGGCCCATGGCCATCGCCGGCTACGCCGCCGCCGCCCGGATCGCCTCGGGGCGGAGCGTGCTCAGCATGTCGGCGAGCCGGGTGATCGCGGAGATCCCGAGCGCGCGCGTGCCGGCAAGGTGTGCTGCGAGCTTGTTGTAGGCGATCACCGCGGGAATCGCCGCCGCGAGCCCGATCGCGGTGGAGAAGAGCGCCTCCGCGATGCCGGGCGCCACCACCGCTAGGCTCGTATCATTGGCCGCCGCGATCCCCGAAAAGCTCGCCATGATCCCCCACACCGTGCCGAACAGGCCGATGAACGGCGCGGTCGCGCCCACGGTCGCGAGAAATGGGAGGCCCGGCTCGACCGCCCGCAACGCATCGGCGAGGCAAAGGCGCATCGCCTCGGCGAGCCGCTCACGCCGCTCCGCCCTTCCCTCGCCCCCATCCGCCTCGCTCGCCGCCAGGAGCCCCGCCCGCAGCACCTCGCCCGCCAGCCCGTTCGGCAGCGTTTCCCGGCCAAGCGCGCGGGCTGCGTCATGAAGCCGCGAGACATCGCGCCGGATGCGGCCGTACCGCACCGCCCGATCGATCGCGACCGCCCAGACCCAGATGCTTGCCACCACCAGTACAAGCAGCACCAGCTTCACCAGCACATCCGCATGCAGGAAGAGGGTGAGAGGCGAGATGGCGCGTGGCGGCATAGCGGCCTAGCGGGTCAGCGGCGCCTTGGCGCGCGAGGAGACGGTGATGCGCGCGAGGCAGGCCGCGCGCGAATCATTTCCCGTCCCGCCGCCCTGAGGCGTTCCCGGGGGAGCTTCAGAGGGCGCCGTGCCGACCTGACAGGAAAGCACGTCGTTGAGGAGGATATGGCCGATCGAATCGCAAGGCGTGCCGGTCAGGTCGAAGAGCCGGACCTCGGTCTTCCGCGCCGCCAGCGGCCCGAGCTCCACCGCCAGGCGGCGGGAGATGATGCCATCCGTGCCGAACAGGATGAGATCGAGCTGCAGCTCGGGAATCGGCTCGGAACCCGGATTGCCGACAACGAAATAGGCGCGGCAGCCCGGTCCCTGGTCCAAGGGGGTCAGCTTGTTGAGCTCGAGCGAGATGGGCGTTCCGGCCGATGCCATGGCGGGCGCCGCCGCGGGGGGCGGCGCTTGCGCCGGCGCTGCCGGCACCTGCCCGGGCGCCGATTGCGGAGATGGCGCCGCTGCCTGCGCCGGGCTGCCAATTGGCCCGAGCAGGCCGGCCCCGAGCACGCCGGCCAAGAGAAGACCGACGAAGAAACCCCCTCCGGCTGGGAAAAATGCCGAGCGCTTCACGGCCGCCTTACCTCCCCTATGCATCGGCCCCCAGGATAATCCGCCTGCGCCCGCGACAAAACCGCCGGCCCACGGCTCCCGGCCCGGCCGGTGCCAGCCTGAAACAAATCGCGAGGCGACCCGGGCCGAGGCCATGAGGTCTGATTGGTCTAACCCAGCGTCACGTGCACGCCGACGAGGACCCCGATCGGCGCGGCCGGGCTATAGGATCGCGGATTGGTCGCATTCGGCGCCTGGCTCAGGAATACCGAGGTGGTCGGCGAGAATGTTCCGAACGTGTAGTATTTTTCGTCGGTCACGTTGTTGATGGTCGCGAAGAGCCCGATCCGCGGCGTGAGCTGGTAATTGGTGGTCAGGTTGAGCGTGAAGAAGCCCGGCAGCTGCGGCGTCAGGTTCGCCTCGTCGCCGAAGAGGAACTGCCCGGTCTGGGCGATGCCAACGGCGCCCACCGTCCATTTCGGCGTCACCTTGTAATAGAGGCCGAGTTTGATCTGATTGGCCGGAATCCCCGGAATGCGATCGCCGGGGTTCACCGTCTCGTTGCCGTTCGCGTCCGCCTCAGGGTTGCTGCCCGCCGATTCGACGAATCCGCTCTGATAGGTTGCATCGATGTAGGAATATTCGAGATAGGCGAGCCAGCGGCTGTTCGTGAACTGCACGCCGACATCGACCCCTTGCCGGCGGGTCTGGCCGACATTCATGAAGAAGGCGCGATTGAGCGTGACGCTGTTGACGAAAACGATGTCGTCATCGAGGTTCGAGCGATAGAGGCCGATATTGTAGCTGAGAGTAGCCCCTGGAGAAGGGATGAAGGCGCCGCGTACGCCAGCCTCCCAGGTGTGGGCCACCACCTGCTTGAGGTTTGGATCGCCGACGAAGAAGTTGGCCAGACTGCAGGAATCTTCCGGACCCGCGCAGGAAAGCTCGGCGGGCGTCGGCGCCCGGTTTGCTTCGGCATAGCCCGCATAGGCCGTAAGCCATGGTGTCAGCTGATAGCTCAACCCCGCCGCCGGGTTGAAATGGTTATAATTGTGATTGCCAGTGAGATCCCCCCCATTCTGGTCCGTAAGATCGATTTGGGCGGCATTGAACCGGCCAGAGACAGTCGCTGCCAGGCGCCGGGTCAGATTGAGCGTGTCGGTAAAGAAGGCCCCATAATAGGCATCGCTGATCGCCACGCTGACCGGCACATTGTTGCCTGGCTCATCGATCACGACACCTGGCCCGATGAACACGCGGGAAACATCCGTGATCCCGCCGATATAGGAGATCCCGCCGAACTCCGTCTGGGCGCCATCGAAGCTGAGACCCACCACCGCGTGGTTTTGCAGCCCGAATATGTCGTTGGTGTTCGTCACCTGCGCGGAGACGCCATAGCCGTTCGTGTTGGTCGTCTGATTGTCGAGCTCGGAATAGGAGAAGGGATTGTCGCCGAGGAAGGCGGGAATCGTCCCGCCCCCGAGCGTCGTGCTCGGAACACCGGGAGCCGAGCAGAGAAGCCCCGAACCGTCATCGCAAGGTGTGTCGTTGGGCGCGTTCCCGTTCGTCACGAACTGGTGAAAATAGTCGTAATAAGCGACCGCCTGGATGGAGGTCGTATCAGTGAGCTGGAAATTTCCGTTCAGATTGACATTGAGGTAGTGATTGAAGATCGCGTTCGGTCCCGTGAACTGCGCCGCCGGATCAGCCGCCAGAAGCTCAACCGGCGAGGTTCCCGGCCCATTCAGGGCCGAATGCGCGAGCGTGATATTGAGATGCACCTCCTCCCAGTCGTTTCGCCATCCGAGATCGCCATAAAAATTCTGAATGTCCGAGGATTGCAGGTCGCGCCACCCACCCTGGTGCAGCACGTTTCCGGCCGCATACATCGCAGTATCGCCGAGCTGCTTGCCGTACTGGAAATCGCTCTGCACCGTCCCGAACGAGCCGCCGGAGAGATCCGTCTCAAGCCCATGATAGGTGAAGCCGTTCTTGAGCTGGACATTGATCGCCCCGCCCAGCGCGTTGAGACCGAACGCAGGGTTTGAGCCCACCAGATTGAGGCTGTTGATCGCAACATCGGGGATGAGGTCAAAATTCACCGTATCGCCGAAGGCCTGGTTGAACCGCTCGCCATTGACATAGACGGCAAGGCCCTGCGGCGTGCCCTGGAGGGGTGAGGCCTCGAAACCATGATAAAAGAAGTCGGGCTGGAATGGATTGCCGGAACCAGAATCCAGATTGACGCCACCCACCTGCTGATTGAGGGAGCCTGTCAGATCTGGCACGCCGAGGCGATTGAGATCGGGACTGGTGAGCACGTTCGTCTCGGCCGGAATGGTATCCGGGTTGACTCCCGAGCCGAGCAATGGCGTCGGCGCGATGACGTTGACTTCCGGGATCGATGCTGAGGAAGAGGCAGTTTGCGCGGCGGCGGCAACAGGCAGGGCAAAAACTGCAAACGTGGTTGCACAAAGACGTTTCATATTCGTTTCCTCACGGCATCAGCGGTTTCTGCCACCCGCATTCCAATCAAGTGTGGTGGTAGTCCGTGCCGTGGGTCCATAGTATTGATTGCAGCACAAATTTCAGAAAATGAAGACGCTCTGCAAAAAATGCAGATTTGCTGCAAAGGGAGGGAAGTCGCGTGATGTCGCTCAAGCTACGGCTGGTGCTGATCCCGGCGGTGATCCTTGCTCTGGGGCTCGCCGCGACCATCGGCAATGAGCTCGCCTGGGCGCCGCAGAGGGTCCGCGCCGAGGTGACATCGGGGATGCGGCTCGGCCGCCTCCTCGTCACCGCGGCGCTCGTCAATGCGCGCAACGCCGCCAGCACCCGTGCCGCGTTCGACGGGCTTGCCAAGGATCTTCCCAGGGTGCGCCATATCGTCTTCCGCATCGTCACCCATCCGGGAGAGGCGGCGATTGCCAGGCTGCCCAACCAGGTGCCGGATCGTTCCGGCGTTCCGCTCTGGTTTGCTCATATCTTTGATATTCCGCCCCGAATCGAGACCTTCCCCATCACCGTTCGTGGGCGGGAGGTGGCCCGGATCGCCATGGTCTCGAATCCGCTCGATGAGATCGGCGAGATTTGGGAAGAAGTTTTCTGGCTCGGCGAGCTGCTTCTCGGCGCCTCCGCCGCGATCGTCGTCCTGATCTTATGGACCGTGAATCGCGCGCTTCGCCCCGTCCGGGCCCTGCAGGACGGGTTCGACCGGCTGGAGCGCGGCGATTACTCGGCCCGCCTCGCGCCAATCCCTGTCACCGAGCTCACGCGCATCGGCGAGCAGTTCAACAGTCTTGCGCAGTCGCTGGGCCAGGTCACCGATGACAATCATCGGCTGATCGACGCCCTGATCGACCTGCAGGAGGCGGAGCGCAAGGAAATCGCGCATGAGCTGCATGATGAATTCGGCCCCGTGCTCTTCGGCATCCGGGCGGAGGCGGCAAGCATTCTCAGCAATTGCCGCGGAAGCGAAGCCACGCTCAAGCGGATCGCCGAGCGCGCCAGGGCGATCGGTGATCTCGTCGATGGTATCCAGCGCACCCATGCGCGCATTCTCGCCCGGCTCCGCCCCCTCGCGCTCGACCAGCTTGGTCTGGCCGAGGCGCTGCGCGAGCTGGTCGCCGCCTGGCAGGAGCGCTGTCCGGACATCGCCTTCAGCGTGCGGGCCGAGGAGATCGTGCTGGGCAGCGAGGCGACCGGGCTTGCCCTCTATCGTGTGGTGCAGGAATGTCTGACCAATGCCGCGCGGCACGCGCGCGCGCGGCGGGTGGAAGTTTGTCTCGAACGGATGGCGAATGAGGCGCATGCGGTGCGCGTGCTGGTACGCGATGACGGGTGCGGCCTGCCACCAAAGTGCCGTTTCGGCTTCGGGCTGCTCGGAATGACCGAGCGCGTGCGGGCGCTGAACGGGCGGCTCTGCATCGGCAACCGCCCCACCGGCGGGACGGAGATCGCCGTGATGATGGACGTGCCCCAGGTGGCGGCGGAATGAGCACCGTCCTGCTGGTCGAGGATCATCCGATCGTCCGTGCCGGCTGCCGGCGCTTGCTTGAAGAGCGGGGCGATAAAGTGACCGAGGCGGAAACTGCCG
>DASZQO010000245.1:0-6507 GCA_035549615.1 Acetobacteraceae bacterium
GGCTCATCGCACTCTACCGGCTGGCAATTGCAGAGCATCATGCCGATCCGCCGGACGAGGGCGCGATCCGTGAAGCCATGCAGCGCTTCCTCCGTGACGCACTGCTGCGTCCGTCTTTCGATCCTTCGATGATCCCAGCGCAGCCGGACGCGCGTCCGAATCACATCGGAGAGCTGGTGGCCGAGCTGATCGCGAACCAGGCCGAGCTTGCCGCGCTCCGTTCCGCTTTGGAAGCCGCCGAGACGTCGCTTGCGGAAGCAGCGGCCGGCCTTGCCGCGGCGGAAGAGAGGCTCGGGGCAGAGCGAACCGCATCCCGCGAATTGCTTGCGGCGATCCATCGCTCGACCTCCTGGCGCGTCACGGCGCCCGGCCGTTGGCTCAGCGGCGTGCTGGCCACGCTGCGGCACCCCTCTCTGCGCCATAAGCGGCGTTCTTCGAGATGATCTGGCAGATGATCTGACTGAGCGAGCTGGCCGAGCCGAGCTTCCCCCGGAACGTTTCTGCTGCGTGCAAGTGTCATTGCCGCCGTCAAGGAGGAATGGCTCAGCGGGTCAGAACAGGTCGCGTTCGCCCCGGATGTCCCCCGGCTCTCGGAGCGGCACCAACTCTGTTGGAAGGCTACAATCGCCTATAGTGACATCAAATGACACGGGGCCGCGAATCACAAGGCGATCAAAGTCGGGAGGATGTCAGATGAGCATCGATCTTGCGGAATTTGCTGAGGCCGTCGCCACCGGTGCCCTCCGCGTCGTCGATCTGACCCAGACGCTCTCGCCGGAATTTCCAGCCCTTGTCCTGCCGCCCGAGTTCGGCCAGGTGAAGCCGTTCCGCAGCGAGCCGATCTCGCGCTACGACGAAGCAGGCCCGAGCTGGTACTGGAACAATTTCTCCAGCGGCGAGCATACCGGAACGCATTTCGACGCGCCCATCCACTGGATCACCGGCAAAAACCTTCCCAACAATTCCGTCGATACGATCGACCCCAGAGAGTTCATCGGCCCGGCCGCCGTGGTCGATGCAAGCCATGAGGTCGCCGCCGATCCGGACTTCGTGCTCACGGTCGATTTCCTGAAAAAATGGGAAGAAATGCACGGCAGCATTCCACCGCGGGCCTGGCTTCTGTTCCGCACCGACTGGTCCCGCCGCGCCGCCGACCCGGCCGCCTTCCTCAATCTCCGCGAGGATGGGGCGCATACGCCCGGCCCGGCGCCGGAAACGGTGGATTGGCTGATCGCAGCGCGCGATGCGCGTGGCTTCGGTGTTGAAACAATCAACACGGATGCCGGCCAGTCCTATCGCTGGCCGGTGCCGTTTCCCTGCCATTCCAAGATGCACGGGGCGAACCGCTATGGTCTGCAATGCCTGAAAAACCTCGACCAGCTTCCCCCGCAGGGCGCAGTCATTCTCGCCGCGCCACTCAAGATCAGGAATGGCTCCGGCAGCCCGCTTCGCGTGCTCGCGCTCGTCGCGCAATAAGGCGCGCGAACTCTATCCGCCCCGCAGCAGCTTCGCGGCCATTGGGGCGAAATAGGTGAGCACCCCATCGGCGCCCGCCCGCTTGAATCCGGTCAGAATTTCAATCACGGCCCGCTCGCCTTCGAGCCAGCCATTGCGGATCGCCGCCATCACCATCGCATATTCACCCGACACCTGATAGGCGAAGGTCGGCGCGCCGAACCGCTCTTTCACGCGCCGCACGATGTCGAGATAGGGCATTCCCGGCTTCACCATCACCATATCCGCGCCTTCGGCGAGATCGAGCGCCACTTCGCGCAGCGCCTCGTCCGAATTGGCGGGGTCCATCTGGTAGGTCTTCTTGTCGCCCTTGAGCGCCCCGCCCGAGCCGACCGCATCGCGGAACGGTCCATAAAAGGCCGAGGCATATTTCGCCGCATAGCTCATGATCCTGGTGTGGATCAGCCCGGCCGCATCGAGCGCCTCGCGGATCGCGCCCACCCGCCCGTCCATCATGTCCGAAGGTGCGATCACGTCGATCCCCGCTTCGGCCTGCACCACCGCCTGGCGCGCGAGAATGGGAAGCGTTTCGTCATTCGCCACATAACCGTTGCGGATCACCCCGTCATGACCATGGTCGGTGTAGGGATCGAGCGCGACATCGCCGACGAGACCGATCTCGGGAAACTCGCGCTTGAGCAGCCGCGCCGCGCGGCACATCAGATTGTCCGGGTTGGTGGCCTCGGTCCCCTCGCTGTCCTTCTTCTCGGGCGGCGTTGCAGGGAAAAGGGCGAGCGCGGGGATGCCGAGGTGGAGCGCGGGCTCCACATAGGAAGCGAGACGGTCGATGCTTGCGCGCTGCACCCCCGGCATCGAGGCCACCTCGAGCGTGAGCCCGCTTCCTTCGCAAACGAAGACCGGCCAGATCAGATCGTCCACCGAAAGCCGGTTCTCGGCGACCAGACGGCGCGTCCAGGAATCGCGCCGGTTTCGCCGCATGCGGGTCGAAGGAAAGCGGCCGGTGATCATGCAGAAGCTCCTCTCACGCCCAGCGGGCGAGCCGCGCCGCGGCTTCGGCCATGTCCTCCTCGGGCGCGCAATAGCTGAAGCGCAGAAAATGGTGCCCCCGTCTGCGATCGAAATCGACCCCCGGGGTCACGGCGATGCCGGCCTCTGCCAGCATGCGGGCAGCGAATGCCGCGCTGTCGTTGCTGCGCGCAGAGATATCGGCGAAGAGATAGAAGGCGCCCTCGGCCGGTGAGAGCTTGGGGAAACCCGCTTCGGGAAGGGCTTTCAGCAGAAGATCGCGCGAGCGGCGATAGCGCGCGCGATTGGCCTCGAGCTCGTCCCGGCAGTCGAACGCGGCCTCGGCCGCGACCTGCGAGATGTGCGGGGCGCTGATGAAGAAATTCTGCGCCAGGCACTCGACCGGGCGCAGCAGATCCTCGGGACAGAGGATCCATCCGACACGCCAGCCGGTCATGCTGAAATATTTTGAGAAGCTGTTGATCACCACGGCGCTGCGGCTGAATTCGGCGGCGGTCGCAATCGGGCTGTCGTAATGAAGCCCGTGATAGATCTCGTCGCTGATGAGGCGGATGCCCACCCCATCGCAGTAGCGGGCGATTGCGGCAAGCTCGTCCGGGTGCAGCATCGTGCCCGCGGGGTTGCAGGGGCTGGCGATGATGAGCCCGTCCGGCGGCGGAGCGATCGCCTGCAGCATCGTGACACTCGGCTGGAACCGGGTCTCGGGTCCGGCCTCGATCACCAAAGGCTCGAGTCCGAGCGCAGTCAGGATATTCGCGTAGGGTGGGTAGAAGGGCGCGGTCAGCGCGACCCGGTCCCCCGGATCGAAGGCAGCGAGGAAGGCGAGGGGGAAAGCGCCCGAAGCGCCCATCGTCACGGCGATACGCTCGGGCGGAAGAGCAAGGCCATACCATTCCATGTAATGGCGGGCGATGCGGGCGCGCAGGGAAAGCCGGCCCAAGGCCTCGGTATAGCCAAGAGGATCCCCGGCCGCGAGCGCTGCCCGGGCGGCTTCCCGCGCGCCCGCAGGCGCGCCGGTGCCGGGCTGGCCCACCTCCATCCGGATCACGCCGGGCGCTCCGGGGGCGAGCGATGCGGCGCGCGCATTGGCGGCGCGGATCACGTCCATCACCAGGAACGGGCGCGCGGCGGCGCCGCGGCCGACCTTGAGGACCATTCCTTGTCAGCCGCCAGAGAACGCGTAGCCGTTCCCGCGCGGGTCGGCCGCGGCGGCGCAGGAATCCGTGGCCGTGGGCAGGAAGCGGCTGCAGGCGATCACCTGCGCGCGCCCCGGCTCGGGGACCGGAACCGGCATCGGCGTTTTCGTCCGGAGCGTGTTCGCCATCCCCACGGCCACGGCGAGCGCGGCCCCATTCTGCCCCGAGCCCGCCACCGCGGCGCGGAAGGCGTGGATGCTCCGGTTCCAGGCGATCGCCGCGGCAAGCAGCGGCAGCGGCCGCGATCCCGGCGCGGCAGCAAGCAGGATGCCGGTGCCGGGCGCGATCCGGCCGGTGCCGAAGAGATTGTTCATGGTGACGGCGCAGGCGACCGCATTGCCCTGGGCGTCGAGTGTCGCGAAAGAAGTGGAGGCGGGCAGCGCCGGCAATGTCGCTGGCGGGAGGGTCTTTGCCGCGAGCAGCGCATTCGGGTCTCCGCCCGAGGAGCGCCAGGCAGCCGCAACCGCGTTGGCGCGTGCCTGTGCGCCTGCGACATCGTCAGGATTCTGCCAGAGATCGCTGAAAGCCGCCGCCGCCGCGAGCCCGCCATCGGCCGGTGGAGGCAGGAAGGCCACCCGGTTGACCCCGGCCTGGACAGTGATCGGCGTGCCGAGCGCCGGCACCGACCGGGTCAGGTCCGCGAGTGTCAGGCCACCGCCTGCCTCGGCCGCGGCGGTGGCGATGCTCTGACCGAGCGTGCCGGAGTAGAAATCAGTGATGCCATTGAGCCGGAGCTGTGAGAGGGTCGCCGAGAGATCGGGCTGCACCAAAGTCTGTCCCGCCACGAGCGGCGCGCCGGAGGGTCCGGCAAAGACTGCCCGCGCGGCCGGATCGGCGAGCAGCGGCCCGGCCACCGCCTGGAGATCCTCGGCGAGAGCCTGGGAGACGGGCACCCCGAGCCGCGCCATCGCCTGGGCGCTGCCGATGAGCTGCTCGATCGGCAGCCGCCCGTAACGGGCATGCAGAAGATAGAGCCCGCGCGCCAGCATCGGCACGGCCGCCGGCCGGTCTGCCACGCCGGCGCTGCTGGACGACGCGGCGGGGAGGAACAGGACAGCCTCGGGCGAGCCTTCATCCGGCCCGCTCGTCGCGTGGTCGTAAACCATGCAGGCGCCGCCGCCGCCGAGGCCGGCCCGCGAGGGCAGCGTGACCGCGAGAGCGAAGGCGAGCGCTACCGCCGCATCCGCCGCATTGCCGCCTTCGCCCAGCACCAGCCGCGCCACCTGGCCCGCCAGGGGCTCGGGCGAGACGACAGCGCCGATGAAAGGGGGCGGGCGGCTGACGGGTTGGGCCGGCTTGCCCGGCCCGCCGCAGCTCACGAGCGCCAACGCAAGCAAGGTGCTGAGCGCGGTCCGCGCGAAACGGCGCGCGCCCCGGCCCAAGGCAGGATCGATCCCCGTAAACCGCCGCGCTGCGGCCGAGACGCTGCTTCGCACCAACCCGATACCCTCTCCCGGAGCCCGGAGTTCGTTTTGAGTGCCCCGCGCCGGCCGCGACGGGTGCTCGATCTGATCCCCGACCTTGGTCACCTCGACGCAAACCAAATTCGGGGAGCCGTTCGCCATAGACGGCTTCGCGGCGGGCGGCAACGTCCTGTTTCGCGGCACCGGGTCGCGAGACGGGCTGAGCCCACGGGGTGAGCCACATCCCGGACGGCAGCTCAGTCGAATGATCGGGAGCGCCGCCGGCGATCCCAGGCAGCCTGCCCCCTCCGACGGCGGCGGCGGGTCGGTTTTGCCGGGCCTCATCCGTTCCGTGCCAGTTCCAGCCAATGACGAGATGCCCCACGAAGTGCCGGCCGCCGCGAGGCGCGCTATCGGCTCACATCTCTCACACCAGAGATAGATTTTTGAGGACGCTGTCACGTGGGCCCGCGCATAAGCGCTCCACGGATTTGCTTTTTGCAGTTCTGCCGGAGGTGGTGACATTAACCGTCTTATGCGGGACATGAGCGCGACAATGCAGGGGCGATGATCAACACATCACCGCGCCGACGCGCCCTGTTCATGATCATGTTGCGACGCTTGCCCCATCTTCGATGCAAAGGCGCCGTCGCCGGCGCATCATGCTCACGCGCCCTGCTGCGGGCGATGCTGCCGAACGACCGCTGCTCGCTCGACTTCGTCTCCCGGAGCCTTTTCCTGTCTGAGGGCGTTGACCAGTTCGACGATGGAGAAGAAGCGGGCATGGTTCTTGTGATGTTCGATGGCCTGCACGCCAAGTGCTGTGGCGATGTGCGTCTTGCCAGTGTCCGGCTCTCTGAGCGTGCATGACGTTCCGGGCACCCATGTCGAGATCCTATCCTGCCATGCCGCGCAGCTTGCCGCCTGCCTTTCTTCCTTGATCGCGGGCTTGGCGCCCGGAGAGAAGGGCGGGCTCAGAACAGTTGAATCAGCAATGTCTTGAGATAGGCGCTTTCCGGCAGGTGGGGATGAATCGGATGGTCCGCTCCGGCGCCGCCCGCATGCACCGTCCGCCCCTCCCGGCCGGCGCGGGTCAGGCCCTGGGCGATCGCGGCGGCGAAATCGTCCGCCAGCGCATGGTGGCTGCAGGATGCGGCGAAGAGAAAGCCGCCCACCGCCACCAGCCCGGCCGCTAGGCGGGCCATCCGTGCATAGCCGCGTAGCCCGGACGCCCGGTCCTTTCGGGTCGGGATGAAGGGCGGCGGATCACAGATAACGATATCGAACGCCGCTTTTTCCGCCGCCAGGCTCTCCATCGCGGCGAATGCGTCTTCGCGCCGGAACGTGGCCGAAAGACCGTTCCGCTCGGCCGCCGCGCGGGCGAGCGCCAGCGCCGGAGCGCTGCT
>DASZQO010000246.1:0-11991 GCA_035549615.1 Acetobacteraceae bacterium
CGGACCCGCGCCCGGACCTGCGCCCGCAGCGCCGCCGGACGCCGGCGTGCGGGAGCCGCCGGAGCCAAGAGGACCCGTCGCCCGGCCGGCCGCGGTTCCCCCGCCAGCCCCCGTCTCAACCGGGGCTCCGCCTGCCGTTCAGCCCACGGCCGCGTCCGTGTTTCCCGCGGCGGCTCGGCTGATCGAGGAGAACAAGCTGGCCGCCGAGGCGATCGGCCCCGGCTCCGGCAAGGGGGGGCGGATCACCAAGGGGGATGTTCTCGCTTTCCTGAACCGCCCTGCCACTTCGCCCGCGCCGGCGGTTCCCACGCCCGCCGCGAGGGCGCCGCGGGAGGCCGAGTCCGGCGAGGAGCGCGTGCGGATGACGCGGCTGCGCCGCACCATCGCGATGCGGCTCAAGGAAGCGCAGAACACCGCCGCCATGCTCACCACCTTCAACGAGGTGGATATGAGCGCCGTGATGGCGCTGCGCGCGGAATATCGCGAGCTCTTCGAGAAGAAGCACAATGGGGCGCGGCTTGGCTTCATGAGCTTCTTCGTCCGCGCCGCGATCATCGCTTTGCAGGAATTTCCCGCCGTCAATGCCGAGATCGACGGCGAGGACATCGTCTATAAGCATTTCGTGCATATGGGCATCGCGGTCGGCGGGCCGAACGGGCTCGTCGTTCCGGTGATCCGCAATGCCGAGCGCCTCGGCTTCGCCGAGATCGAGCGGGCGATCGCCGATTTCGGTAAGCGCGCGCGCGAAGGCACGCTCAAGCTCGAAGAGCTCACCGGCGGCACTTTCAGCATCACCAATGGCGGGGTCTATGGCTCGCTGATGTCGACGCCGATCCTCAATCCGCCCCAATCGGCGATCCTCGGCATGCACAAGATCCAGGAACGGCCGGTGGCGGTCGGCGGAAAGATCGAGATCCGGCCGATGATGTATCTCGCCGTCACCTATGATCACCGCATCGTCGATGGGCGGGAGGCGGTTTCGTTCCTGGTCCGGATCAAGGAGGGGGTCGAGGATCCGCGCCGCCTGCTGCTTGATCTTTGAGAGGGGTGTTTTGTGAGCGAAACATTCGACCTCATCGTCGTCGGGGCCGGTCCCGGCGGCTATGTCGCGGCGATCCGCGCCGCCCAGCTCGGCATGCGGGTGGCCTGTGTCGAGGGCCGCGAGACCCTGGGCGGCACCTGCCTCAATATCGGCTGCATCCCCTCCAAGGCGCTGCTGCAATCCTCGGAGGAATTCGTCCACGCGGGGCATGGGCTCGCGGCGCATGGCGTGCTGGTCGAGAAGGTCGGGCTCGATCTCGCGCGGATGCAGGCGCGCAAGGACTCCGTCGTCGAGGCCAATGTCAAGGGAGTCGAGTATCTCTTCCGCAAGAACAAGGTCACCTGGCTCAAGGGTTGGGGGCGTATTGCCGCGCCCGGCCAGGTCGTGGTGAACGGCACGAGCTACGCGGCACGGCACATTGTCATTGCCTCGGGCAGCGAAAGTACGCCGCTTCCCGGGGTGGCGGTGGATGAAAAGCGGATCGTGACCTCCACCGGCGGCCTCGCCCTGGAGAGCGTGCCGAAGCGGCTGGTGGTGATCGGCGGCGGCTATATCGGGCTCGAGCTCGGGAGCGTCTGGCAGCGGCTCGGCGCCGAGGTGACGGTGGTCGAGTTCCTCGACCGGCTGGTGCCGGCGATGGATGGCGAGCTTGCCAAGCAGCTCGAACGCGTGCTCGCCCGGCAGGGAATGAAGTTCCGCCTTGGCACCCGGGTGATAGCCGCCGAGCCCGGCAATGAGGGCGTGCGGCTCCGCCTCGAGCCAGTCAAGGGCGGCGAGGCGAGCGAGCTTCTCGCGGACGTGGTGCTGGTCTCGATCGGGCGGCGGCCCTTCACGAACGGTCTTGGGATTGCCGAGCTCGGCATCGCGCTCGACAAGGGCGGGCAGATCGTGACGGGGCGCGGCTTCGCGACCTCGGTCTCGGGGATCCATGCGATCGGCGATGCGATCGCCGGGCCCATGCTCGCCCACAAGGCGATGGATGAGGGCGCGGCGGTCGCCGAGATCATCGCCGGCCAGGCCGCGCACGTGAATTACGATGCCATTCCCGGCGTGGTCTATACGTGGCCGGAGGCCGCGGCCGTCAGCAAGACGGAGGAAGAGCTGAAAGCAGCCGGTATCGCCTACAAGATCGGCAAATATCCCTTCACCGCCAATCCACGCGCGCGCGCCATGGGCGAGACCGATGGGTTCGTGAAGATCCTCGCCGATGCGAAGACGGATGCAGTGCTCGGCGCCCATATTCTCGGCCCTGACGCGGGGACGCTGATCGCCGAGCTCGTCATGGTGATGGAGCTTGGCGCCTCGGCCGAGGATATCGCGATGACCTCCCACGCCCACCCGACGCTGAACGAGGCCATCAAGGAAGCGGCGCTCGCCGCCGATGGGCGGGCCATTCACCTCTAGCCGCATTTCGTGATCGTCTGAGCCGATGCGCCCGCTCGCGCTCACGATGGGGGAGCCTGCCGGGATCGGCGGAGAGATCACGCTCGCGGCCTGGCAGGCGCTGCGGGGCGAGGGGCCGGTCTTCTTCGCGATCGACGATCCGGCGCGGCTGGCGGCGCTCGCCGCCGCGCTCGGCTGGCGTGTGCCGGTCGCGGCGATTGGCGGGCCGGAGGAGGCGCCGGAGCGCTTTGCCGGGGCCCTCCCGGTTCTCGCTCAGAGGCTCACGGCCCCGGTGGTTCCCGGCAAGCCCGATCCACGCAATGCGCCTGCGGTGATTGGCGCGATCGAGCGCGCCGTCGCGTTGGTGCGCGAAGGGCGCGCGGCTTCGGTGGTGACCAACCCGATCAACAAGGCGGCACTTTATGGGGCAGGCTTCGCCTATCCGGGCCATACCGAATTCCTGGCCGCGCTGACCGGCGGGGCGGAGCCGGTGATGATGCTGGTCGGGCCGGAGCTGCGCGTCGTGCCGGTGAGCGTGCATGTTCCGCTGCGCGCCGCGATCGCGATGCTGGACACGGCGCTGATCTTGCGCCGCGGGCGGATCACGGCGGCTTCGCTCGCCCGCGATTTCGGCATCGCGCGGCCGCGGCTCGCCGTCGCCGGTCTCAATCCTCACGCGGGCGAGGGGGGCGCGCTCGGCTCGGAGGACCAGGAGATCGTGGCGCCCGCGATCGCCGCCCTCGTCGCCGAGGGCATCGATGCCGCCGGCCCCTTCCCGCCAGACACCATGTTCACGCCGGCGGCGCGAACGCGCTACGATGCGGCTCTCTGCATGTACCACGATCAGGCCCTGATCCCGCTCAAGACGCTCGACATGGCGCATGGTGTGAATGTCACCTTGGGCCTGCCGATCGTGCGCACCTCGCCCGATCACGGCACCGCCTTCGATATTGCCGGCCGCGGATGCGCCGACCCTGCGAGCCTGATCGCCGCCATCCGGCTTGCCGCCGCCATGGCGGCGCGGCGCGAGCGCGCGGGATGAGCCCGATCCGCCTCGGCCTCAATGTCGATCACGTGGCAACGCTGCGCAACGCGCGCGGGGGCGTGCATCCCGATCCGCTGGCGGCGGCGGAGCTGGCGCTCGCCGCGGGAGCGGATTCGATCACCATTCACTTGCGCGAGGACCGTAGACATATCCGCGATACCGATCTCACGCGGATGCGTGAGCGGCTTGCCGCGCCCCTCAATCTCGAGATGGCGGCGACCGAGGAGATGGTGGCGATCGCCTGCGCTTCGCGGCCCCACGCCTGTTGCCTTGTGCCCGAGCATCGGGCGGAGCTCACGACCGAAGGCGGGCTCGACGTGCTCGGCCAGGAAGCTTCGCTGCGCGGGCCGATCGCCCGGCTGACCGCGGCGGGCATTGCCGTGAGCCTCTTCATCGATCCCGATCCGCCCCAGGTCTTGGCGGCGGCGCGGCTCGGGGCCGCCGCCGTCGAGCTGCATACCGGCCAATATGCCGAGGGCGGGGAAGGAGAGCTCGATCGGTTGGCCAAGGCCGCCCGGCTTACGGCGGAGCTGCACATCGCCTGCCATGCCGGGCACGGGCTCACCTTCGCCAATGTCGGTCCCGTGGCGGCGATTCCGGAAGTGGTCGAGCTTAATATCGGGTTCTTTCTGATCGGCCAGGCGATCTTCGATGGGCTCGGTCCCGCAGTTGCGAAAATGAAGCGGCTGATGGAGCAGGCCCGGGCTGAGATCAAAGGTTTCTCGCGTGATTGACGCCTTCGCGGTATCCACCTCCGGTCATCACGGTTTCCGGCAGATCCGGCTTGACCGAACCGCATGGCAGTCCCGGCATAACGCCTTCCGATTCCCGGTTCTTCCATGGCGGTGGGGGACTATGGGGCGGCCTGCGGTCGGGCTATAGTTTCCAAGTCCCGGACGACCGCGCAATGCGGCGCATCCTCCCCTGACGGAGGCGGGGCGGGGGAAGAAAGGTCGCCTGCTTGCTGCCAACCGACATTCGCAATCCCGACTATTTCCACAAGGTCGTCGATTGCCAATGGGCCTGCCCGGCGCATACGCCGGTGCCCGAATATATCCGCCTCATCGCGTCCCGCCGCTACGCGGACGCCTATATGCTCAACTGGGAGTCGAACGTGTTCCCGGGGATTCTCGGGCGCACCTGCGATCGCCCCTGCGAGCCCGCCTGCCGGCGCGGGCGGGTGGAGGAGGAGCCGGTGGCGATCTGCCGGCTCAAGCGCGTCGCCGCCGATTACAAGGGCGATATCCGCGCCCGCCTGCCGCGCGCGCCCGCGCGCCGCAACGGCAAGCGCATCGCGCTCGTCGGCGCCGGGCCGGCCTCGCTCACCGTGGCGCGGGATCTCGCCCCCGAAGGCTATGAGACCGTGATGTTCGATTCCGCGGCCGAGGCGGGCGGCATGATCCGCAGCCAGATCCCCAAATTCCGCCTGCCCGAGACGGTGATTGACGAGGAAATCGGCTATATCCTCGATCTTGGCGTCGAGACGCGCTTCGGCACGGAGATCCGCAGCATGAAGGCGCTTCTGGCGGAGGATTTCGACGCCATCTTCGTCGGCAGCGGTGCGCCGCGCGGGCGTGATCTCGATCTGCCGGGGCGGCATGATGCGCCCGGCCATATCCATATCGGCATTGACTGGCTCGCGAGCGTGGCCTTCGGCCATGTCAGCAGCATCGGCAGGCGCGTCGTCGTGCTCGGCGGGGGCAACACGGCGATGGATTGCTGCCGCTCCGCCCGCCGGCTGGGCGGTGAAGAGGTCACCGTGGTGGTACGCAGCGGCTTCTCCGAGATGAAGGCCTCGCCCTGGGAAAAGGAAGAGGCGATGGAGGAGGGGATCCCGATCCTCAATTTCCTCGTGCCCAAGCGGTTTCTCCATGAGCAGGGCGCGCTCTTGGGCGTCGTCTTCGAGAAGGTCGCGGCGGCAGAGGATGCGCAGGGCAAACGTCGTCTCGTGCCGACGGGCGAGCCGGAGGTCGTGATTCCTTGCGATGACGTGCTGATCGCGGTCGGCCAGGAGAATGCGTTCCCCTGGATTGAGCGCGATTGCGGGATCGCCTTCGACCGGTGGGGCATGCCGGAGGTCGATCCACGCACCATGCGTTCGACTCATGAAAAAGTGTTCTTCGGCGGGGATGCGGCGTTCGGGGCGAAGAACATCATCTGGGCCGTCGCGCACGGCCATGAGGCGGCGATCTCGATCGACCGGCTTTGCCGCGGCGCGGATATCACCCAGCGTCCGCCGCCTCGGGTCAATCTCGTCAGCCAGAAGATGGGTATCCACGAATGGAGCTATGACAGCGAGATCTCCAATGATCTGCGATTCCGCGTGCCGCATCGCGAGCATGAGGTCGCGCTCAAGGATATCGCTGCCGAGGTCGAGCTCGGCTATGACGAGGCGCTCGGCTTTGCCGAGGCCGAGCGCTGCCTGAACTGCGATGTCGAGACCGTCTTCACCGACCGGCTCTGCATCGAATGCGATGCCTGCACCGACATCTGCCCGACCGATTGCATCACCTTCACGGTGAATGACGAAGAGAGGACAATGCGCGGACGGCTGACGGTGCCCGCGATGAACGCCGAGCAGGCGCTCTATGTCTCGGGCACGCTCACCACCGGACGGGTGATGGTGAAGGACGAGAATGTCTGCCTCCACTGCGGCCTCTGCGCGGAACGCTGCCCGACCGGCGCGTGGGACATGCAGCGCTTCCTCCTGAAAATGCCTTTGGCGGGGGCCGCATGCTGCGACCGCTGAACGCCTGCAACGATTTCGTCGTCAAGTTCGCCAATGTGAACGGATCGGGCTCGGCGAGCGCCAACCGGCTCTTCGCCAAGGCGGTGTTGCGGATGGGCGTGCCGGCGACGCCGCGCAACGTCTTCCCCTCCAACATCGAAGGGCTGCCGACCTGGTACGAGGTTCGGATCTCGGAGGCGAATCGCCTCGCGCGCCATGGCGAGGTGCATCTCATGGTCGCGATGAATCCGCAGACCTGGGACAAGGATATCCGTGAAATCGCGCCCGGCGGGTACCTTCTCTATGATTCGACGAAGTCGATGCGCGCGGAGAAGTTCCGCCCGGATATCGTCGTTCTTGGCGTGCCGTTCACCGAGCTCTGCAACCGCGAATATAGCGATCCTAGGCAGCGCCAGCTCTTCAAGAACATCATGTATGTGGGCGCGCTCGCTGCGCTCATCGCGCTCGACATTGCCGAGATCGAACGGCTGATCGGTGAGCAGTTCAAGGGCAAGGAGCGGCTGATCGCGGGCAATCTCCAGGCGCTCCGGATCGGCTACGAGCATGCGCGAAAGACGTTCGCCTGCCCGATCGGGCTTCGGCTTCGCCGTGCCGATGCGGTGGGGGAGCGGATCTTCATCGATGGCAACAGCGCCGCTGCGCTCGGCGCCGTCTATGGCGGCGCGACCGTCGCCGCCTGGTATCCGATCACGCCCTCGACCTCGCTCACCGAGGCGTTCCAGCGCTATTGCCGGCGCTACCGGACGGAGCCGGAGACGGGCCGCAACCGCTACGCGATCGTGCAGGCGGAGGATGAGCTGGCGGCGATCGGCATGGTGGTGGGTGCGGCCTGGAACGGCGCCCGGGCATTTACCGCAACCTCGGGCCCCGGCATCTCGCTGATGCAGGAGACGATCGGGCTTGCCTATTTCGCCGAGATTCCGGCCGTGATCTTCGATGTGCAGCGTGCCGGCCCTTCGACCGGGATGCCGACACGCACGCAGCAAGCTGACCTGCGCTCCGCCGCCTATGCCTCTCACGGCGATACGCGCCACGTGCTGCTCTTCCCCGAAGATCCGCACGAATGCTTCACCTTTGGCGCGCTCGCCTTCGATCTTGCCGACCGGCTCCAGACGCCGGTCTTCGTGATGCTCGATCTCGAGATCGGGATGAACGAGCGGCTCACGGCCCCCTTTGCCTGGGATGATGCGCGGCGGATGGATCGCGGCAAGGTGATGAGTGCCGCGGATCTGGAGCGGGTGGCCGATTTCGGCCGCTATCTCGATATCGACGGGGACGGCATTCCCTGGCGAACCTATCCCGGCACGCATGAGAGCCGCGGCGCCTTTTTCACGCGCGGAACGACCAAGGACGGCCACGCCCGCTATACCGAGGAAGGCGCGGCCTATGTCGAGAACATGCAGCGCCTGCTGCGCAAGTTCGCGACCGCACGGCGCCTCGTGCCGCCGCCGGTCATCACCCCGGCGGCAACGCCCACAAGCCGGGCGGCGATCTATTATGGCTCGACCAGCCCGGCCATGGACGAGGCCTGCGAGATGCTGGCCGAACGCGGCATCGCGCTCGACCGGATGCGGCTTCGCGCCTTCCCCTTCCCCGAGGAAGTGTTTGATTTCATCGCCACCCATGACGAGGTGTTCGTGGTTGAGCAGAATCGGGACGGGCAGATGCGAAGCCTCCTGATCGACGAGGGCGGGGTTGCTCCGGGGCGCCTCAGTCCCGTGCTGAGCTATGACGGCACGCCCATCACCAGCCGCTTCATTGCCGAGGCGATCGCGGCGGACATCTCCGCCAGAGAGACCGCGCGTCCAGTGGAAGAAATCGCATGACCTTCGTTGCCAAACCGCTGCTTCGCCATCCGGACTTGCCGAAGAACGGCCTCGGTCTGACGCGCCGCGACTATGAAGGCGCGGTCTCGACGCTCTGCGCCGGCTGCGGCCATGATTCGATCAGTGCGGCGATCATCCGCGCCTGTTTCGAACTCGATCTGCCGCCGCACCGGATCGCCAAGCTTTCGGGGATCGGCTGCTCCTCGAAGACGCCGACCTATTTCCTCGGCCGCGCTCACGGCTTCAACAGCGTGCATGGGCGGATGCCGGCGGTGGCGACGGGCGCCAATCTCGCCAATCGGGATCTCATCTATCTCGGCGTTTCGGGCGATGGCGATTCGGCTTCGATCGGGCTTGGCCAGTTCGCGCATGCGATGCGCCGCGACGTGAACATGGTCTATATCGTTGAGAATAACGGCGTCTATGGGCTGACCAAGGGCCAGTTCTCGGCGACCGCGGATCGTGGCGCGAAGAGCAAGCGGGGCCTCGCCAACCCCGAATCATCGATCGACCTTGCCGCTTTGGCGCTGGTGCTTGGGGCTTCGTTCGTCGCCCGCAGCTTCTCGGGCGACAAGCAGCAACTCGTACCTCTGATCAAGGCCGCCATTCACCATCGGGGAGCGGCCTTCATCGATTGCATCTCGCCCTGCGTGGCCTTCAACAACCACGCCGGATCGACCAAGAGCTATGATTACGTGCGCGATCACAACGAGGCGGTGGACGCGCTCGATATCATCGTCCGGCGGGACGAGATCGTCGCGGAATACGAGCCGGGCAGCGTGGAGGTCGTGGTCCAGCATGACGGCTCGATTCTCCGGCTGCGCAAGCTCGCACCCGATTATGACGTGCATGACCGCATCGCAGCCCTGGCACACATCCAGGAGCGCGAGCGTGAAGGGGAGATCGTGACCGGGCTTCTCTATGTCCGCCCGGACACGGGCGATCTGCACGATACCCTGAACACGGTCGCGACCCCGCTCGCCGCCCTCGGCGACGACGCGCTGGTGCCCGGCGCGGCCGCGCTTGCCGCGCTGAATGCCAGCCTGAGATAAAACCCCTCAGCCCGCACGGAAGAGGATCGCTGCCCCCCCGGCGGCCGCCGGATCGACGAGAAGGCCGGAGGGCAGAGCCCGATGCGGAATCCTCCGCTCCGCGAGAAGGCGGCTGACCGCTTCGTTGCCGTCCTCTGTCGCGATGGTGATCCCGGCAATGAAGGGAAGCGTGGGGATCGCTACCCCAGGGAAAACATGCGGCAGGGCCTCGGCGGGCAGCATGCGCACACGGCCGCGCGGCAGGGTGAGGGCAAAGCCGCCCACCTCGTCCGGGCTGACCGGAAGGCCGGCAAGACGCGAGAAGCGCGCGGCGGTTTCCGCCGGAGAGGCGGAGACGAGAACCAGTTCGGCAAGAGCGAGGGCACGGTTGGGATGGGAGAGGAACCGTTCCTGCCAGACCGCCTCCGGCGTGAGATGGCGGATGAGGAAGATCCTGCCCTCGGGCGCATCGGGCAGGATGAGCCGGACGAATCTCGCTTGCATGCCGGAGGGGTCCGCATCATCCACGGGGCGCTCGAGATAGGCGGCGCCGGGAATGTCGATGCCGGCGGCGCGCATGCGGGCAAGGTTGGCGGCCTCGTCATCCATCCCGAGTGCCACGATGTGCAGGCCGGCATAGCGGGCGAGCGAGAATTCGAGGGAGTGGGTGAAAGCCTCGCGATCGACGACGGCGATCAGCTCGAGATACCCATCGCGCAGCATCGCGCAGCGATTGCCGGTGCCGAAAGGCACCACCGGGCCTTCGGGCGTGCGGCGTCCGGAATGCCGGGCGAGGGGGGTGAGCGCGAAGCCGAGCCGTTCGAACGAAGCCGCAAGTGCCGCGAGATCCGCGCCGGCAATGCCGACATGGTCGAGCGAGCAGGCGGTGTTCATATCGGAACAACAGGATCGAAGATCATTCCACAAGCTCGGTCTCGTAGCGCGTCAGGCGCCAGGACTCGGGTTCGCGGCCAGCCTCCTCATACCAGGCGGAGACGAGCGGATGCGCGCGGACCGATTCGCAATAGGCACGGTTGGCCGCCGAAAGTTCCGGTTCATAGGTCAGGAAGCGCGTCACCACCGGGGCATACATCACATCCGCCACAGTGAAATCCGCGCCGAAGAGATAGGGGCCGGATCCGCCGAAACGCTCGCGCGCCTCCTGCCAGATCTTTTCGATGCGCGCGATATCCGCAAGCGCCCCCGGCGTGCGGCCGCGGCCGGGGAAGTGGCGATCGAGATTCATCGGCATCGCCTGGCGAAGGGAAGCGAAGCCCGCATGCATCTCGGCGGCGATCGCGCGGGCAAAAGCGCGCGCCGTGCGATCCGCCGGCCAGAGTTTCGGCAAAAGCTCGGCGCAATATTCGCAGATCGCGAGGCTTTCCCAGATGGTGGCGCCGCGATGCTCGAGATAGGGGACGAGACCGGAGGGCGAGCGCGCCTTCACCTCGGGCGTGACGCCGCCGGCGAGACGGATGACCTCTTCCGAAACATCGAGGCCGGCGAGACGTACGGCGAGCCATCCGCGCAGGCTCCAGGAGGAATGGCGGCGGGTTCCGATCACGAGGCGACCTTCAGGCATCTTTGGCTCCTTTCGCGGCCGGACCATGCCATGCCGGCGCGCGGGCGCAAGGGGAAGGTTCAGGCGCGGCGCGAGAGCGGAAGGCGTTCGCTCCTGCTCACGTATTCCTCAGCCAATTCTCGCAAGGAAGACCGTCGATGCGGGCAAATTCCGTTGCATTGCCGGTGACGAGGGTGCAGCCGAGCGTGAGTGCCTGGGCGGCAATGAGCAAATCGTTGCCCCCGATCGGCCGGCCGGCTTGTTCAAGCCGGGTACGGATCAGGCCATAGGCTGCATCGGCTCGCGCCTCGAAAGGGAGGATATCGAGCGCACCGAGCACGGCCTCGAGTTGTACAGTGAGGCGCTGCGATCCTTTCTTCTCCGCCCCGTAGCGCAATTCGGCGGCGACGATGATGCTGGTGCAGACCTCTGCCTCACCGGCCTTGCGGATGCGCTCAGCGATGCGGCCCTGCGGGCGGCGGACGAGATCGGAGACGATGTTGGTATCGAGCAGGTATCGCATCAAAGCGCTACGGCTTCGGGAGGCGGATCGGGGATTGGCGGGAAATCCTCGTCGAGCGGCGCGAGGCTCGCCAGCAACGCCAGCAGGGATTTGGGCGGCGCCGGCTCGATGATCAGCCTCTCGCCCTCCTTGCGCATGATCGCATCCTCGCCCGGAAGCTCGAACTCGCGCGGAATCCGCACGGCCTGGTTCCGCCCGTTCTTGAAAAGCTTGACGTATCGTTCGGGGAACATCGCTGTCTCGATATGGCATATGCTGAAGCATATGCCATATGGCACCGTCCATCCACGGATTCAGGCCGGCCCGTGGCCGAAGTCGAGCCGTTCTGCGCACGGCCGAGAGATTTCCGCCTTCACCTCCCTTCATCCCCTTATTGATGAAGTGGTTCTCGGTATCCTGCGCGTCCGAAAGAGAATCGGCCTCCCAAGATTTCCAACGGGAAACGTCTTTTTTCTCGGTTTCTTTCCAGTACGTTTTCCGTTCCGCGAGATCGTGGGTCAGGCCGATTCTCCAGATGGAGAACGGTGTTTTGCCCACCTTCTCATTGATTGCGTCCATTATTGCCTTTTTCGTAGCCATAGTCGTACTCTATCATTCACGCTTTTGGGGCGTGTTAGTGAAAAGAGCCTTGACCTGACTGATGGAGTGGAAACTTTTTTGCTCCGCACAAAAGTTTCCATCATCCCTCGCGCGGGCTCAACAAGGCGCGAGAGCCAATGCAAAGGCCCAGCCCCAAGCACGGGCTTTTTTTGGTCACTGCGATTAATGACGAGGCGATGCGCTCTTTAACAAGCAAAAAGCGTACATAGTCTCAATTGGCTTATCACCAAT
>DASZQO010000247.1:0-8873 GCA_035549615.1 Acetobacteraceae bacterium
CCCGGTTTCCCTCATTCAATAGCACGCCGTTCGGCGTTCCGCCGACAGTGCCCGCGTCTCCTGGGATCGTTATCAATGCTGCCGGTTCGTCGGAGGCTTTAACAGCGCCGACGGTACCGGCAACCCCGTTCCCGATGTACGATATCAGTGTTCCAATAGGCCCAATTCCATCCGGTCCGTTAAATCCGCCGTTCATGCTCAACACGCGAACACCGTTCAACACCAACCCGCCGGAGCCACCGCTGCCTGCTAGCATCAATGACGTCCCGATGCAGACAGTGGTTAATGATCCTATTTCCTTGCTTCAAAAGGACATCCAAGACCTCGTGGCGGCCGGTCATACATTCAAGGGAGCAGTACTCAATATTGCTACCCAGTCTCCGGTTACCTTTCTGACCACAGCGAACTCCGGTGCGACCGGTCCAAAGGTTCCGGTTGCCCTACCACAGTTCAATGGCGGCATTGAGAACATCCGGTTCTTGGTTGGCGAAACCAACGTTGCCGGTGGTAATACGCAGTTGCTGGAGAATGCCCAGACGGCGCTGGTTTACGCCACCTTCTGGATCGAGGAGGTCACTCATGAGGCAACTGGCGGACACTTCATGCAGCTGCAATATGCCCAAATGGTGGTACTAAATTTCCCAGTCTTCCACCTTCTTCATGGAACGCCTTCCACCTATGTAAACCTAGGCTGGCCGCATATCACGGTAGCAACGCTCAGAAAGAGCTTTGGTTGAGGAGGGGGGACGAGAGGCCAGGCCTTCTTGGCCCTCTGTGGTTGCAAAAAGTCAACCGGAAGGATATGCGCCTTACGATTCTGCTCGAGGTCCGTTCTGCTCTTCAGTGATTCAGCACGTCGCGTGGGACGATGTCCTAGGCTGGCAGGGTCTTCGATGAGCAGCCTGGGGCCGGCCAGGCGCGAAAGGGCTTCGGCAAGGGCATTGGCAATGGTTGGGTGTCGTTGGGTGGGTATGTACGCCGCCCAGCACCACGGCACGTCGCCACTGGCGAACTGAATAGCGGCGCAGCCAAGCGACGCGCGGCCGGTCTTGGCTCCGCTTGCCGTCTCCAGGAGCACCCTCTCGATGCCTGCTCTCCTGAGCTGCACAGTCTGGTCCGACGCACTCTGGCCGTCCGTAGACATCCGCGCATACTTGCCGATTTTTGATGCGGCTCCGCATCCAACATCTCGCGGGACGATCAGAGGATCGCCGCAATTCCGTTGCGGCTATATCGTCTTGGAAATTCGAAGGTCTTGACTTGTACAAACCTGCCTTCCGATACGGAGCAGGCCGCGATCAGGGGCTGTCGAGTTTGACGGCAAGAAACGGATGGCGAAGGCTGTGTGGTTCTGGCCTGATGGAGCGCTTCTGAATGGAGGCGTTCATGAGATTTCGTATCACCGGCCTCTCCGCCCAACCTTTCCAGCCTCTGTTCGGCCTCTCGGAGGCGGAACTTTCCAAATATGGCGTCAAACGCCTTGTTGCCGACGAGAAGCCGGGTTTTCCGTGCCGCATCGAGATGCGCGACGCGGACGTCGGCGAGACGCTGCTGCTTCTCAATCACATCTACCAACCCGCCGATACGCCCTATCGGGGGACACACGCCATCTTCGTAAGAGAGGGGGCGACGGACACCTACAACGCGGTGGACCAGGTGCCGGAGGTCATGCGGGTCCGCCTCCTCTCGCTCCGTGGTTTCGATGCGGCCGGCATGATGCTGGACGCGGATGTGGTGGAGGGCGTGCATATCGAGCCGCTCATCGAGCGGATGTTTTCGAACCCGGATATAAGCTATATCCACGTCCATAATGCCAAGAGGGGCTGCTATTCCGGCCGGATCGACCGGGCTTGAAGCGGGGCGCGTTTTCTCCTGCTCGATCGATCTTTCGGCTTGCGCCGCTCCCCGACCCCATATTCCGGCGATGCGCCTTCCGGAGCCCCGCGGTCAAGGCTTCCTGGGAGCCGATTGTGCTGGAGGCTGGCAGGCGCGGCCCTGCCCCGGCCTTGTCAGGCGCTTCGTTCGAAACAGGATGGTGATATGGACCCGTTGATCATCCTCTCCGATTCGGTCGAGCCCGAAGCTGAGCGCGTCATCCGCGACGGGCTCGACGGATTCAATGACAGCATGGCGGGATATGCCGATCGCCGGCCCCTCAACGTGAACATCAAGGATCGGGAGACGGGCGCGGTGCTTGGCGGACTTCGGGGGCGCACGTCGCTCGGGCTGTTTTTCGTCGAGCTGGTGTACCTGCCGGCGAATCTGCGCGGGAGGAAGGTGGGAACACGGATGATGCAGATGGCGGAGGACGAGGCGCGTCGGCGGGGCTGCAAATCCGGCGTGCTGTTCACCATCAACTTTCAGGCTCCGGAGTTCTATCAGCGGCTGGGATGGCGTGTCTTTGGCGAGATTGCCTGCGACCCGGCCGGCACGAGCCGGGTGTTCATGACGAAATCCTTCCGGTGAGCCACGGGAGGCTGTGTCACCCTCCCGTGTCTTTGCATCCGCCCGGACGATAGAATGTTGTCCGGCCGCGGAAAGGCGGGGGATAGGAAGGATTTTCGATGCGACAGACATGGCGATGGTTCGGCCCCGACGATCCGGTGACGCTGGATCATGCGCGGCAGGCTGGCGCGAGCGGGATCGTGACGGCGCTGCACCATCTGAACCAGGGCGGGGCGTGGCCCGTGGAAGAAGTGGAGCGGCGGCGAGGCGAGGTTGAGGCGGCCGGGCTCGTCTGGGACGTGGTTGAGAGCATCCATGTCGTCGAGGACATCAAGACGCGCACGGGAGCGTGGCGCGAGCGGATCGACAATTACAAGGACTCGATCCGCGCCGTGGCGCGGGCGGGTGTAAGGACCATCTGCTACAATTTCATGGCGATCACCGATTGGACGCGCACCGATCTCGCCTGGAAATTGCCGAGCGGGGGCTATGCGCTGCGCTTTGATGCCACCGATTTCGCCGCCTATGACCTTTTTGTGCTCAGGCGCAAGGGCGCGGAGGGCGATCATTCGCCGGCGCTGGCCGCCGCGGCGGAAAAAAGATTCCGGGCGATGAGCGAGAGCGATATCGGCAAGCTCGAAGCGGTGCTGATCGAGTGGCTGCCGGCGCGGGATGTTGTCTATGGCCGTGAGGGATTCCGCCGCATGCTCGATATCTATGCGGAGATTCCGAAATCCCAGCTGCAGGAGACTCTCATCGCGTTCCTGCGCGAGATCACCCCTGTGGCGGCCGAAGAAGGCGCGCGGCTTTGCATCCATCCGGATGATCCCTCCTTCCCCATCTTCGGCCTGCCGCGAGTGATGTCGGACGCGGACGATGTGCGGGCGATCTTCGCCGCGATCCCGGAGCCCGAATGCGGACTCACGCTCTGCACCGGCGCGTTCGGCTCCAATCCGCGCAACGATCTCGTCGCGATGGCCAAGGCGTTTGCTCCGCGCATCCATTTCGTGCATCTGCGCAACGTGACGCGCGAACCCGACGGTTCATTCTACGAAGCCGATCATCTTGGCGGCGATGTTGATATGGTGGGCGTGGTGGATGCATTGCTGGCGGAGGAGGAGCGGCGCCGGGCGGAAGGACGGCCCGATCACGAGCTTCCGATGCGGCCGGACCATGGCCATCTGCTGATCGACGATATCGGGAAGAAGGTGAATCCCGGCTATTCCTGCATCGGGCGGCTCAAGGGGCTTGCCGAGCTGCGCGGCGTGATGACGGCGCTGGAAGTGGGGCGAAAAAAGTCAGGCAAGGGGTGACGTTCCCTCGCGCGGTCCGTTCACGGCCGCAATTGCCGAGGCGATTCGTCCCTGCCCCGGGGCCTTACATCGTCTTGCCGCCTTTCCGAAGCGAAACGGCAAGCCACCCTCTCTGCGAGCTTGCCGCAAACTCCCCGCGATAGATCAGGCCTGGCTGGAGGATGAATTCGCCGGGGCGCAGTGCGCCCGTGTCGAACCGGCCACCGCGCCCCCGGGGGACCAGGCCGGCATAGACATAACGCCTGCCAGTTTCATCGATCACGGCTTCGGCGATCGGCTGATCCATATAGGTGCCGATCACCGGGCCATCCATGGTCGTGTGATGCAGGAGGGAATATTCGATTGTCTGCGCTTGAGAGAGCGCTCGCGGTGACGGCATGCCGGACTCCACCAGACACCGCCTTGATCTATAGCGCCTTGTATAAAAATTCCATGCTGTTCCCCCGCGGGAGTTATAGGAATGGCATTATGGCCGCGCGGGTTTTCTGTGCTTGCCCGGATGGAAGGTCCTGTGAGCCTTCTGCCAAGCCCAAGGCGATAACCGGAGAAGGGAACCCGTTCTTTCTTCAAAGAACCAAAGAATTTTCCTTTCATTCGGAGGCCCTGGCCGGCGCCTGGTCCGGAAAGCGGAGAAAAATCTTTCTGCTTCTTCAGAAAAAGAAGCCTTCTTCCGTCTGATCCTTTATCGAAGTGCATGAGCCGCCTTGGAGCAGATCTTGATCGGGCGGAATCGGCTGATCCTGTGCAGATGCCCGCAAAGACGGACCGCGGGAGCACGCGGTTCGCGTGCGCCAAGGCGAACGCAAATGGCACGAAACTCTCTTGCCTGAGGCGCCTTATCTGCTCTCCGGCGAGAGCAGCCGGTGCGCAACGAGCCAGGTGGCGGCGCGGGTCCAGGCGATGTCGGTATCGCCACGGAGGGACACATCGCCAGCCGCGATCATCTTTCCGGTGCCGACCGAGCGGATGATGATCGTCATATCGATGATGAGGTCCGAGACTTTTTGGACCCAGCCTGTCACCACCGCCTGGGCACCGATCTGGCGGCCGAGCGAGACCGCGCAGTCGGAGCAGCCGACGAGGTCATTCTCCGCGATCTGCGCGGCGATCGGCTGGAGATCGCTTGGGGTGTATTCCCCCGAGCGGACGAGGCCCTGCTTAACGACCTGATCGACCAATGCGAGCCGATGGAGATCGGCAGGGCTGGGCTTCGATTGCGGGGACGGAAGGCTTGTATCCTGAAGGATGAAGGGAAGAAAAGCGGTGCGCAGCGGGGCGGCGGACGCCGCCGTGGTGAATGCGACGAGGAGGACAAGGGAGAAGATCCGGCGCATCAATCGAGGCAGGCGGCGCGAAGCTGCACAAAGGCGCGCGCGCGGTGGGTATCGGCGCGTTTCTGCTCGGCGCTCATCTCGCCATAGGTGAGGCTTGCGCCGTTGGGAACGAACATCGGGTCATAGCCGAAGCCGTTCGCCCCGCGCGGCGGCCAGACGGCCGTGCCATCCACCCGGCCGATGAAGGTTTCGGTGTGTCCATCCGGCCAGGCAAGCGCAAGAGCGCAGATGAACCAGGCATGGCGGTTCGGGTTCCCACCCATCTCGGCGTGAACACGCGCCATGGCGGCGGCGAAATCGCGCTCCCGCCCGGCCCAGCGCGCAGAGTGGATTCCAGGGCGGCCACCGAGGGCGGCGACGCAGAAGCCGGAATCATCGGCGAGCGAAGGCAGGCCCGATTTGGCGGCGGCGGCGAGCGCCTTGAGCCTGGCATTGCCGGCGAAATCCGGCGCGGTCTCCTCCGGCTCGGCAAGGCCTAGCGCGGGGGCGGAGAGGATTGCGATGCCATAGGGTACCACGAGCTCCTCGATCTCCGCGAGCTTGCCCCTGTTGTGGCTGGCGAGCACGAGGCGTGTGCCGCGTTCGAGCCGGCGGGCCATCAGAGTCGTTCGAGCGTCTGACGCTGCAGCGCGAAGAGCTGGGCGCAGCCCGCGCGGGCGAAGGAGAGGAGTGATAGAAGCTGCGGCTCGGAGAAGGTTTTCCGTTCCGCCGTGCCCTGGATCTCGACAATACCGCCTTCATTCGTGAAGACGAAATTGGCGTCCGCCTCGGCGGAAGAGTCTTCGGCGTAATCGAGATCAAGCACGGCATTGCCATCGACGATGCCGCAGGAGATTGCGGCGACCTGGCCGGTGAGCGGAATGCCGGAGATCACCTTCATCCGCTCAAGATGGCGGAGCGCGAGCGCGAGCGCGACATAGCCGCCGGTGATGGCGGCGCAGCGCGTGCCGCCATCGGCGTTCAGCACGTCGCAATCGACGGTGATGGTGATCTCGCCAAGGCGGGGGCGATCCACCACCGCGCGCAGGGCGCGGCCGATCAGGCGCTGGATCTCCTGCGTGCGGCCGGATTGGCGGCCGCGCGCGGCTTCGCGGTCTCCGCGCGTGTGGGTGGCGCGCGGCAGCATGCCATATTCGGCGGTGACCCAGCCCTGGCCGGAATTGCGGAGAAAGGGCGGGACCTTGCCCTCGACGCTCGCGGCGCAAAGGACCTCGGTGCCGCCCATGCGGATGAGGCACGAGCCCTCGGCATGGCGGGCAAAGCCGGGGGTGAAGGAGATTTCGCGCAGCGCGTCGTCGGCGCGGCCGGAAGGGCGCATGGAGCAGTTCCTGTCGGGATGGGATTGAGGAGGCCGGGTGCAGTTCTTACCGCCGATGCGCGGCGGCCGTCATCCCTACCACCTAATCCGCCAGCGCCGCTTCCACCCAGGCGGCCCAGGAGAGCGTGGCGCGGTCTTCGCCCTGGCGGCCGACGATCTGGATGCCGAGCGGCAGGCCGCGCGGCCCGGTGCCGGCGGGCACGGTGACGCAGGGAACGTGCAGGCTGGTCCAAATGGAGTTGAAGACCGGATCGCCGGTCGAGCCGAGCCCTTCCGGTGCCTCGCCGGGGGCGGCGGGGGTGAGCAGGATGTCGAGCCCCTCGATCGCCGCGGGAAAGGCGTGGCGCGCCGCGACGAAGGTGGCGCGGGCTTCGGCGAGCGTGGCGGTGCTTTGCGCGAGGCCGAATTCCAGCCGTTTGAGCAACTGTTCGCTGATCTCCGCGCGCGCATGGGCGAGCTCCCAGCCCATGGCACGGGCGCTTTCCCCGTTCATCACGATGGGATGCGCTTCGACGAGACGCGGGATTGGGCCCGGCAGCGCGCGGTCGGTGAGGCTTGCGCCGGCGCGGGCGAGTTTCGCCGCGGTCCCGGCGAAAAGCGACTGGGTCTCCGGCAAGGCATGGTCCCAGACAGGCGAGCGGCAGAGCCCGATGCGCGGGGCGCGGGGCGGGCGCTGGTCAGGATCGCCGAGATCGGCGGCGGCGACGGCACCCGCGAAGAGCGCGCAATCGGCCACGCTGCGCGCGATCACCCCGATCGTGTCGAGACTGTCGGACATGAGTTTCATGCCGGTGCGGTTGATCAGCCCGAAGCTCGGCTTGAAGCCGACCACGCCGCAATAGGCGGCCGGACGGATGACGCTGCCGGCTGTCTGGGTGCCGAAGGCGAGCGGAAAGAAGAAATCCGCAACCCCGGCGGCCGAGCCGCTGGAGGAGCCGCCAGGCGTGTGGGCGAGATTGATCGGGTTGGCGGTGGGGCCGGGGGTACGGGTGGCGAACTCAGTGGTGACGGTCTTGCCGACGACGGCGGCACCGGCCGCGCGGGCCCAGGCGACGGCGGCGGCATCCGCGCGCGGGCGCCAGCCGCGCCAGATCGGCGAGCCATATTCGCTTGGCATATCTGCCGTATCGAGCACATCCTTCACGCCGATCGGCAGGCCGTGCAGGGGACCGGGGCGGGCCGCGCCCGCGGCCGCGCGCGCGGCGGCCTGATCGAGCCAGGCAAAGGCGTGGACCACCGGCTCGCGCGCGGTGATGCGGGCGAGGCAGGCCTCCATCAATTCCTTGGGGTGAAGCCGCCCTTCGCGGATCAGGCGGGAAGCAGACGTCGCGGTGAGCCGGAAAGGATCCTGCATCTCAATCTCCTGAACGGCCGCTCCATACTGCCGAGAGGCGACCAGGAGAACCCCCCGGCGAGCGCGTCACGCTTCAGGCTGCGCCGAGCGGATGGTGGCAGGCGACATCCCAGCCCCTTTCCTGCGGCGCGAGTGCCGGGCGTTCGACGCGGCAACGCTCGGTCGCGAAGCTGCAACGGGGATGGAACGGGCAGCCGGAAGGCGGATCAATCGGGCTCGGCACATCGCCTTCGAGAATGATGCGCCGCCGGTTCGGTGCCGCGGGGTCAGGCACCGGCACGGCGGAGATCAGCGCCTGGGTATAGGGGTGGGCGGGCGCGCTCAGCACCGCGTCGGTCGCGCCGATCTCAACGATCGCGCCGAGATACATGACGGCGACGCGCGTCGAGACCTGGCGTACCACCGAAAGATCATGCGCGATAAAGATGTAGGTGAGGCCAAGCCTTTCCTGCAGATCCATGAAGAGATTGACGATCTGCGCCTGGACCGAGGCATCGAGCGCCGAGACCGGCTCATCCGCCACGATCAGCCGCGGGGCGAGCGCGAGCGCGCGGGCGATACCGATGCGCTGCTGCTGGCCGCCCGAGAATTCGTGCGGGAAACGTTCATCATGCTCGGGCCGCAAACCGACTTCGCGCAGCAATTCGCGCACCCGCGCGCGGATCTCCGCCCGCGTGCCGCGGCGATGCACGATCAGCGGCTCGGCGAGAAGCTCGCCCACGCGCCGGCGCGGATTGAGCGAGGCGGAAGGGTCCTGGAAGACCATTTGCATGCGTTCGCGGTGCGGGCCGAGCGCGCGCGGGCCGAGAAAGGTGATATCCGTGCCCTCGAAGAGGATGCGGCCCTCGCTCACCTCGTAGAGGCGGATGAGGCAGCGGCCGAGCGTGGATTTTCCACAGCCTGATTCCCCGACGAGGCCGAGTGTTTCGCCTGCCCGCACGGCGAGCGAGACACGCTCGACCGCGTGCACGACCTTGTTGTGGCGCGACAGCAGATGATTGCCGACACGATAGCGCTTGGTGAGCGCGATCGCCTCAAGCAGCGGGCCGTTTGCCTGCCCATTCATGCGGCGCTGGCCGGGGGGGCAAAAAGCGTGGCGCGCGCCGCCG
>DASZQO010000248.1:0-23390 GCA_035549615.1 Acetobacteraceae bacterium
GGCGCTGCGCCAAGCGGTCGCCGACAAGTTCCGCCGTGACAGCGGGCTCGATTACCGGCCGGAGGAGATCATCGTCTCCACCGGCGGCAAGCAGGTGATCTTCAATGCCATGCTGGCGACGATCGATCCGGGGGATGAGGCGGTGATCCCCTCTCCCTGCTGGGTGAGCTACCCGGACATTGTTTCATTGGCGGAAGGAAAGCCGGTCGTTGTGCCGTGCAGCCAGAATCACGGCTTCAAGTTGCGCGCCGAGGATCTCGAGGCGGCGATCACGCCGAAGACCAAATGGTTCCTCCTCAACAATCCCTGCAACCCGACGGGCGCGGCCTATTCGGCGGCGGATCTCCGCCCGATCTGCGATGTGCTGCTGCGCCATCCGGATGTCTGGGTCTTCACCGACGATATCTATGAGAAGCTCGTCTATGACGGATTCCGACCGGCAACGATCGTCGAGGTTGAGCCGAAGCTGCGGGCGCGCACGATCACCATGAATGGCTGCAGCAAGGCTTACGCGATGACGGGCTGGCGGATCGGCTTCGCCGGCGCGCCCGTCGAGATGATCAAGGCGATGGACAAGCTGCAGAGCCAATCGACCACGAATGCATCGAGCATCAGCCAGGCCGCCGCGCTCGAGGCGCTGAGCGGACCGCAGGATTCCATCCCCAAAATGGTAAAGGTCTATAACGAGCGGCGCGACCTCGTCGTTTCCATGCTCAATGCCGCGCCCGGCATCACCTGCCATCGGCCGGAGGGCGCCTTCTATGTCTATCCGGCGATCCATGGCTGCATCGGCAAGACCAGCCGCAGCGGGGCGAAGATCGCGGACGATGAATCCTTCGTGACCGCGCTCCTTGATGAGGAGGGAGTCGCGGTCGTGCATGGCGCGGCCTTCCTCTATCCGGGCCATTTCCGCGTCAGCTACGCGACCGCGACCGAGCTTCTGCGCGAGGCCTGCACGCGAATCCAGCGCTTCTGCCAAGGCCTTTCCTGAGCTTTTCCCATGCCGGAACTCGCGCAAAGGCTGGCCGCGGCGCCCGTCGCCGCGACGGTGGCGATGACGATCCGGGCGCGCGCGCTGCGCGCCGCCGGCGCCGAAGTGATCTCGCTCACCATCGGCGAGCCGGATTTCGCCACGCCCAGGCACGCGATCGAGGCCGGATACAAGGCGGCGCTTGCCGGCCAGACGAAATACCCGCCGCAGGATGGAACGCCGGCGCTCAAGGAGGCAGTGCAGAGAAAGTTCCGGCGTGAGAACGGTCTCGATTTCGCGCTCGATCAGATCATGGTCGGCAATGGCGGCAAGCAGGTGATCTACGACGCCGTGATGGCGACCGTCGATGCGGGTGATGAGGTGGTGATCCCGCGCCCCTGCTGGACCGCCTATCCGCTGATGACAAAGCTCGCGGGCGCGGTTCCGGTCGCCGTCAATTGTCCGGAGAATAACGGCTTCAAGCTGCGCGCCGAGGATCTCGAAGCGGCGATCACCGAACGGACCAAGCTTCTCGTCCTCAACCTTCCCAACAACCCGACCGGCGCGGCCTGCACGAAGGCCGAGCTTGAGGAGATCGCCGCGGTGATCCGCGCCCATCCAAGGGTCTGGGTGATCGCCGACGATATGTACGAGCATCTCGTCTATGACGAGGATTTTGCGCTTGTCACCCTGGCCGCCGCGGCGCCGGACCTTGCCGAGCGGATCGTCACCGTAAGCGGGGTGTCCAAGACCTATGCGATGACGGGCTGGCGGATCGGCTTTGCCGGCGGCCCGCGCGCGCTGATCAAGGCGATGGTCAATATGCAGGGCCAGGTGACCGCCGGCGTCTCGACCGTCGGGCAGGCCGCGGCCGCCGCGGCACTAGACGGGCCGCAGGAGCTGGTCGCCGAGCGGCGGGCGATCTATCGCCGCCGGCGGGATCTGGTGGTGAAGATGCTCAATGAGGCGCCCGGCATCACCTGCCGCAAGCCGGAGGGGGCCTTCTATGTCTATCCGAATATCAGCGGCTGCATCGGCCGGAAAAGCGCCGGCGGCCGGCTGATCGAGACGGATCAGGATTTCGCGATGGCCCTGCTGGAGGAGCAGCATGTCGCTACGGTGCATGGCGCGGGGTTCGGAATGAGCCCCTATCTCCGCATCTCCTACGCGACGGACGAGGCCGCACTCACCGAAGCCTGCCGGCGGATCGCCGCCTTCACCGCCGGTCTGCACTGACTCCCGCCATGCCGGACCCGTGCGTCCGCCCGGGGCGGGACTCGGATGCGGCCGGCTTCATCGCGCTGATTGGCGCCTGCTGGGCCGAATATCCGGACGTGATCTTCGATATCGACGGCGAGGTGCCGGAGCTGCGCGCGCTCGCCACCCATTATGCGGGGAAGGGCGGAATGCTCTGGGCAGCCGAGGCGAAGGGCGGGGAGGTCGTCGGAATGGTCGCCACCCTTCCCGCAAAGGCGGAAGCCGATGCCGCTTCGTGCTGGGAGATCGCGCGCATGTATGTCGCCCGGCCCTGGCGCGGCACCGGCCTCGCCCATCGCCTGCTCGACAGGGCGGAATCCCATGCCCGCGCCCAGGGGGCGCGCCGCGCCGTGCTCTGGAGCGATACGCGCTTCCGCCCGGCCCATCGTTTCTACGAGAAGCGGAGCTATGTCCGGGTCGGCCCGCTCCGCGTGCTCAATGATCTCTCGCGCACGCTTGAGTTCGGCTTCACGAAGCCGCTGGCGGGAGTCGTCGCGCAGCCGCTCGGTGCCGCAGCTACGGCCTCCGCCGCGCGGAGTCTCGCCACGATCCCGCCCGCCGCGGCGCCGGATGAGCCGGTTTCGCAGGCGAACTCCGCCGCCCATTGGCGCAGGGTCGCGGCCGAGATCGCTGCCGGTTCGCGCATCTTGGTCGCCGCCTGGAACGAAGGCGTGATCGCGGGCAGTGTCGAGATCGCCCTGCCTCCGCCTGAGACCGGCCCCGCCTTTCTGGAGCGGCTGATCGTGCCGTCCGGGAGCGGGGATTCGGATGTCGGCCGGGCACTCTTGATGGCGGCGGCCGCGGCGGCGCGCGATGCAGGCCGTTCGGTTCTCGCCGCCATGATTCGGGATGGCGGGCGCTCGGCGGATTTGCTGCGCGGGAATGGCTGGGAGAGCGGCGCGCCCTCTCCGTTCGGTCTCTGGTGGCGCGCGCTTGCGCGGACCTGAAGGCTTCTCGGAGAAAGCGCATGTCTGCGCTGCCGTCTTTCGCCCAATCAGGCTATAATGATGGGACAAGGCGTCGATAGCGGTCACACTCCGGGTGGCCGCCGAATATGGAAAGCGAATGCGTGAGCGAAGATAGAGACTGGGAGATTCCGCCCGAGCTGCAGCCGGATCCGGAGGATTACCCGTTCGATCTGGATCGGGCGCTGGAATCGGTCGTGGGGTTGAGCGCGACCGTGCCGCCGGATGCCTTCACCGCCGCCACGCTTGGCACCGAGCGGGTGGGCAGCGGTGTGGTGATCCGTGAGGACGGCCTCGTGCTCACGATCGGCTACCTGATCACCGAGGCGGAGGAGGTATGGCTCCGCTCCATGTCCGGGCAGCGCACTCCGGGTCATGCGCTCGCCTACGATCAGGAAACCGGGTTCGGCCTCGTCCAGGCCCTGGGGCGGCTCGCCCTGCCCACGCTCCCGCTCGGCCGGTCGGATATGCTCCGGGTCGGGGATGCCTCGGTGGTCGCCTCGGGTGGGGGGCGGCCGCACGCGATCGCGACCAAGATCGTGGCGCGGCAGGAATTTGCCGGCTACTGGGAATATCTCCTCGACGATGCGATCTTCACCGCTCCTGCCCATCCCTTCTGGGGCGGGGCGGCGCTGATCGGGAGCGAGGGCAAGCTGGCGGGGATCGGCTCGCTCCTCGTGCAGCGGGGAGACGCCCAGGGGCGGCGGCTCGATATCAATATGTGCGTCCCGATCGACCATCTGACGCCGATCCTGAACGATCTTCTGACCTATGGGCGGGTGAACAAGCCGAGCCGCCCCTGGCTCGGCGTCTTCGCCGCTGAGCAGGAGGAAGGGCTCGTGGTCGTTGGGCTCGCCAAGGGCGGCCCGGCCGACAAGGCCGGGGTTCAGGTGGGCGACCGGATCGTCGCCGTGGGCGAGGAGGAGAGCAGCGATCTCTCCACGCTCTGGCAGAATGTCTGGTCAGCCGGCACGGCGGGCGCTGAAGTCAGGCTCAGGCTGATGCGCGACAGCATCACCACCACGGTCGCGATCCGCTCGGGCGACCGGGCCCAATTCCTTCGCTCGCCAACCCTGCATTGAGGCGCGCCTGGCTCTTCCAGGCGCCGCCCCCGCTGCATTCAGGCGCCGCGTTCCAGGCGGCGCTGGGCCGCGAATTCCGGCGTGAAGATCTGCCCGATATCGTTGCGGGTGATGCCGATGTCCGCAAGCTCCCGGTCGCTCAGCCGGGAAAGCTCGCTCATCACCCGCTGACGACGCAGATGCTCGCGAATGCCGGCACCGATCGCGGCAAACAGGCGTCCAACGCCGCCGGAACGGGCCGGACGGTTGCGCCCGGCATCCCATGCGCGGGAGACGCGGGTCTCGTCCAGGGCCTCTGCGCTCTGCCGGGGGAAAAGGGCGGTCATGGTCAAATCCTCGCTTCGCAAGACCGGTCTGCCTGCCACACCCGGCAGGCTCACGGTCGATCTTTTCGGCCCGGAATATGGACTTGGAACCGCTTTCGCACCCGCGGAAAGAGCCCCCGCCAGGCATGCAATAATCACATATAAGTGCCATAGCTATGACGAGATAGTGACATGAACGTGCCCGAACCGGTTTGCAGCAGCCGAACCTCCCGTCTCGCGGGCCTGCGCGCCGCCTTGGGGGTCGCCGGGGTCGATGGGTTTCTCGTGCCCCGCTCGGATGAATATCTCGGCGAATATGTCCCGCCCTCTTCCGAGCGGCTGGCCTGGCTCTCCGGTTTCACCGGAAGTGCCGGCATGGCGATTGTGCTCGGCGATCGGGCCGCCCTCTTCACCGACGGGCGCTATACGCTTCAGGCGGAGGCGGAAACCGACCCGGCGCTCTGGGAGCGGCACCATATCCAGGAAGACCCGCCCGAAACATGGCTCGTGCGGACCGCGCCCGGCGCGCGGATTGGCTACGACCCGATGCTGATCAGCGAGGCGGCACTCCACCGGTTCGAGGCGGCCGGCGTCACGATGGTCTCGCTGCCGGCCAACCCGATCGACGCGCTCTGGAACGACCGGCCGGCCCCGCCGCGGGCGCCATGCGTCGCGCATCCGGTCACCTATGCCGGCGAAGAGTCTGCGGCGAAGCGGGCACGGCTCGGCGCCGCGCTTGCCCAGGCCGGGGAGGACGCGGCGGTGATCTCCGACCCGACTTCGGTCAACTGGCTGCTCAATGTGCGCGGGGGCGATCTCGAATTCATTCCCGTCGCGCTCGGCTTCGCCATCCTTTTCAAGGACGCGTCCGTGCAGCTTTTCATGGCCGAGGAGAAGCTCTCGCCCGAGACGCGAACCTGGCTTGGCCCCGGGGTGAGCATCGCCCCGCCTGCTTCGCTGGCGGCTTCCCTGGCGCGCCTTGGCGGACAGCGCGTGCGCGTCGATCCGTCCGAGACCTCCTCCTGGTTCGCGGCAACGCTCCGTGCCGCCGGCGCGACGGTGAGCGAGGGGGCCGATCCCTGCCTGCTGGCGAAGGCCTGCAAGAACGCAACCGAGCAGGAAGGTGCCCGCGCGGCGCACCGCCGGGATGCCGTGGCCGTCGCCCGCTTCCTCGCCTGGCTTTCGCGCGCAGGCTGTGCAGGCGGCGAGACCGAATCCTCGGCCGCGGCCCGGCTGCTTTCCTTCCGCCGTGCGCTCGATGGCTTTGCCGGGGAGAGTTTTCCCGCGATTTCCGGCGCCGGCGAGCACGGGGCGATCATCCATTATCGCGTGAGCCCGGCGAGCGACCGGCCGATCCGCGCCAATGAGGTCTATCTCATCGATTCCGGCGCCCAGTTTCCCGAGGGCACCACCGACATCACCCGCACGATCTGGACCGGGCCGGAGGCGCCGCCGCGCGCCCTCTGCGAATGCTTCACGCGTGTTCTCGCGGGCAATATCGCGCTCGCCACCTTGCGCTTTCCCCGGGGTGTGGCCGGGGTGCATATCGATGCGATCGCCCGCCGCGCGCTCTGGGAGGCCGGGCTCGATTACGACCACGGCACCGGGCACGGGGTCGGCAGCTTCCTCTCCGTCCACGAAGGCCCGGCCAGAATCTCGCGCCAGGCCTCACCGGTCCCGCTGCAACCGGGCATGATCCTCTCCGATGAGCCCGGCTACTATCGCCCCGGCGCCTACGGGATCCGGCTTGAGAACCTGCTCATGGTCCAGCCCGCGCCCGATGGCGATTCAGGAAAGAAATTCCTGGCCTTCGAGACGCTGACCCTCGCCCCCTTCGCGCGCCGGCTGATCCTGCCCACGCTGCTCGATCCGGCAGCGCGCGCCTGGCTCGACGCCTACCATGCCAGCGTGCGCGAGACGGTCTCGCCGATGCTCTCCGCAGAGGACCGGGCGTGGCTCGAAGCCGAGACGGCTCCGTTTCATTAGAAAAATGATTTGGGCCGGAAGCCTCTGGCTCCGACGGAGCAGCGGGAGGCAGAGCCGCTGACGATCGCCTGAAATAGGATTACGCTCGCGGGGGGAGGGGATCTTCATGCGGGTTGTCGTGCTGGGCGGAGGTGTGGTCGGCGTCACCACCGCCTATCAGCTTCTCCGCGACGGGCATGAGGTGGTTCTGCTGGAGCGGCTGGAGGAGGTCGCGAGCGGAACGAGCTTCGGCAACGCGGGAATGATCGCCCCCGGCCATTCCTTCGCCTGGTCCTCGCCGCGCGCGCCGATGATCCTTCTCAAATCGCTCGTGCTGCCCGACCAGGCGCTGCGCTTCCGCCCCTCTCTCGATCCGGCGCTCTGGCACTGGTCGGCGCTGTTCCTCGCCCAATGCACGGAAGCACGGGCCGCGCGCAACACGCGCGCCAAGCATCGCATCGCCGCCTATTCGCAGTCGGTCCTGCGGGAAACGCTTGCGGCGGAAACGATCGCCTATGACCGCAATACGCGGGGCATCCTCTATTTCTATGGCAGCGAGGCCAGGCTCGAAGCAGGGGTCGCGCATATGCGCATCCTCGCCGAATGCGGGCAGGAGATTCGCGTCCTGGATCGCGCGGGGGTCGCCGCGCTCGAGCCGGCGCTCGCCGATAACAAAACGATTGCCGGCGGCATTTATTGCCCAACCGATGAGACCGGCGATTGTCACCTCTTCACGAAGGCGCTCGCGGACATCTGCCGGGCGCGGGGGGCCGAGATTCAAACCGGCGCGGAGATCACGCGGATCCTCGTCGAAAAGGATCGTGTGACCGCGGTCGAAACGAAGGCGGGGTCCGTGCGGGGCGATATCTATGTGTTGTCGCTCGGCTGCGGGAGTCCGTTTCTCGCCCGTAAGATTGGGCTTCGCCTGCCCATCTATCCGGTCAAGGGCTATTCCTTGACGATCCCGATCGGCAATCATCGCGCGGCGCCGGGCATGGGCGTGCTCGATGAGGACAATCTGGTCGCCATCTCGCGCTTCGGCGAGCGCCTGCGCGTGACTGCGACGGCCGAGATCTCGGGCTATGACACCTCGCACCGTCCCGCCGATTTCGCGCCTATGCTGAAAGTCGTGCAGCGGCTTTTTCCGGACGGCGCGGATTACGCGCGGGCTGAGATGTGGGCGGGGCTGCGGCCGATGACGCCCTCGAATCTGCCGATCCTCGGGCGGAGCCGGTATGCCAATCTCTTCCTCAATACCGGCCATGGGCATATCGGCTGGACCATGTCGCACGGTACCGCCCGCATCACCGCCGATCTCATTGCCGGGCGGCCGCCGGCGATCCCGCTTGCCGCGTGACGGAGGAAGAGATGACCGGAACGATCGCTCTTGCCGCCTCCTGCCGTGATCTCGGTGTTCTCGATGCGGCGCTCGATGCCGGCATCGCGCCGCGCGCAGCGATTGGACTTCTGGTGCTTGCGACCGACCAGACGATGGAGCACGAGTTCGCGCAACTCGCGCGCCTGCCCGGCGTCGGGCTCTATGTCGCGCGGCTGTACAATGATGCGGAGATCACCCCCGAGACATTGCGCGCCATGGCGCCGCGCATCGCACCCGCAACGGCGCTGATTCTGCCGGGCCTCAGGCTCGATGTCGTTGCCTTCGGCTGCACCTCGGCGGCGATGACGCTCGGCGAGGCGGCGGTCTTCGCCGAGATCCGCAAGGCGCGTCCGGGGATTGCCTGCACAACGCCGGTCACGGCGGCCTTCGCCGCGTTCAAGGCGCTCGGGGCGCGGCGGATCGGCGTGCTCACGCCCTATGCGCCCGCGGTCAATGAAACGGTGCGTGCCTATCTCGAAGCGGGCGGGGCTCATGTCGCCGCCTTCGCGACCTTCAACCGGCCGGACGACCGCGAGGCCGCGCGCATCGATACGCGTTCGATCAGGGCGGGCGTGCGGGCACTGGCCCACGCGGTGCCGCTCGATTGCGTGTTCGTCTCCTGCACCTCGCTCCGGCTCACCGAGGTTGTGAGCGAGATCGAGGCTGAGACAGGGATTGCCGTGACCTCGAGCGATCACGCGCTCGCCTGGCACTGTCTGCGCCTGGCCGGGGTGGCCGACGCGATTGCGGACGCTGGCAGGCTTTTCACACTTTAGAATGTTATGAATCTTCCATCGTGTCTTGGACAGTAGGCAAAGAAGGAAGGCTGTTCTTTCTTGAGAGAGAGAACCAAAGAACTTTTATCCTTTGATTCGCAGTCCTCAGCCAGCGTGAGGGTCAAAAATCGTCACGCTCTGGTCCGGAAAGCGGAGACAAGTCTTTTTGCTTCTTTTTCTTCAGAAAAAGAAGTCTCCTTCCTTCTGATCCTTCATCGAAGGACGTAACACCTTCCAAGGATTACGCCGCCCGCCCGTAATAGAGCATCACGGTGTGCGTGGCCTCGGCGAAGAAAAGCCACCGTTCGATGAAGATGCCGGTGAGCGCGAGCAACGCGGCCATGACGGCGGCGGCGAGCGCGGGCAGCGCACCCAGGATCAGCGCGGCGATGGCGAGCGCGAGCGGGATCACGAACCCGATGATCAGGGCGAGCCCGCGCAGCCGCCGCGCGTGTTTCCGCGCGATACGGAAGCCCATCTCGCGCATGAGGTAGTTTTCTTCGGTGTGCGGTGCATCGAGCGCGCGCACGCGGCCGAGATGACCGAGCCCGGTCGCGGTCTCCGCCGTGCTCACGCTCGGCGTGCGGTCAATCGAGCGCCAATAGAAAAGCTTGGCAATGATGGCGGCGAGGCCGAGGAGCAGGGACAATGCGCAAGGCAAGGATGCGCCCGCGTGGAAGAGATGCGTCATCGCTGCGAGAGAGAGTGCGCCGCTATATCCTCCGAGCAGAAGGAAATTCGGCGTGACCCAGGCATTGCGCCATTGCCGCACCGGGCGAAGGCTCGCGTAGATCATCGAGGTGCAGAAGAGCGTGACGATGGCGCCCGCCGCCGCCAGCACGCCGAGCGCGGCGGCGGGCGGCGTCGGCCGGCGGGCCAGGAACCAGGTTGCGCCGAAGGCGAGCGCGGGAAGATAGGTGAGCAGCGCCGCCAGCCCCTCGCGCGCGAGCCAGGAGGAGCGCCATTGCGTCACCGCGCGCCAGGCGCGTTCCGGATGCCCGAGATGGAGGGTGGAGGAGAGAAGCCCGCCGCTGATCAGGGCGAGGGCCAGAACCAGCGTTGCCAGGCCGAACCAGACTGTCGCCGGCAGCAGACCGAAGGGAACGAGCAGCCCGAGCAGCGCGAGCAGCCCGTATCCGGCGCCCGAGGCGGTGGTGAAGAGAATGACCGAGAGCGCTGGTGTCATCGTCCGCTCTCAGGATGAGAGCGCACGGTCGAGCCAGGCGAGCAGGCGTTCGCCCACCCCGCCATTCTCTTTCGCGCCGTCCGGCGCGGCTTCGGCAAGAGCCGGCGCCCGGCACGCAGTCTTGCGCGGCGGAAGATATTTGTTGACCGGGCGATAGCCCATTTCCGGCATCAGATCGTAGCCGCCCCGGCTCCGCACCAGTTTCGAAACCGCGCTCTCGGGGTCGCCGAGATCGCCGAAATGCCGCGCATGCGCGGGGCAGGTGGCGACACAGGCCGGCACGCGCTGGGCTTCGGGTATCGTATCGTTATAAATACGATCGATGCAGAGGGTGCATTTCTTCATCACCCCGGCATCCTCGTCGAACTCGCGCGCGCCGTACGGGCAGGCCCAGGAGCAGAGCTTGCAGCCGATGCAAAGATCGGTGTTAACCAGCACGATCCCGTCCTCCGCGCGCTTGTAGGAAGCGCCCGTGGGACAGACGGTGACGCAAGCGGGCTCCTCACAATGCAAGCAGGAGCGCGGAAAATGAACGGTGCGGCCGGCCGCGCCGTCACCCGCCTCGTAGGTGTGGATGCGGTTGAACCACACGCCATCCGGCTTCGCGCCCTGGGGATCGTAATCTGGCAGCGGCGCGGGAGGGCCGCCCTTGTTCCATTCCTTGCAGTTGACCGCGCAGGCATGGCACCCGACACAAGTGTCGAGATCGATGACGAGGCCGAGCTTCTTGGCACCCGGCCTGGGCGCGGGGAGGGAGGTCATGCGCGCGCTCGCTTCATGGCTGCGAGCAATCCCTCCGGCGGCCGGAGGTCCGGCGGATGCGGCAGCGTGCCGGCCGTGTCGCGTGCCGCCTTCTCGATCCGCACGCGCGCATCGTACCAGGCGGCCTGGCCGGTGACGGGATCGCTGCTCGGCAGGCGCCGCCCGTTCCGCCTGGGCAGGAAGGTCGCGATCACGTGGTTGAGGAGAAAGCCCTGCCGTGATTCCGGCGCGTCGGGCGCCAGCATCCAGGCGCCGGCGCGCTTGCCGATCGCGTTCCAGGTCCAGACGGTGAGCGGATTCACCCCTTCCATGATCCGCACCGGGCAGGTCACGCTGCCACTCCGGCTGCTCACCTTCACCCACTCCCCATCCTCGAGCCCGAGCGCGCGCGCCGTTCCCGGCGCGATATAGAGAAAATTGCGGGCATGGATTTGCCGGAGCCAGGCATTCTGCGAGCCCCAGGAATGGTACATCGGCATCGGGCGCTGGGTGATTGCGGAAAGCGGGAATTCCGCCTCGTCGGCGGCTTCCTGCTCGAAGGGCGGGTACCAGAAAGGCAGCGGATCGCAATAGCGGGCGACGCGCTCGCGAAGATCGGGCGGCGGCAGAATGTCGCCATGGCCGAGCCCGGCGAGACGGAAACGTTGCAGCGGCTCGGCATAGAGCTGAAGCGTGATCCTTTCGGGCTTCTCGATCAGGCCGAGCGCGGTCGCGGCCTCGAGATAATCGCGGTTCGCGAATTTGAAGTAGTGCGCTTCCGGCGGCAGCTCATGACGCCAGAAGCAGCCATTGGCGATATAATGCTCAAGTTGTGACGGATTGGGCGCCCCGCGGCCCGACTGCGTGCCGTTGCCGCGCCAGCCGGCGAGCGGGCCGATGCCCGGTCTGCGCTCGTGATGGACGATGTAATCGGCATAGCTCGCATAGCGCGCGGTGCCGTCGGGCTTGACGAAGGCGGGCAGGCCAAGCCGTCCGCCGAGATCGATCAGCACATCCTGAAAGGGGCGGACATCACGGTCCGGGGCGACCACCGGCTGGCGGATCGCATCGGCGGGTCCCTCGGCGCTGCCGATCGGCCGGTCGAGGATCGAGATGCAGTCGAACCGCTCAAGATAGGTCGTGTCCGGCAGGACGAGATCGGCATAGGCGACGGTTTCGGAAAAATAAGCGTCCGCATAAATCAGATGCGGGATGCGATACTCGCCCGTCCTCTCGTCCTTGTCGGTGAGGAGCCGCGCGGTTTCCATGGGCTCTGGCGAGGAATTCCACGCCATGTTTGCCATGTAGAGAAAGAGCGTGTCGATCGGGTACGGATCCCCCGCATGGGCATTGGCGATGACCGTGTGCATCAGCCCGTGCAGGCCGAGCGGCGCTTCCCACGAGAAGGCATGATCGATGCGCTGCGGCGCGCCTTCTCTGTCGACCAGAAGGTCCTCCGGACCGCTCGGCATCCCGAGCGGCATGGCGGAAAGCGGCGTCTCGGGCCGGACGTCCTTGCCGCCAGGCGGCGCATGCGGGGGCGTGGGGCGTGGATAGGGCGCCTTGTAGCGCCAGGAGCCGGGGGTATCGACAGCGCCGATCAGCATCTGCAGCACATGGAGCGCGCGGCAGGTCTGAAACCCGTTGCTGTGGGCGGAGATGCCGCGCATCGCGTGCATCGCTACGGGCCGCCCATGCATCTCTGCGTGCCGCACGCCTTCGCTGTCGGTCCAGGCATGGGGCAGGGTGATGGTCGCGGAGGCTGCCTCGGCGATCTCGGCGGCAATGCGCCGGATCGTCTCGGCTGTGATCCCGCAGCGTGCGGCGACCGCCTCCGGCGCGTAAGCGGGATCGAGATAGCGTTCCGCCAGAAGCTGGAACACCGGCAGCGCGGTTTTCCCATCCGCCAGCCGGACTTCGCCGGCGAGGCGCGGCGCCGTGCCGGGCCGCCCGGCCTCGACCAGTTCCCTGCTGGCGCGGTCCTGGATCAGCACTCTTCCCTCCGCGTCGCGGGCGAAGAGTCCATCGCCGGCGCCGCCAGGATCGCGCACCACGAGCCAGCCGCCATTGGTGTAGCGGGAGAGGAAATCGAGATCGACCCGTTCGGCCGCCAGCAGCAGATGGATGATTGAGAGGATGAACAGCCCGTCCGTGCCGGGGCGAAGCCCGACCCATTCATCGGCAACTGCCGAATAGCCGGTGCGCACGGGGTTGATGGAGATGATCCGCGCCCCCCGCGCCTTGAGGCGGGAAAGCCCGATCTTGATCGGATTGGAATCATGATCCTCGGCAACGCCGAAGAGCAGGAAGAGCCGCGCATGCTCCCAATCCGGCTCGCCGAATTCCCAGAAGCTGCCGCCGACCGAATAGAGCCCCGCCGCGCCCATGTTGACCGAGCAGAAACCGCCATGAGCGGCGAAATTGGGGGTGCCGAACTCCTTGGCCCAGAACCCTGTCAGCGCCTGGCTCTGGTCGCGGCCGGTGAAGAAGGCGAGCCGGCGCGGGTCGGTCGCGCGGATGCGGGCGAGCCAGCCGGTCGCGATGTCGAGCGCCTCATCCCAGCCGATTTCCCTGAACCGGCCCTCCCCCCGCTCCCCCACCCTGATGAGCGGGCTGCGGAGCCGCGCCGGGGAATAATGCTGCATGATCCCGGCCGAGCCCTTGCCGCAGAGCACGCCGCGATTCACCGGGTGGTCAGGGTTGCCCTCGATATAGCGGACCCTGCCATCCTTGAGATGAACATGGATCCCGCAGCGGCAGGCACACATATAGCACGTGGTTGCCTTGACCGTGTCACCGATGGGATTGGAAAGCGCGATGGTTTCACCCGGCATGAGCGTCCCGTTCTGGTGGAGCGCCGCCGCAAACGGCGCTACCGGTAAAGGTGGGCGGGTTGGAAAGATGGATCAAACAAAACAATTTTGTGTTTTCGTTCGTTCAAATAGAACGATCTTCCCGCGCCCCGCGCCCGCCAGCGGCCCAAACCCCGCTGCTCACTGGCTCAAGATGGCAGGCCGGTGATAGGCCTCCACCCCTGAAGACTCCCTTGATCATCAGAGCGAAGGATTTGCCATGCCCGTCTGCGCCTCTTCCGCAGCGCCCGCGCCAGCCAGCGTGATTGCGGGGGCTCCCTGAATGCCCGATGCGCGTCCCAGCCCCTGGCCAGGGATCGGCGAGGGGGCGGTGATCCCCGGCCGCGGTGACAGCGGCGCGGCACCGGCCGGCCTTGTTCCGCCGCGCAAGCCGGCGCCTTCCGGCGGGGAGAAGCCGGCGCTGAGCCCGCATCTCAAGCGCCTTCAGGATGAGAGCATCTTCATCTTCCGCGAGGTTGTGGCGGAGTTCGCCAAGCCGGTGCTGCTCTACTCGATCGGCAAGGATTCCTCGGTGCTGCTGCATCTCGCGATGAAGGCCTTTCACCCTGCCAAGCCGCCATTCCCGCTTCTGCATATCGACACCACCTGGAAGTTCCGCGAGATGATCGCCTTCCGTGACGAGACGGCGCGGCGCCTCGGGCTCGACCTCATCGTGCACACGAATGAGGATGGCGTGCGGCGGGGCATCAACCCTTTCGATCACGGCGCCTACTACACGCAGGTGATGAAGACCGAGGCGCTCAAGCAGGCGCTTGCGGCCGGCGGATTCGATGCCGCCTTCGGCGGCGCCCGGCGGGACGAGGAACGATCCCGCGCCAAGGAGCGTGTCTTCTCCTTCCGCAGCGCGGCGCAGGAATGGGACCCGAAGAAGCAGCGACCCGAGCTGTGGAGCCTCTATAACGGCCGCATCCGGCCGGGCGAATCGATCCGTGTCTTTCCGCTTTCGAACTGGACCGAGCTCGATGTCTGGCAATATATCCTGGCCGAGAACATCCCGATCGTGCCGCTCTATTATGCCAAGCCGCAACCCGTGGTGGAGAGGGACGGCGAGCTCATTGTCGTGCATGACGAGCGGATGCGCCTCAATCCCGGCGAGACGCCACAGATGCGCCAGGTGCGATTCCGCTCGCTCGGCTGCTATCCGCTGACGGGCGCGATGCAGTCCACGGCTGACACGCTTCCTGCCATCATCGCCGAGATGCTCGGCTTCCGCACCTCCGAGCGGATGGGAAGGCTGATCGACCGCGACGAGACCGCTTCGATGGAACGCAAGAAGCGCGAGGGATATTTCTGATGTCGGAGATCGTGCCCGCGCCCGCCACCGGCGATCTTTCCGCGGTCCTGCGTCTGCCTCAGGACGCGGGACTGCTGCGCTTCCTCACCTGTGGCAGCGTCGATGACGGCAAATCGACCCTGATCGGCCGGCTGCTCTATGAAACCCGCGCTTTGTTCGAGGATCAGCTCACCGCGCTCGAGCATGACAGCCGCAAATTCGGCACGGTGGGGGAGGGGATCGACTTCGCCCTCCTCATGGACGGGCTGGAGGCCGAGCGCGAGCAGGGCATCACGATCGATGTCGCGTACCGCTTCTTCGCCACCGAGCGGCGGCGCTTCATCGTCGCCGACACGCCGGGCCATCAGCAATATACGCGCAACATGGCCACCGGCGCCTCCACCGCCGATCTCGCCGTGCTGCTGATCGATGCGCGAAAGGGGGTCGTCACCCAGACGCGCCGGCATTCCTTCATCGCCTCGCTCCTCGGCATCCGCCATGTCGTGCTGGCGGTGAACAAGATGGACCTCATCGGCTTCGATCCGGAGTGCTTCGCCGCGATCCGGGCGGACTATGAAAATTTTGCCAAGGGACTTGGCTTCACGAGCCTGCAGGCGATCCCGCTTTCCGCGCGCTTCGGGGACAATATCACCCGCCCCTCGTCCAACACGCCGTGGTACGAAGGCCCGAGCCTTCTCGAATATCTTGAAACCGTCGAGATCGAGTCCGATCCGGTGGGCGCGCCCTTCCGCATGCCGGTGCAATGGGTGAACCGCCCGCATCTCGATTTCCGCGGCTATGCCGGCACGGTGGCGAGCGGCTGCGCCCGGCCGGGCGATGCGCTCACCGTCCTGCCCGCCGGCAAGACGACCACGCTTTCGCGCATCGTCTCGATGGACGGGGAACGCCCCGAGGCGCGCGCCGGCGATGCGGTCACGCTGGTGCTCGCCGAGGAGATCGACGTCTCGCGCGGGGATGTGCTTGCGGCGGCTTCCGCGCCGGCTCCCGTCGCCGAGCAGTTCGCCGCCCATCTCGTCTGGATGAGCGAAACCCCGCTCTTTCCCGGCCGCTCCTATCTCTTCAAGTCGGGGACACGCACGGTTGCGGGCAGCGTGACCGCGATCAAGCATCGCATCAATGTGGACACGCACGAGCATCTCGCGGCGAAGGAGCTGCATCTGAACGATGTGGGCGTGGTCAATCTCTCGCTGGCCTCGCCGATCGCCTTCGAGCCCTATGCCACCAACCGCACGCTCGGCAGCTTCATCGTCATCGACCGGATGTCGAACGAAACTGCCGGCGCCGGAACGATTGATTTCGCGCTCCGCCGCGGCACCAATCTCACCTGGCAGCATCTCGATGTCGATCGCGCCGCGCGCGCCGCGCTCAAGGATCAGGCGCCGGCGATCCTCTGGTTCACCGGGCTTTCCGGCGCCGGCAAATCGACGATCGCCAATCTGGTGGAGCGCAAGCTGCATGCCATGGGGCGCCACACCTATGTGCTCGATGGGGACAATGTCCGCCACGGGCTCAATCGCGATCTCGGCTTCACCGAGGCCGACCGCGTCGAGAATATCCGCCGGGTGGCCGAGGTGGCGAAGCTCTTCGCCGATGCCGGGTTGATCGTCATCGCCTCGTTCATCTCACCCTACCGCGCCGATCGCGCGATGGCGCGCGCCGGCCTCGAGGAGGGCATCTTCTTCGAAGTGTTCGTCGATACGCCGATCGAGGAGTGCCAGCGGCGCGACCCGAAAGGGCTCTATGCGAAGGTCGCCGCCGGCCAGATCACCAACTTCACGGGTATTGACGCACCCTACGAACCGCCGGAGAACCCGGAAATCCATCTTTCCACGGTCGGGCACACACCCGAATCCCTGGCCGACGCGGTGATCGCCAGTCTGCGTCGCCACGGCATCGTGCGCTAGAGCGGGACGCGTCGGCTTCCGCTCACGCATCCCGCTCTAGCTTGTTGTTCTGCCGCGTGATTCACGCCTTCGGTGATTCCACCTTCGGCGATCACGCTCTCGCTTGTGCGGACTCTTGGGATCCTGGAGCAGATCGCGCCTGATCACCGCCGGTCTCGTCAGAACGTGCTCATCATCGCCCAGCGCCAGTTCTCGTGTTCGGGCGCGTAGTTGCGGTTCGTCTGCGCGGGATCCCGGTTGACGAGGTGGCGATTGTAGAAGGGGTGGCGCATGCTGCGCACCTCGTGCTGGATCGTGAAGAGCGGCCTGCCGTCCACGGGATCGACGATCTGCTCGAACCGCCACTGGTGCTGGTCGCTTTCTTCCGTCACCAGGTTGCGCTGGCGGAGCCAGCGGTGCGGCGCCGAGAAATTGGCGATGTAGATCGCGATATGATGCCCATCGAAGGGCGGGAGCGGACGGTCCGTCTCCTCGAAAAGAAGAAATTGATCGGCGCCGACCGAAACCCTCGCCCGTTTTCCTTCCTTGCCTTCTTCAAGGGTTGCCGGTGTCGCGAAGACGTCGCGATAAAAGCGTGTGATGGCCTCGGCCGTCTCGCGCGGCACATCGAGGGCGACATAAGGGATGCCGAGCGAGATCGGGCCGAAGCGGGGGTCTGGCGCATGGATGCGGAGGCGGTTGCCCCAGGGCGAGGTCACCAGCACATGGTCCGCCTCCTCGCGGAAATCGAAATCGGTGCCGGCGAGCGGATCGCGAATGGCGGCGAGGCGCCGGAGCAGCGCCGCGCGGTCAGGCAGGACGAGGCCGGTCACGCCGCGCAGCACCTCGGGCTTGCCGGTCGGCAGGTGGAACTGGCTCCTGCCGATATTCGCCCACATATTGTCGGTGCCGGTCATCAGATAGGGATCGCGGGTGAGGCCGAGCCCTGAGATGTAGAAGATCGTCGCGAGCCGCTGGTCCGGAACGCGTGTATTCACATGTTCGAGATGCACGATATTGCCGAGATCCTCGGCCTCGCGATCGAAACGTCCTGGCATGCCATCCTCCCCTTCGGGGCTTGCTTCAATCCAGTTTAGAAAGAACTTCGCGGCCTCGCCAGGAGTGGCGGGTTCTCTCAGTCTCTGCCTGCGTCTATTTCGGTCTGCGCGGCGGTGCGTGGCAAACGCCGCCGGCGCGCTGCCGCCGCAGTCCCAGGCCGGCGCTCAGAGCATGGACAATGGCTGGGCCCGCCGGGGCGGCGGGAAGGCGGCGTCGAGCACGGCGAGATCCTCCGCGTCGAGGCGGAGGCTGGCGGCAGCCGCGTTCGCCCGCACATGTGCCGGCTGTACCGCCTTCGGAATGACGATCGTCCCTGGCCGGGTGAGCAGAAAGGCGAGCGCCACCGTCGCCGGAGCGACATCGTGCCGCGCGGCGATCTGCCCCAGCGCCCGCGAACGCAGAAGCCGCCCGCCCTGGCCGAGAGGCGTATAGGCCATCACGGGTATGCCGCGCGCCGTGCACCAGGGCAGGAGGTCAAACTCGATCCCGCGCTCCTCGAGATTGTAGAGCACCTGGTTGGTGGCGCAGACCGTGCCGCCGCGCACGGCTGTCAGCGCCTCCATTCCGGCGACATCGAAATTCGACACGCCCCAGGCGCGAATTTTTCCTTCCGCGCGCAGCGTCTCGAAGGCCGCGACGGTCTCGCCGATCGGCGTCGCCCCCGGCCAGTGCAGCAGGTAGAGATCGATCCGGTCCGTGCCGAGGCGTTTGAGGCTGCGCTCGCAGGCCGCTCGCGTGCCCGTGTGCGAGGCATTCTGCGGCATGACCTTCGAGACCAGAAACACCTCGTCCCGCCGCCCGGCGATTGCTTCCGCGACCACCCGCTCGGCCCCACCCGAGCCGTACATCTCCGCGGTGTCGATCAAGGTGAGGCCGAGATCGAGGCCGAGGCGGAGCGCCCGCACCTCGGATGGGGCCTCGCGCTTCTGTTCGCCCATGTGCCAGGTTCCCTGGCCGAGCGCAGGCACTTGCGTGCCGTCGGGGAGGCGGACGGCAGGAAGCGCGCTCATTCGGCCCGCGCCTCCGCGGCGCGCAGGGCGCGGAGGAAATTGCCGCCCCAGAGAAGACGGAGCGCCGCCTCGTCATAGCCGCGGCTCATGAGCTCCTCCGTGATGTTCGGGCTCTCGGCGGCATCGTGCCAGCCGCGGAAGCCGCCGCCGCCGTCGAAATCGGACGAGATGCCGACATGCGCGATCCCGATCCGCCGCACCGCGTAATCGACATGGTCGGCGAAATCGGCGGGCCCGACTTCGTTTTCCTTCGCATGGGCACGCAGGAAGGCGGGCACCGCGGTGATCTGCACCACCCCGCCCGTCGCTGCCAGCGCATCGAGCTGCTCATCGTCGAGATTGCGCGGATGGGGGCAGATCGCGTGGATCGAGGCATGGGTCGCGACGACGGGGCTCTGCGAGAGGGATATGGCCTCGAGCATGGTGCTCTTCGCGGCATGCGAGACATCCACCAGCATGCCGAGCGCATTGAGCCGCGCAATCGCCGCCCGGCCGAATTCGCTCAGCCCGCCATGCAGGCTCGCGGCATCGCCGAGATCGGCGCGTGGAATCGCGGCATCGCCGAGCGCATTGTGCCCGTTGTGGGTGAGGGTGAGATAGCGCGCGCCAAGGGCGGCGAGGGCATCGAGCCGATCGAGCTCGGTGCCGATGGCGTAGCCGTTCTCCACGGCCGGGACGATGGCGAGCGCGCCTTCCTCGGCGGCCGCCTCGATCTCGGCGGCGCTGCGGGCGATGCGCGCGTGGATGCCGTTGCGGCTGCCCGCCATGGCCCCGATCGCCGCAAGCATCGCCTGGGCGCGCGCGAAGGCCGCGCGCTCGGCCTCCGCCGTGCGCGGCCCCTGCGGCACATAGGCGGCGAAGCAGCCCGCCTTGAGCCCGCCCGCCTGCATCTTCGCGAGATCCACCCGCCGCTCGCTCGGCCCGAACGCATCGCCCCGGTCGGGCCAGGGGATATCGATATGCGTATCGATCGTGAAAAGACGTGCGTGCAGCGCGCGCGGATCGCTCATGCCGGCAGCGTTCCCCGCCGGCCTGGTTCCGTCAAGCCGCACGGTGAAGCAGGAAGAGCCCCTGCTCGCCGAAGAGGTTGGCGAGCTGGACAGAGCGCCGCCACGGCGCCCGTCGTCCCGCCTCGTCCGCCGCGAGCCATTGCTCGACGCGATAGCCCTCGGCGCGGCAGAGGGCGAAGAAATCGCGGATCGTGCAGGGATGGATGTTCGGCGTCTCGTACCATGGCCGGTCCCAGGCCGGCGTCAGCGGCATCCGGCCACGGCAGAGAAGCTGCCAGCGCAGCAGCCAATGCCCGAAATTCGGAAAGCTCACGACCGCGTGCGCCCCGATGCGCAGCATCTGGCGAAGCACCTCGCGCGGCCGCCCGACTGCCTGGAGCGTGCGCGAGAGCACGACATAGTCGAACGCCTGGTCGGGATAATGCGCGAGGTCGATATCGGCATCGCCATGCATCACGGCGAGTCCGCGTGCCACCGCATCGGCGACCGCCGCCATGTCGATCTCGATCCCGCGCGCATCGCAGCCAAGCTCGCGGGAAAGATGGGCGATCAGCGCGCCGTCGCCGCAGCCGATATCGAGCACGCGCGTCCGCGGCGCGATCATCCCGGCGATCAGCCGGAGATCGAGCCGCATGTTCTTGGCAACGTAGCGGACGCCCTGCGGCGGCTCGGCGTTCATCAGATCGCGAGAAGGGCGGCCGAGCCGGAGAGAAAGCCCGAGAGCGTGCGGTGGAATTCCGGCTCGTCGAGCAGGAAGGCGTCATGGCCCTTGTCGCTCTCGATCTCGACGAAGCTCACATTCGCCGCCGCCTGGTTGAGCGCGCGGGCGATCGCGCGGGACTGGGCGGTGGGGAACAGCCAGTCGGAGCTGAAGGAGATCACGCAGAAGCGCGTCTTCGAGCCGGCGAAGGCATGCGAGAGATCACCGCCATGCTCGTCGGCGAGGTCGAAGAAATCCATCGCCCGCGTGATGCTGAGATAGGAATTGGCATCGAAGCGGGAGACGAAGGTGGAGCCCTGGTGGCGGAGATAGCTTTCCACCTCGAAAAGATCGTCGAACAGGGTGAGCGAGGGGCCGGAACGCAGGCGGCGGCCGAACTTCCGCGTCAGCGCCTGCTCGGAAAGATAGGTGATATGCGCGGTCATCCGCGCCACGGCGAGGCCGCGGGCCGGCACCTTGCCGTGCTCCCAGTAGCGCCCGCCCTCCCAGTCCGGATCAGCGAAGATCGCCTGGCGGCCGACCTCGTGAAAGGCGATATTCTGTGCCGTATGGTAGGCGGCGGTCGCGATCGGCACGGCAGCGAACACGCTTTCGGGATAAAGCGCCGCCCATTCGAGCACCTGCATCCCGCCCATCGAGCCGCCGATCACGGCGAAGAGACGCGTGATGCCGAGATACTCGATGAGGCGCTTCTGCGCCCGCACCATGTCGCGGATCGTGACGGGGGGGAAATCGGTCCCCCATGGCTGAGCCTGCCCCGGCAGGCCCCGGCCCGGCTCGGCCGGCTCGTCGCGCGGGCTGGGCGGGCCGCTCGAACCCATGCAGCCGCCGAGCACATTGGCCGAGATGACGAAAAACCGCTCGGTGTCCACCGGCCGGCCGGGGCCCACCACCTCCTCCCACCAGCCCGGCTTGCCGGTGAGGGGATGGCGCTCCGCCACGTACTGATCGCCGGTGAGGGCATGACAGACCAGGATCGCGTTGCTGCGCTCCTCGTTGAGCCGCCCATAGGTACGATAGGCCACGGTGAGCCGCCCGAGGCGGACACCGCAATCCAGAAGCAGCCCATCCGCGAAATGCACCGCCTGGTGCGATACCTTGGGCGGCGTCTCGGCAACGATCATAACCATGAATAAGCGCGCCTTCGCGGTTCGGGCAAGCGCGCGAGGGGTGGGGCGGGGTGTAGGCAGCCATGCGGCCTTCGGCTATCCATGCGCCCCATCCTGAGGAAGCCCGATGCAGATTCCGGCACCTACGGAAGACGATGCCCCGGCCGAACCGGGCGAATGGTCGCTCGAGCGGCTGCGCGGCGAGCTGGACCGGCTCGATGAATCGCTCCATGCGCTGCTGATGGAGCGGGCGGATGTGGTGGCGCGGCTGACCCGGCTGCGCCTCAAGCCCGGGGTGGCGCTCCGCCCGGGCCGGGAGGCGGAGATCATCCGCCGCCGCCTGGCCCGCCATCATGGTCCTCTTCCCCGGGCGACGATCGTGCGGATCTGGCGGGAGCTTCTCGTCGGCACGACCAGCATGCAGGGGCCCTTCTCGGTCGCCGTCTGCGCCGCCGAGCGGGAAGGCGGCGAGACCGGAGCCGCCTTCGTGGCCCTGGCCCGCGAGCAGTTCGGCGCGCTGACACCGGTCCGCCTGCACCGTTCCCCGGCGCAGGCGATCGCCGAGATCCTGGCCGGAACCGCGAGCGTCGCCGTGCTTTCCTTCCCGGTCGAGGGCGACCCGGCCGGGAAATGGTGGCAGCGGCTCGGCACGCGCGATGCGCCGCGTGTTCACGTGGTGGCGCGCCTGCCCTTCTGGGCGCCGCGGCCCGAGGGCATGCCGCATCTCTCGGCCCTCGTCCTCTCGACCGCCCCAGCCGATCCCTCCGGCCGGGATACGAGCCTGCTCAGCCTCGCCTTCGCGCCGGAGCTGAGCCGCGCCCGGCTCACCGCCTCGATCACCGCCGCGGGCTTCACTCTCGGGCCGGTGCTGATCGAGCGTGACGAGGCGGCGGGTCTCGCCCGCGCTCTGGTCGAGGTTGCCGGCTTCGTCACCGAGGATGATCCGCGCCTCGGCCGGCTCGTTCGGCTGGCCGAGCCGCCCTCTCTCCTCGGCGCCTACGCCATTCCTGAACCGGCATCCCCGTCATGAGCCCGCGTCCACGCCCCGAGATCCTCTCGATCGCGCCCTATGTCGGGGGGGAGGCGCATCTGCCCGGCGCCAACCGGGTGATCAAGCTCTCCTCGAACGAAGGGCCGTTCGGGGCGCCGCCCGGCGCGCGGGCCGCCTATGAAGCGCTCGCCGGCGAGATCCATCTCTATCCGGATGGCAGCGCCGCCCGGCTCCGCCGCGCGATCGGGCAGAAATTCGGCCTCGATCCGGAACGCATCGTCTGCGGCGCCGGCTCGGACGATCTCATCTACCTGCTGACCCTCGCCTATAGCGGCCCCGGCACCGAGGTCATTACAAGCGCGCACGGCTTCTCGATCTACGGGATCGCCGCGCAATATGCCGGCGCGCGGACGCTGAAGGCACCCGAGCGCGATCTCACCGCCGATGTCGATGCGATGCTGGCGCAGGTCTCGCCGGCGACACGCATCGTCTTCCTCGCCAATCCCAACAACCCGACGGGCAGCATGCTGCCCGCTTCGGAGGTGGCGCGGCTGCGCGAGGGACTGCCGCCTGACGTGCTGCTCGTGCTCGACGGCGCCTATGCCGAATATGTCGAGCATCCGGATTACGAGCCGGGGGTCGCGCTTGTCGACGCGGCGGAGAACACCGTCATGACGCGCACCTTCAGCAAGGTGTTCGGCATGGGCGGCATGCGCCTCGGCTGGGCCTACGCGCCGCCGCCGATTGTCGATGTGCTGCACCGCGTCCGTGCGCCCTTCAATGTCAATGCCGCGGCGCAGGCGGCCGGCGTCGCA
>DASZQO010000249.1:0-29703 GCA_035549615.1 Acetobacteraceae bacterium
CTTCTGGACGATCTGGCCTTCCTTGAACCCGACGCTCATGAGCTGGCCGTTGATCTGCGTCATCACCGTCACCGTATTGAAGGGCGTGACGGTGCCCAGAGCATTGAGAATGACCGGCATGTCACCGGTGGTTGCGGTTGCGACACTGACCGGCTGCGGGGGGGCCGAAGGCGGCCCCTTGCGTGGCCCGCCAGCCCAAGGGTGGGCCCAAAGGATGGCGCCCGCAATCAGAGCGAGAAGGAGGAGATAGGGGAGGACGCGGCGGCGGGCGCGGACGGCGGGCCGCTCCACAACCTCGCGATGCGCGGGAGGAGCGCTGTAGCCACGTGCCATCGCCGGATCGGTGCGTTCGTCCATCGGTCTCCTCGCACACGGCCTTATCGAGCCGCCTGGGCGGAGTTGTTGCGCTGGCGGGGCGAAAACATGGCGGCCACGATCGTGGCATGCCTCTCGGGGGACCCCGCCCGGCGCGTGCCCGGAGTGGCAAATGGCATAGACTTATTGCGCGTCTATGTCGCCAATCCCTCGGCAGGATTGCCGCCAGATTGCGATTGATTCACATTCCCCGGCACATTTCCGAGCGTATCCCCGGCCGCGCTTCCGGATGAGACCGGAAGCAGGCGCCCGGGAAAGAGGCCGGGCGGAAGGGTATTCGACCGTTTCGGACTCGCGCTCGCCATCCTCCTCGCCCTCGGGGCGCGGAAGAGCGGTCGGTGCCGCCTCGATGAACTCGAAGGCGAGCGCACCGTCCTTAAGGGTTACCTTCACGGCACCGCCGCGGGCGAGGCGGCCGAAGAGAAGCTCCTCGGCGAGCGGCTTCTTGATATGCTCCTGGATGACGCGGGCAAGCGGCCGGGCGCCGTAGAGCCGGTCATAGCCTTTCTCGGCGAGCCATTCCTTGGCAGCGGAGGAGAGCTCGATCGTCACGTTGCGGTCGGCGAGCTGGGCCTCAAGCTGCATGACGAACTTCTCGACCACACGGGCGACAACCTCGGGGGTCAGCGCCGCGAAGGCGATGGTCGCGTCGAGCCGGTTGCGGAATTCCGGCGTGAACATCCGCTTGATGGCCTCGTCATCCTCGCCATGGCGCGCCTCACGCTCGAAGCCGATCGCCGGCCGGGCCAGATCGGCCGCACCCGCGTTGGTGGTCATAATCAGGATGACGTTGCGGAAATCCACCGTCTTGCCGTTGTGGTCGGTGAGCTTCCCGTGATCCATCACCTGCAGAAGGATGTTGAACAGATCGATATGGGCTTTCTCGATCTCGTCCAGCAACAATACCGAGTGGGGGTGCTGGTCGATGGCATCGGTGAGCAGGCCGCCCTGATCGAAGCCGACATAGCCCGGCGGCGCGCCGATGAGCCGGGAGACCGAGTGGCGCTCCATATATTCACTCATGTCGAAGCGGATGAGCTGAATGCCGAGGGTCGCGGCAAGCTGGCGCGCGACCTCGGTCTTGCCGACCCCGGTCGGGCCGCTGAAGAGATAGTTGCCGATCGGCTTCTCGGCCTCGCGCAGGCCGGCACGCGAAAGCTTGATGGCGGCGGCCAACGCCTCGATTGCCTTGTCCTGGCCGAAGACCATGGATTTGAGATCGCGCTCGAGATTGCGCAGCGTCTCCTTGTCGTCGGCAGAGACGGATTTCGGGGGGATGCGGGCGATTTTCGCCACCATCTCCTCGACATCCCGCAGTGTCACGGTCTTGCGTCGCTTATGTTCGGGCAGAAGCATGCGCGAGGCGCCGACCTCGTCGATCACGTCGATCGCCTTGTCGGGCAGCTTGCGGTCATGGATGTATTTGGCCGATAGCTCGACCGCGGCGCGGATGGCCTCCTCCGTGTAGCGGACCTTGTGGTGTTTTTCGTAATTCGCCTTGAGGCCGCGCAGGATCTTGACCGAATCCTCAAGCGAGGGCTCGTTCACGTCGATCTTCTGGAACCGGCGGACGAGGGCGCGATCCTTCTCGAAGTAGTTGCGGAATTCCTTGTAAGTGGTCGAGCCGATACAGCGCAGCGTTCCGGAGGCGAGCGCCGGCTTGAGCAGGTTGGAAGCATCCATGGCACCACCGGAGGTGGCACCGGCGCCGATCACGGTGTGGATCTCGTCGATGAAGAGAATGGCACCCTGCTGGTTTTCAAGCTCGGCCACGACAGCCTTGAGCCGCTCCTCGAAATCGCCGCGGTAGCGGGTGCCGGCGAGCAGCGCGCCCATGTCAAGGGCGTAGATGGTCGAGCGGGCAAGCACCTCGGGAACCGTCCCTTCCACAATGCGCTTGGCAAGCCCTTCCGCAATGGCGGTCTTGCCGACGCCGGGATCGCCGACATAGAGCGGGTTGTTCTTGGTGCGGCGGCAGAGGATCTGGATGGTGCGCTCGATCTCGATCTCACGGCCGATCAGCGGGTCGATCCGGCCGGCAAGCGCTTTCTTGTTGAGATTGACACAGTAGTTCGAGAGCGCGTCCTGGCCGCGGCGGGAGGGTTTTTCCTCCCGTTCAGACTCCCCTGCCCCACCATCCGGGCCCGAGCCGGTGCCCTGCACCGGACGGGGCGCGCTGCGGCCGGGCGCCTTGGCGATGCCATGGCTGATGAAGTTCACGGCATCGAGCCTCGTCATGTCCTGAAGCTGGAGGAAATAGACGGCGTGGCTCTCACGCTCACTGAAGAGGGCGACGAGGACGTTGGCACCCGTGACTTCCTCGCGGCCGGAAGACTGAACATGGATCGCCGCACGCTGGACCACGCGCTGGAAACCGGCGGTGGGCTTGGGATCGCCCGGACGATCGGTGGCGAGGCCGGAGAGATCCTTGTCGAGACACTCCGTCAGATCCTGGCGCAGCTTGTCGAGATCAACACCACAGGCGCGCAGCACGGTCGCGGCATCGGTGTCGTCGACAAGACCAAGAAGCAGGTGCTCAAGAGTCGCGTATTCGTGATGACGCTCGCTGGCGAGCGACAGGGCCCGATGGAGCGTTTGTTCAAGATTGCGGGACAGCATGGCGTGTGACGCTCCCTTATTCCGTGCGGCGGCCTGCCGGCGGCCGGAACGGGCCGGGGGCGGCGGTCAAACGGGCGTTGAAGGCAATCATTCTTTCTCGATCGTGCACTGAAGGGGGTGCTGGTTCTGGCGCGCGAGGTCCATCACCTGAGTTACTTTGGTCTCGGCAACCTCGTATGTGTAGATGCCGCACACGCCGACACCCCGGCGATGCACGTGGAGCATGATGCGGGTTGCCTCCTCCCGCGTCTTCTGAAAGAAGCGCTCCAGCACGTGGACGACGAACTCCATCGGCGTGTAGTCGTCGTTCAGCATCAGAACTTTGTACATGGCGGGCTTGCGCGTCTTCGGCCGCGCCCGCACAACGACGCCGGTGGATGGGCCGCCGCCCCCTTGTCTGTCATTCTCGCTCATCGGCATTCCATCCGGCGGCGGCCCGGCGGACTTTTCCACCCGCCTCTACCCGTTCCGCCCTTTCAAAGCTGTGCCACCACGCACGGCAGAGTCCCGTGGGAGACGGGGACTGCGCAGACATGCGAGGCGAGTCATGGTCCATGGCAAAACCATATCGGAACGCGGCCCTGTCGGAAAAGGGCTCTGCAGGATGCCACACGGTCTTGTTTACGGGCGTGGCGTGCGCGCATCTGCTTGCGCATGACGCAAAAGAGCCCGGAGCTAACTCCGGGCCCTTGGCGAGCCTTGCCCTCCCCGCCCGGAGGCGGGGTATACGGTTCGGGTATCGCGCGCGCGCCTCACGCCGTCCGGGCAAACTTCTCCATCGCCAGCGCAAAACGCTGGGTCAGCGGCGCCATAGCCTGCTCGGCGAGCTTCACGGAGGCATCAGTGAGGCGGCCGGTCTCGGACACCGCCTTCTCCATCGCCGAACGGGCAAGGCTGGTCTGCAGATCCACCGCTTCCTTGAGCGACTTGACCGCGGCCAGCGCCCGGTAGGTCGCCAGCGTTTCGTCGAAAGAGGCCTGCGCAGAGGCCACGACCTGCTGGGTGATGTCCTGCACGCCCGTCGACCAGATTTTGCCCGACTTCACCACTGCCTCGAAGTTACCCTGGTTGAAAGCGAGCAGTTCCTCTGCCGTCTTCATGGCCTTCTCCACATTTTCCTTGACCTGCGCCTGGGTCGTCTGGAAGCCGGCGGTCGCTTTGGCCACGCCCTCCTTGAAGGCGACTGCCGTCTGCTCGAGCCCGCTCGTCACGGCGGGGGCGGCGGCGTCGGTCCCCTCGCTTGCCTTTGCCTTAACCGTCATCTGCTGCTCCGTGCGATTTGATTGTCCCCGGCGGGAATAGAAGACGGCCCACAGCCCGCATTTGGCTGCGCTCGTCGCCGTTTTCGGCCCGCCATCGAACCGGCTTGCTGCAATGCAGCACAACCGTGAACTAGGGCGACATGCGATATAATGCAAGTGAAATTTGTGCGTTGCACAAATGGCTTTGGATGAGCTTCCCGTGGCGACCCGTGAGCGCACTGGAAGTCCGGTAGTTAATTCTTTGTTCTCGTTGCTTTTCCCGATCCTTTCCCGCTGGACAGATGCGGCGGAGCGCCGCTAAAGTTTTTTCTTCGGTGGGCTGCGAGGGAGCCGCAAGGGGATGGTGAGCGAGGGAGACGCGGGACACCCGCGACAGCCCGGATTTTTGCCGTCGGGAGCCCGGCTCGCAATCCGCTTGCTGCGGCACCAGGCAGGCGGCAGGCCGGGCAGAAGGCTCATTCGCTCGTTGGCTCTCCCCGCACGTTTTTCCCTGGGGCTCCTGCTCGGCCTCGGGCTGGCCGTGGGATTGGCAGCAAAGGCGGAGGCGGAGCCCGGATTTCAGCACCCGAGCTATATCGTCGTCGATGCGGCGAGCGGGCAGGTGCTGAACGAATTCCACGCGGATGCCATCCGCTACCCGGCCAGCCTGACCAAGCTGATGACGCTCTATCTCGCCTTCGAGGCGCTCAGGGACCGGCGGATCAGCCTCGAGACGCAAATCCCGATGACCGTGGAAGCCGCCTCGGTCGAGCCGGTGAAGCTCGGCCTGCCGCCGGGCTATACCATCAGCGTCCGGGACGCGATCCTCGCCATGGTGACGCTCTCGGCCAACGATGTGGCGACCGCGCTCGGCCAGTATCTCGGCGGCGGGAGCATCCCGCGCTTCGCCGAGATGATGACGCTCCGTGCCCATGCGCTCGGCATGGCCAACACCAGCTTCGACAACCCATCCGGGTTGCCGGCTGCCGGCCAGGTGACCACAGCGCGCGATATCGCAATTCTGGCGCGGCGCCTGATCATCGATTTCCCGGACCAGTACCACTGGTTCAGTACCCGGCGCTTTCTTTTCCACGGCCGCTGGATCGTAAGCGACGATAACCTGCTCAAGGTCTATCCCGGCGCGGATGGGATGAAGACCGGCTACACGTACGCCGCCGGCCACAACCTGGTGACGAGTGCCGCCCATGGCGATGTCCGGCTGATCGGCGTGGTGCTGGGGACCCAGACCATCCCGCAGGTGGACGGGGAGATGATGGCGCTGCTCAACGAAGGGTTCGCCGAGGAGAACGCGCCGGCAGCGGGGCCTGAGATCACCGCCGCGCGCGGACCGTTTCACGCTCTGATCCCGGCTGCCCAGGCGGCCCCAGCGGCAGCCCCGGTGGCGACTTCCCTGCCGGTGCCGGTCGCGGCCCCCACGGCCGCGCCCCCCGAAACCGACGATGCCCCGGCGCCGTGGGGCGTGCAGATCGCGGCCTATACGAGCGAGCACATGGCCATTTACGTCTCCGGGCTTGGCGCGCGCATCCTGCAGACCGGCCGGGCCGTGGTGGAGCAGGGATATCTCCACGGCAAGGCGGTCTGGCGGGCGCGGGTCGTCGACCTTTCCGCCGCCGAGGCGCACGCCGCCTGCGTCACGCTCGCCCATCATCGGCTGCCCTGCTGGATTGTGCCGCCGAGTGCCAACGGCGAGGTGGCCAGCCGCTAAACCGGCTTGCCATCAGGTCCGAGCGCCCGTTCATCCATCGCCGGGCGCACCTGGTTGACCAGCGGGATGGCCGGTCTGCACAATTGTGCATGATCCGATCTCCTGGCCGCCTGCATTACGGCTTCGTAGTCGCCGGTGTCACTTTCCTCGTGATGGTGGCCGGCGCCGGCATCCGGTCCGTTCCCAGCGTGCTCATCGTGCCCCTGGAAGCCGAATTCCACTGGTCTCCTGCCACAATCTCCTTCGCGATCGCCCTCAATCTCTTCCTTTACGGCCTTGCCGGCCCCTTCGGCGCGGCCCTGCTCGAACGGATCGGGATTCGCCGCGGCGTGGCAGGTTCACTGGCGCTGATCGCGCTCGGTGTCGGGTTGACGCCCTTCATGCATGCCCCGTGGCAGCTCATTCTGCTCTGGGGTGTCGTGGTTGGCACGGGCAGCGGCATGGTTGCCATGACACTCGGTGCGATGATCGCAACCCGCTGGTTCACTGCTCGGCGCGGAGTCATCATGGGTGTGCTGACCGCGAGTTCCGCGACTGGCCAGCTCATCTTTCTGCCCCCGCTCGCCAGCCTTGCGGTGCATCACGGCTGGCGCTCCACGTCCGTGGTCTCGGCTCTGGCGGCAGCGGTGCTGGTGCCGGTGGTGCTGCTGTTCCTGCGTGACCGGCCGCAGCAGATCGGGCTCGCGCCCTTTGGCGAAAGCGCTGTGCTGCCTTCACACCCGGCCCCGGCAAATGCGGCCAAGCGCGCGCTCGGCGCTCTCGCCACGGGACTCCACTCGCGTGATTTCTGGCTGCTCGGCGGGAGTTTCTTCGTCTGTGGCGCCTCGACCAATGGGCTGATTGGCACCCATCTCATCCCGGCCTGTGTCGATCACGGGATTCCTGAGGTCACGGCGGCCTCGCTCCTCGCTGCGATCGGGGTCTTCGATCTTTTCGGCACCACCGGCTCCGGCTGGCTTACCGACCGGGTGGACAGCCGTGCCCTTCTTGCCTGGTACTATGGCCTGCGCGGCCTTTCGCTGCTCTTCCTTCCCTTCGCTTTTCGCTTTTCCTTCTGGGGGCTCTCCGTCTTCGCTGTTTTTTATGGTCTCGACTGGGTCGCCACGGTGCCGCCGACGGTACGGCTTGCGACCAACGCCTTCGGCCGCGAAAATGCACCGATCATGTTTGGCTGGATCGCCGCTTCCCATCAGCTCGGCGCGGCAAGTGTCGCCTTCCTTGCCGGCCTGCTGCGATCCGATTTCGGGACCTACCTCCAGGCATTCCTACTCGCCGGCGGCCTCTGCCTTGTGGCCTCGGTAATGGTCACGTTCATTGGCAGCGGACGTGAGACGGTGCTCGTCCGAGCCGAGAGCCAATCTCGACCAATTTCGTAAGTTCCCCCCGGCTCTTTGGCAAATTGCCGCGCTTCTGCCCGCGAAGCCCTGCTGGGCGGGAGCAGGACGCGTTTGCTGACCCTCATCCATCCCGTTCTCGCCTTTTCTTTTCGCGCGTGACCTGGTGTTTCCCCCGCGGCTGTGGCCTACGGTCACTCCACCTGCGGTCATCGCGCACCGAGAGATGATCAACCCGAGATAGCGGCGAACCGATTACGACGGCCTTCCTCGCACGTTCATGAATGCATTGATCGGCGGCGGTCCGCGGAGCACTTGCTAGATCTTTAGGCAAGATCAGCTTCTTCTTCGCTTAAATATCAGGCTGGAGGCTCTGGCACCCTTCTTGCTTCTCTCTTTCCCGTTTTCCTTGCTGCTGATTTGGCGGCTTGGAAATCACTTCAAGACAATTGGGAAGGAGGCATTTGATGGCAGTTGATGGTCCGGGGCTGAGCCGCCGGGAATTCGGCGGTCTCGGCATGGCGGCCGCCGCTGCGGCAACGGTGGGCGCGACCCTCGGCACCGCGGCTATCGTGAGCCGCGCTGCGCGTGCCGCCGATGACAACACGGTCAAGGTCGGCATCCTGCATTCGCTCTCCGGCACCATGGCCATCAGCGAATCCCCGCTCAAGGACGTTATGCTGATGCTGATCGCTCAGCAGAACAAGACGATGGGTGGGGTGATGGGCAAGGAGATCGTGCCCGTGGTTGTTGATCCCGCCTCGAACTGGCCGCTTTTTGCCGAGAAAGCGCGCGATCTTCTCTCCGTGGAGAAAGTTGCCGCCGTTTTCGGCTGCTGGACCAGCGTCTCACGGAAATCGGTTCTGCCCGTATTCGAGCAACTCAACGGCATTCTCTACTATCCCGTCCAGTACGAAGGACAGGAATGCAGCCGTAACGTCTTCTATACCGGCGCCGCGCCCAATCAGCAGGCGATCCCGGCGGTCGATTACCTGATGAATCAGGTCGGGGTGAAGCGCTGGGTGCTTGCCGGTACGGACTATGTCTATCCCCGCACCACCAACAAGATTCTCGAAGCCTATCTCCAGCAGAAAGGTGTCGCCTCCTCCGACATCATGATCAACTACACGCCGTTCGGCTATGCGAACTGGCAGAGCATCGTTGCCCAGATCAAGAGTTTTGGCGCCGCGGGCAAGAAAACGGCGGTGGTCTCCACCATCAACGGCGATGCGAACGTGCCCTTCTACAAGGAGCTTGGCAATCAGGGCGTCAAGGCGACAGACATTCCGGTGGTTGCTTTCAGCGTTGGCGAGCAGGAGCTGGCGGGAATCGATACCGCGCCGCTGGTCGGCCACCTCGCCGCCTGGAACTATTTCGAAAGCGTCGATACGCCACTCAACAAGCAGTTCATCTCCGACTTCAAGGCCTTCGTGAAGAACGACAAGCGCGTCACCAACGACCCGATGGAAGCCCACTATATCGGCTTCAATATGTGGGTGAAGGCAGTGGAGAAGGCCGGAACCACTGATGCCGATGCGGTGATCGATGCCATGATCGGTATCTCTCATCCCAACCTGAGCGGCGATTACGCGACGATGATGCCAAACCATCACCTCACCAAGCCGGTGCTGATCGGCGAAGTGCAGGCGAATGGCCAGTTCAATGTCGTCTATCAAACGCCTGGCCTGGTCGTCGCTCAGCCCTGGTCGCCCTATCTACCGGAGTCGAAGAACCTGATCGGCGACTGGTTGCCGCCAATGTCCTGCGGAAACTACGATGTCGTCGCCGGGAAGTGCCTCGGCAAATCGCAGAAGAGCTGATCCGGCCCGCGATGCGATGGACCCGGGGAAAGAGGTGGCCGTATTGGCTTGCGGTGCTGCTGTTCGCCCCCGGGTTCGTCCTCGTACTCGCGCTTGCTCAGCCCGCGCGGGCCGCGGGCGGGGACGATGTTTTCGCCGGCCTCGCCTCCCCCGATTTCAACAGGATTGAGGACGCGGTCACCGCGCTCGCCGCCTCCGGCAATCCGCGCGCGGGCGCCGTCATCGCCGCGCTTGCTGACAATCGTCTCTATACTTGGCGATGGCCGCGCCCCGACCATGGCCTTTTCATCAAGGAGCCGAATGGCAACTTCATCGATGCACGCACCGGCCAGCCGACCGCCAGGCCGCCCTTCCCTGTCATCCGCCCTGTCATTGTCAATGACATGGTCCGCAGCGCGATTGATGCGGCCAAGGGAATGCTCGATCTCTTCTCGCGCAACACCGCGGTGCGGAAACAGGCCGCCGAAGCGTTGTTCGAGGCTGCCGATCCCGACTCTCTTCCGCTCATCACCCGCGCGCTCGCCCAGGAGCAAGATCCTGGCGTGCATGCTCTCCTTGTGGACGCCGAGGCCGCCGCGCGCCTGAAATCCGCAGCGGCGCCTGTCGCCGAAAAACTCGCTGCCATCCGCATCATCGGCGCGCGTGACGATCTTGCCGCGCGAAGTCTGCTCGCCTCGCTCTCGAACGCTCCGGCACCGATCGCTGACGCCGCGGCCAAAGCGGTCAAGCATATCGACCATATCCTCGCACTCTGGAACATCCTTGAAACGGTCTATTACGGAGTGAGCCTCGGCTCAGTGCTGCTTCTCGCCGCCGCGGGCCTTGCCATCACCTTCGGCGTGATGGGCGTGATCAATATGGCCCATGGCGAGATCGTCATGGTCGGCGCATACACCACCCTTGTCGTCCAGCAGCTCGTTGCCGCATTCGTCCCTGCGCTCTCCGACTGGAGCCTGCTGCTCTCCATTCCTGCCTCCTTCATCGTCGCGGGGATCCTCGGCATCATCATCGAGCAGACACTGATCCGCTTTCTCTATGGCCGCCCGCTTGAGACGCTGCTTGCCACCTGGGGGCTCAGCCTGATCCTCATGCAGGCCGTGCGCTCGCTCTTTGGTCCCACCAATGTTGACGTGACCTCTCCCCCCTGGATGAGTGGCGCGGTGCAGCTCGGCGGCCTCACTCTCACCCTCAACAGGCTCTGGATCATCGCCTTCACCGCCGCCGTGGTGGGACTGCTCATGCTCGCCTTTCGTGTCACCCGCCTCGGGCTCGCGATGCGCGCGGTGACGCAGAACCGCCGCATGGCGGCTGCCATGGGCATCCGCACGCCGATCGTTGATGCACTGACCTTCGGCCTTGGTTGCGGCATCGCCGGGATCGCCGGTGTTGCGCTCTCGCAGATCGACAATGTGAGCCCAAATCTCGGCCAGAATTACATCATCGACAGCTTCATGGTCGTTGTCTTCGGCGGTGTCGGCAATCTCTGGGGCGCAGTCGTCGCGGCGCTGATTCTCGGTATTGTCAACATGGTGCTGGAGCCCATCTCCGGCGCGGTGCTCGGCAAGATCGCCGTTCTGGTGCTCCTTATCCTCTTCATCCAGCGCCGTCCGCGTGGTCTCTTTCCCGTCAAGGGACGGGCGGTCGAGGCATGATCCGCACCCGCGATACGCACGCCACAGTCACCATCGCGTTGGTGATCGGCATTCCGCTCTTGATCGCCGTTCTCGATATCGGCACCGCGGCGAATTCACCCGCACATGTGCCCGATTTCGTCGTCGGCCTGGTCGGCAAATATCTCTGTTACGCGATGCTCGCCCTCGCGGTCGATCTCGTTTGGGGCTATGCGGGCATTCTCAGCCTCGGTCACGCCGCGTTCTTCGCCCTCGGTGGCTACGCGATGGGCATGTATCTGATGCGCGAGATCGGCGCACGCGGCGTCTATGCCAATCCCATTCTGCCGGACTTCATGGTTTTCATCGGCTGGAAGACACTGCCCTGGTACTGGCACGGATTCAACCATTTCTGGCTGGCCCTGATCATGGTCATGCTGGTGCCTGGAGTGCTCGCTCTCGTCTTCGGCTTTCTCACCTTCCGCTCGCGTGTCTCGGGTGTCTATCTCTCGATCATCACCCAGGCGCTCACCTATGCGCTCATGCTCGCCTTCTTCCGCAACGACATGGGCTTCGGCGGCAATAATGGCATGACAGATTTCAAGGACATCCTCGGCTTTCCGATCGATGCGCATGGGACCGTGGTCGGGCTGATGCTGATCTCGGCCCTCGTTCTGGCGGGAGAATTTTTGCTCACGCGCTGGGTTGTCCGCTCGCGTTTCGGCAAGGTGCTGGTCGCGGTGCGTGATGCCGAGAGCCGTACCCGGTTTCTTGGCTATCGGCCGGAGTCCTACAAGCTCTTCGTCTTTGTACTCTCTTCCGTCATGGCGGGTATTGGCGGCGCGCTTTATGTGCCGCAGGTCGGCATCATCAATCCGAGCGAGTTCTCGCCGGGCAATTCGATCGAGGCTGTCATCTGGGTTGCAACCGGTGGCAGAGGCACGCTCTCCGGCGCGATCCTCGGCGCGATCCTCGTCAATCTCGCAAAGAGCTGGCTCACCAGCGCGCTGCCCGGAATATGGCTCTTCGCGCTCGGCGGGCTCTTCATTTTCGTCACGCTCTTCCTGCCGCGCGGCATCGTCGGCACGATCGCCGCCTATTTCGATGGCCGCCGCAAGCCGGGATTCCGTGAGCAGCGCCTCGTGAAAGAGCCATCCGCCGAGCCCGAGCCGGTGCCATGAGTGACGCCGCAGGATCTTTATTGCGACTCGAAAACATAACCGTCAGCTTCGATGGGTTCCGCGCGCTCAATAATCTTTCCTTGCGTCTTGCCGCGGGCGAGATGCGTGCGGTGATTGGCCCGAACGGCGCCGGCAAAACAACGATGATGGATGTCATCACCGGCAAGACACGCCCCGACAGTGGCCGCGCGGTGTTTGGGGCCGACACCGATCTCACCCGTCTTGACGAAGCGGCGATCGCACGGCTCGGAATCGGGCGAAAATTCCAGAAGCCCACGGTCTTCGAGCTCCATACGGTCGAGGACAATCTTCTCCTCGCGATTGCCGGCGACCGCCGCCCGCGTTTTCCCCTCTTCGCGCGCAAGACGAAGGAGGAAGACGAACGGATCGATGCAATCCTAACGACGATCCGGCTCGCTGAGCAACGCCGCCTGCCGGCCGGCATTTTAAGCCATGGCCAGAAACAGTGGCTCGAGATCGGCATGCTGCTCGCCCAGGACCCACGCCTGCTTCTGGTGGACGAGCCGGTCGCCGGCATGACCGATGCAGAAACACATCAGACGGCCGAGCTTCTGCGCGCGATCAACCGCAATCACAGTCTCGTCGTGGTCGAGCATGACATGGCCTTCGTGCGTGAGCTCGGCGTCACTGTCACCGTGCTGCATGAAGGCTCCGTGCTCTCCGAGGGTTCGATCGATCAGGTAAGCGAAGATCGGCGGGTCATCGAAGTCTATCTGGGACGCTGAGAGATGCTTGAAGTGACGGAGGTGGATCTTTATTACGGCGCTGCCATTGCGCTTCGCCAGGTTTCGATCAAGGCAAGGCCAAATGAGATCACCTGCCTGCTCGGACGGAACGGTGTGGGCAAGACGAGCCTTCTCCGCGCGATCGTCGGCGCCCATCCCATCGCTTCCGGCAGCATCCGCTGGGAGGGAGCGGACATCTCACGCCTGCCCTCCTATGAGCGCGCGCGACGCGGGATCGCCTGGGTGCCGCAGGGGCGGGATATTTTCCCCCTGCTGACGGTGCGTGAGAATCTCGAGACGGGTTTCTCCGTCCTCAAGCGCGGCAGGCGCCGGATCCCAGACGATATTTTCACCCTCTTTCCGGTTCTCAAATCCATGCTCGGCCGTCGTGGCGGCGATCTTTCGGGTGGCCAGCAGCAGCAACTCGCGATCGCTCGCGCGCTTGTCATGCAGCCGCGGCTGCTCGTTCTCGACGAGCCCACGGAAGGCATTCAGCCTAGCATCATCAAGGATATAGGCCGTGTCGTCGCGCTCTTGCGCGAACGCGGCGGCATGGCCATCCTGCTCGTTGAGCAATATTTCGACTTCGCACGCGAGCTGGCCCAGGAGGTCGCGGTGATGGATCGCGGTGATATCGTGCTCTCCGGCCCCCTCGCTTCGCTCGACGAACAGGATGTACGACGGCGCCTCTCGGTCTGATCTTGCCTCAGCGCAGCGCGCAAGCGGCCGCCTTGCGATCGGCTTTCGTTGCCGCGAAGCAGGCAAGACCGGGCTTGCCCGTCTCTATCAGCAAGGCTGCCTCAAGACACGCTTCCCTCGCCCGCCCTTGGGTGAACCGCCCATCGCCGTCCTCATCAACAGCTCGGGCGGGGTCGCGCCCGGCGATCGCCTCGAGATTTCCATCGATCTCGAAAAGGACGCCGCTGTCACCATTGCCAGCCAGGCGGCGGAACGCTTCTACCGCGCAGCACCCAAGAGCCCACCCGCTCATCTCAGGCATCATCTTTCGGTAGGCTCCGGTGCCGCCCTGGAATGGTTGCCGCAGGAGTCGATTCTTTTCGATCGGTCCGCCCTCGACCGCGCGCTCACCATCGACCTTGCTTCGGACTCCACCCTTCTCGCCGCCGAAGCTCTCGTCTTCGGCCGCCGCGCGATGGGTGAGGAGGTGCATTCGGGGTTCCTGCGCGACCGCCTTTCCGTGTGCCGCGCCGGCCGCCCGCTTTTCGAGGATACGCTCCGTCTCGAAGGTCCGATCGCCGAGCTGCTCGATCGGCCTGCCATTGCCGCCGGCGCCCGCGCGCTTGCCACCATTCTTTACATCGGCTCGCCCGTGGACCTCGACGCGGTGCGCACCGCGCTTGCGCTTCCCTTTGTCGAAGCCGGCGCTTCCGTCTTCGACGGGCTTCTCCTCATCCGCCTCACGGCACGCGATGGCGCGGCGCTCCGCACGGCTCTCGTCGCGGCACTTGGCGTTTTGCGCGCCGCCCGCCCACTGCCGCGCGTCTGGCTTTGCTAAGCGATGGTGATTGCCGGACGGATGGAATGGGCTTAGATCAGATTAAGATAAGTTGACTTATGCAGGCGGCATGGCCACCACCTTCGATGCCTTTGAGGCCGAAACCCACCTCTCCCGCTTGCTTGACCGAGTTGCCGCCGGCGGGCAGACCACGACTTCCGCCACGGAGCGCCGGGTGTGCCCCTCGTCCTGGGTCGCCTGGCGGGCACGGCAGGACTTGCCGACCGCGTCATCCGCTTGAAACGGTTCGGCAATGGGCAGGCGTTTGGCGGCCTGAAAATCAAGGATCTGACCAGCGAAGGGTGAGAGTGAGCGGTTTCGTCCTCGATTCGTCGATTGCCTTCGCCTGGTGCCTTGACGATGAGGCTACCCCGGGAACCCGGGCGCTCCTCGCGCGATCTGCGAACGAGCGCGCGGGAGCACCTTTGCCATGGCATCCGGAGCCTGGCCGCCTATGATGCGGCCTGTCTTGATCTTGCCACGCGTCGCGGTCTGCCACTCGCGGCCAAGGTTCGAGCCCCGCCAGGGCCGCCAAACGCGTGGGTATGAACTTGCTGCCGACAGAATGAACTTCAGAGATCGACAACCACTGATCCCCTTGAACGCGCGCGCGCCGGGCGACACAATCCCCGAACCTTAGACGCATCGATTGCCCCACCGACCAGCCAGGAAGCCACGATGCACCTTACCCCGCGCGAGAAAGACAAGCTCCTGATCAGTATGGCGGCGATTGTCGCCCGCCACCGGCTCGAACGCGGCGTCAAGCTCAACCATCCGGAAGCGATCGCGCTGATCACCGATTTCGTCGTCGAGGGCGCGCGTGACGGCCGTTCCGTTGCCGATCTCATGGAACAGGGGGCCACCGTGGTGACCCGCGACCAGGTCATGGAAGGTGTTGCCGAAATGATCCCGGAGGTGCAGGTGGAAGCCACGTTCCCGGACGGCACGAAGCTCGTCACCGTGCACGAGCCGATCCGATGATCCCCGGAGAAATCATTGCGCTCCCCGGTGAGATCGAGGTCAATGCCGACCTCGAACGCACCGCCCTGATCGTCACCAATACCGGCGATCGTCCGATCCAGGTCGGCAGCCATTATCATTTCGCCGAGGCCAATCCAGCATTGCTCTTCGATCGTGAAGCGGCGCGCGGCAAACGGCTCGATATTCCGGCCGGGACGGCCATCCGTTTCGAACCGGGTCAGAACCGCGAGGTCACGCTGATTCCTTATCGGGGGCGCCGCGTTGTCTTCGGCTTTCGCGGCGGGGTGACAGGAGCGCTCGGCTGATGGCCCATCTTCCGCGTGCCGCCTATGCCGATATGTTCGGCCCCACGGTCGGTGACCGTGTCCGCCTTGCCGATACCGATCTTTTCATCGAGGTCGAGCGCGATTTCGCCATTCCAGGTGAGGAGGTAAAGTTCGGTGGCGGCAAGGTCATCCGTGATGGCATGGGCCAATCTCAGGTCACGCGCGCCGCGGGCGCGGCGGATACCGTCATCACCAATGCGCTGATCCTCGATCACTGGGGCATCGTGAAAGCGGATGTCGCGATCACCGGCGGACGGATCAGCGGAATCGGCAAGGCCGGCAATCCGGATATCCAGCCAGGTGTCGACATCGTCATCGGGCCCGGCACGGAAATCATCGCTGGCGAGGGAAAAATTCTGACAGCCGGCGGCATCGACAGCCATATCCATTTCATCTGCCCTCAGCTTGCCGACGAGGCGCTCGCCTCCGGCATCACCACCCTAATCGGCGGCGGCACCGGCCCGGCCACTGGCACAGCCGCCACCACCTGCACACCCGGACCCTGGCATCTCAGCCGCATGTTGCAGGCAGCCGAAGCCATGCCGGTCAATCTCGGCTTTTCTGGCAAGGGCAATGCTTCGCGGCCCGAGGCGCTCGAGGAGATGGTCCGCGCCGGCGCATCCTCGCTCAAGCTGCACGAGGATTGGGGCACCACTCCGGCGGCGATCGATTGCTGCCTTGCGGTCGCCGACGCGTTCGACGTGCAGGTGATGATCCACACCGACACGCTGAACGAGAGCGGCTTCGTCGAAGACAGCATCGCCGCCTTCCGCGGCCGCACCATCCACGCCTATCACACGGAAGGCGCGGGTGGAGGCCATGCGCCGGACATCATCAAAGTGGCCGGCCTTCCCAATGTGCTGCCGAGTTCGACCAACCCGACGCGCCCCTATACGGTGAACACGCTCGATGAGCATCTCGATATGCTCATGGTCTGCCACCATCTCGATTCCTCGATCCCCGAGGACGTGGCCTTCGCGGAAAGCCGTATTCGGCGCGAAACGATTGCCGCCGAGGATATCCTGCACGATCTCGGCGCCATCTCGATGATTTCCTCGGATAGCCAGGCCATGGGCCGGGTCGGCGAAGTGATCATTCGCACCTGGCAGACGGCACACAAGATGAAGCAGCAGCGCGGGGCTCTCTCCGGTGATGGTGCTGCCGACAACGCGCGCGCAAAACGCTACGTCGCCAAATACACGATCAATCCCGCGATCGCCCAGGGCATCGCCCATGAAGTAGGTTCCGTCGAGATCGGGAAGCTTGCCGATCTCGTGCTCTGGTCGCCTGCCTTCTTCGGCGTCAAGCCGGACATGGTGATCAAGGCCGGCAGTATTGCGGTCGCCGCGATGGGTGATCCCAATGCCTCTATCCCGACACCGCAGCCAGTCCATTATCGCCCAATGTTCGGTGCGCTCGGCCGCGCGCTTTCCGAAAGCTGTCTCACCTTCGTCTCTTCCGCTTCCCTCGCCGATGATATCGGCAAGAAGCTCGGCCTCACCCGGCCGCTTTCCGCGGTTGCCAATACGCGTGGGGGAATTGGCAAGCACAGCATGATCCACAATCACGCGACCCCGGTGATCGAGGTCGATCCCGAAACCTACGAGGTCCGCGCGGACGGCATGCTGCTCACCTGCGAGCCTGCGAAAATCCTTCCCATGGCCCAGCGCTATTTCCTCTTCTGAGCGTGCGTGCACTCAGCGTGGCTCCGGCCGGCACCTGGAATCCCGAAGAGGAAATCGATCGGGTACGGATCGATTTCGACCGCCGCCATCGCCGCCGGCTCGTCCTTCCCACGGTTTCCGGATCTGTGCTCCTGATTGATCTCGCCGAGACGCATCATCTGCGCGATGGAGATGGACTCCGTCTCGCGGAAGGCGGCGTCGTCCGTGTCGTTGCCGAGCCAGAAGAGTTGCTCGAAATTCGTGCCCCGAACCAAGACGCGCTCGTGCGCATCGCTTGGCATCTCGGCAACCGTCATCTTCCGGTCCAGCTTCTTTCAGGCCGGATCCTCATCCGCACCGACCATGTGGTCGCCGACATGGTTCGGCGCCTCGATGGCACCGCCACCGCAATCAAAGCCCCTTTCGACCCCGAGTCTGGCGCCTATGAGGGCGGCGGCCATCACCACCACCATGACGATGACTGACGCTGCTGCGCTGCTCCACCTCCTCACCTGGCTCTCGCCCGCCTTCCCGACCGGCGGCTTCGCTTATTCGCATGGACTCGAATGGGCGATCGAAGCCGGCGATATCACGGACGAAGCACGCCTCGAATCCTGGATGGGGGATGTCATCGCCCGTGGCAGCGGCCGCAACGATGTCATCCTGCTTCGTCACGCAAGGCGGGGCATGGATGTCGCCGATCTCGCCCGCGCCCTTTCCCCTTCATACGAACGACGCCGCGAAACCACGCTCCTCGGCGAAGCCTTCGCCGCCGCTGCCGCCCCCTGGGGTAGCATCGATCCCGCCCCCTATCCGGTCGCGGTTGGCTGCCTTGGCGCCCAAAACGCGATCGACGAAGATTCGCTCGCCATCGCCTATCTCCACGCCTTCACATCCTCACTCGTCTCGGCCGCGGTGCGGCTGATCCCCCTTGGCCAGCAGGCGGGCCTGCGCGTTCTCTCCGCCCTCGCGCCCGTTATCCTCGAAACGGTCGAGAAAACCCGCCTCGCGCAGCTCGACGATCTCGGCGGTGCCTGTTTTCGTTCTGATATCGCCGCCATGCGCCACGAAACCCAATATACGAGGCTCTTCCGCTCATGACCCCTCATGGTCCGCTTCGCGTTGGCATTGGCGGTCCGGTCGGCACCGGCAAGACCGCGCTGATGGACGCGCTCTGCAAGACGTTCCGTACTCGATATGACATCGCCGCCATCACCAACGATATCTATACGAAGGAAGATGCGGAGTTTCTGACGCGCGCCGGCTCACTCCCGCCCGAGCGCATCCTCGGCATCGAGACCGGAGGCTGCCCGCATACGGCGATCCGCGAAGATGCGAGCATCAATCTCGCCGGTGTTGCTGATCTTCGCCGCCGCTTTCCCACCCTCGATCTCATCCTCATCGAATCGGGCGGCGACAATCTTGCCGCCACCTTCAGTCCAGAGCTCGCCGACCTCACTCTCTATGTCATCGACGTTTCGGCCGGCGATAAGATCCCGCGCAAGGGCGGTCCCGGCATCACTCGCAGCGATCTGCTGGTTATCAACAAGATCGACCTCGCCCCGCTCGTCGGGGCGAGCCTCGAAGTCATGGACCGCGACGCGCGGCGCATGCGCGGCGATCGCCCCTTCGTCTTTGCCAATATTCGCGCGGGCCAGGGCGTGGCCGAGATTGCGTCCTTCATCGAGCGCGCCGGCGGCCTCTGATCTTTCAATGGCCAGAATCGGGTTTGACGACCAGCACGCGCGGCGCGTCCGCGTCCCACGACACCGCAACCTTGGCGCCCGGGCTCAGCGCATTGGTCGCGACACTCGGCATTGAAACCGTCAGGCTGCTCTTGCCGCCGAGATCAATCCTGAGATTGGTCTGCGCGCCGAAGAAGGTGCGTCCCGCGATGGTCCCCTCGAGCGCGCCGTTCGTGCCTGGTGGCGAAATCCGCGCGCTCTCTGGGCGCAGCAGAAAATGTACCCGCGTCCCCGTAGCAAGGCCGCGGGCACGCGTGGCCGGCACATGGACCCCGAACACCTCCACCACCCCGATCGTGCCGTCCACCACCGAGCCTGGCAGCTCGGCCACGGCGCCGACAAAGCGAGCGACGAAGAGATTTTCAGGCTCGCCATAAATCGTCGCCGGATCGTCCACCTGAGAGAGCGCGCCCTCCTGCATCACCGCCACACGATCGGAGATCGAGAGCGCCTCCTGCTGATCATGTGTGACAAAGATCGTGGTCACGGCGGTTTCGCGCTGAATATGGCGAATCTCCTCGCGCAACTGTGCTCGCACCCTGGCATCGAGGGCCGAGAGCGGCTCATCGAGCAAAAGAAGGGAGGGCCGGATAGCGAGCGCGCGGGCAAGCGCTACGCGCTGCTGCTGACCACCGGAGAGCTGATGCGGATATTTCTCCGCATGATCGGCAAGTCCGACCAACGCCAGGAGCTCACGGGCGCGTTCCTCCTGCGCCCTCCGCTCCATCCGCCGCACCGTGAGGCCGAAACGGACATTCGCGGCCGCCGTCATGTTCGGAAACAGCGAATAGGCCTGAAACACCACGCCCATCTGTCGCTTCGCCGCCGGCAGCGCCGTGATATTCCGGCCTTCGAGCAGGATCTGCCCGGCGGATGGCTGCTCGAAACCGGCAATGATGCGCAGGAGCGTCGTCTTGCCGCAGCCCGAGGGGCCGAGCAAAGAGACGAACTCTCCGGCGTCGAGGCTGAGCGTGATGTCCCGCAGCACGGTCCGTGTGCCATAGGCCTTGGCCACGGACTCGAGCTCGAGATAGGCCACAGCCTGCCGCTCCGATCCGCGCCGCCCCTTCGGCCCACAGCCGGTTAGCGCGCCTTGGGCACGATCTCCACCGAATGCCGTTCGGTTCCGCGCAGGAAGCCGATCGGCACGGTCCTGCCCGCCCGTTCCTCGGTGAGCAGCCGGTGCAGATCATCGATCGAGCCCACTGAAACGCCGTCGAACGCAACGATCACATCGCCCGTTTTCAGTCCCGCCGCTTGGGCTGCGCCGTCAGGCACCAGCGCCTCCACCCGCACACCGCTTTCGTGGGCCAGTCTGTGGAAGCGCACGAAACGCCGCGGCAGCACGATATCGTGTCCGGAAAGCCCGATCGCCGAGCGCCGCACCCGCCCTTCGCGGATCAGACGCGAAGCCACGAAGGCCGCCGTATCGGCCGAGATGGCGAAGCAAAGACCCTGCGCGCCGGCAATGATCGCGGTGTTGATCCCGACCACCTCGCCGCTCGCATTGACCAGTGGCCCCCCGGAATTGCCCGGATTGAGCGCCGCATCGGTCTGAATCACGCCGTCGATCAGCCGCCCGGAGCGCGCGCGCAAGCTGCGCCCAAGCGCGCTCACCACGCCGGCGGTGACAGTCGCCTGGAAGCCGTAGGGGTTGCCGATGGCGATGACAAGCTGGCCGACGGCGAGCCGCCGCGCCTCGCCAAGCCGTGCATCCGCCGGCGCGTCGCCCTCGAGACGCAGCACAGCCAAGTCCGTGTCCGGATCATCACCGACCACGCGTGCGCCCATCGAGCGCCCGTCCGAAAATGTCGCCGTGACCCGGCTCTCCCCGCCCGCGACATGGCTGTTGGTGAGCACATACCCATCCGGCGTGAAGACCACACCCGATCCCGTCCCTTTCCCGGCGGCAATATGCAAAACCGCCGGGCCGACCGCCTCCACCGCGCCGATCACCGCTCGCGAGTAGGCATCCCTGATTTCGCCTTCGGCATTGGCCCCAAGGGCGATATCCATTCCGTCCATTTCATGCCTCGCATCCTGCCGGGCCATCGATTGGCGCGACCCCGTCGGCATCGGCGCCTTTGCCCGCAGGGGCTGGATATCGGGGCCCCGGCCCGGCCGAACAAGCATCGCCAGGGGCAGCCCAGCCCCGCCCCAGCCGCCTGCCCTACCGGGTGCGCTGCGCCTTGCGAATCAGCGCATTCGTCTCATGCGTCGGGTCGAGCAACCGCCGCGCCTGCTCAACGCCTGACACCGGCAGCCCTTCTGGGGGCAGCACACCGAGCTGCACCAGCACGCTCGCCTGATCCCAGTAGATGTGCTCATAGGTGATCTTGTCGCCCTCGAACCCGCAGACAACGATGGTCGGCACCTCCACCTTGCGTCCGGTGGGCGCAATTCCAGGCGCCATCGCGTCGATCTCGACCGTGTGGGTGAAGGAGAGGATGAACTCATCGACCACGCGCCCCTGCCCGATGGTGCGCGAGATCAGCGTCGTCTTGGTATCCGGCGGCCAGTGGCCGATGAAGTGCGTCCCGTAGAAGCGCCTGACCTCAGCCCCGCCGGTGCCCCCGGTCAGCACCGGCACATGCGTGAGATGGGGCTCCGCCACCATGGTGGCCATGGTCGCCTCGAGATCATGATCGACGAACTCGGCTTTCACATGGGCGTCGAACACCGCGCCCGGATCCGTCCCCTGACCCGCTTCCTCCATTTTCCCCTCCTTTTTCGCGTGGGATCAAGCGGCGCGCTGGCCATCGCCGCCGACGAGAGTGGCGAAAAGCCGCGCCGCCGAGGCGGTTGAACCGAGCTGTCGCACCACCTCCGCATCGCTCATCCGGCGCGAGATCGCGGCCAGCGCGGCGAGATGCTCGCTCCCCGAGTCGGCCGGGCTCAGCAGCAGGAAGACGAGCGAAACCGGCTGGTCATCGATCGCATCGAACGGGATCGGCCGCGCCAGGCGGACGAACATGCCGAAGAACCGGTCCAACCCCTTGAGCCGCGCATGCGGCAGCGCGAACCCACGCCCGAGCCCTGTCGAACCGAGCTGCTCGCGGGTTTCAAGCGCTGCGGTAATCACGGCGCCGGGCATCCGGAGCAGTGCGCCCGCGCGGCGTCCAAGCTCCACGAGCAACGCCCGCTTGTCCGGAACAGCAAGATCGGCGACCACGCGTTCCGGCGCGAGAAGCTCGCTCAACTCCATTCCTGGCCGCCCGTCACTTCACTGCCGGCCCTTCCGCTAGAGGTCCGGGCGCCTCCGGCTCGTCCGCCACCCGCAGCCGATAGCCGACACCAGTCTCAGTCAGAAGGAGCTGTGGTCGTTCCGGATTCATTTCGATCTTCTGCCTGAGCGCCCGCACATAGATCCTGAGATATTGCACATCCGTCTCTCCACCCCAGACCTCGCGCAAAAGGAAGCGGTGCGTGAGCACCTTGCCTGCATGGGCGATCAGAAGGCGCAGCAGGTCCCATTCGCGCGGCGAAAGCTTAATCTCCTCTCCCCGCACGGTGACGATCCGCCGCACGAGATCAACCGCCAGCCCGCCAGTGCGGAACACCGGCAGCTCCCCCTGTTGCGCCAGGCGGTGCCGGTCCGCGGCGCGGATGCGGGCGAGCAGCTCCTCCATCCCGAACGGCTTGGTGACGTAATCATCCGCCCCACTATCGAGCGACGCCACCTTGGCCCGCTCGTCGCCGCGGCTCGAAAGCACGATGATCGGCAGGCTCGAATCGGCGGCCCTGAGCGCGGGAATGAGATCAAGTCCGTCACGATCCGGCAGGCCGAGATCGAGCACGACAAGATCCGCCGCCCTCCTCCTGACCGCGGCCAGTGCCTCGGCTGCCGTCTTTGCCTCTATCACGCCATAGCCCTGGCTGCCCAGTCCGACCCGCAGGAAGCGGAGGATCGCCGGCTCATCATCCACGATCAGCACGCGCATCGCGCCCGGACCCGAAGGGCTCATGGGTTGGCGGGCTCCACCGGGAAGCTCATCGTGAAGATCGCGCCCGAACAATCGGTCCGGTTCGCTGCCCGAATGGTCCCGCCCATCGCCTCGATGAAGCCGCGACAGATCGCAAGCCCAAGGCCAGTTCCGGCGGGCCGGCGGTCCGACCGTTGCACGCGGTAGAATTTCTCGAAGATCCGCTCGAGATCCTCCTCTGGAATCCCTGGCCCCTCATCGCGCACGGCGATGCGCACGGCCTCCCCTTCGCGCCCCGCAGCAATTCCGATCCGCGACCCCGCCGGTGCATATTTCGCCGCATTGTCGAGAAGATTGATCAGCACCTGCTCGAGCAGCACGCCATCGAGCGACAAGAGCGGCAGGTCGGGCTCAATGGCCACTTCCATGCGGTGCCGCGCCAGGATGCGATCGGCCCGCGCCAACGCCGTGCCGATCGCATCGACGATGTCGGTTGGCACCCGGTTCGGGGCGAGCGAGCCGGCCTCGAGCCTCGTCATATCGAGCAGGTTGCCGATGAAACGGTTGAGCCGCTCCGCCTCGTCGCGAATGAGGCCGAGCAGCTCCTGCTGGGTCCGAGGCTCGAGCTTCGCCCCTTCCGCGGTCAAGCTCGTCGCCGAGCCGAGGATGGTCGCGAGCGGCGTGCGCAGATCATGCGAAATCGAGGTCAGGAGCGCCGTCCGCAGCCGCTCGCTCTCGGCCGCGAGGCGTGCCCGGTCGAGGTCGGAGACGAGCATGATCCGCTCGATCGCCAGCGCGGCCTGGCCGGTGAGCGAGTCGAGCAGCCGCCGCTCATCCGGCCCGAGCAAGGGGCCCGACGCGTCACGGTCGATCCCGACCACCCCGAGCACGCTCCGCCCAGTCTCGATCGGCACGAAGAGCCGCCGCGCTCCCGGCAGCGTGTCCGCCCCTCGCCCGGCCTCGCGATTGTGCTTCCAGCTCCAGGTTGCCGCCGCGACATCGGCCTCATCCAGCCGATCCTCCGGCGGATAGCCTGCCCTGACGGTGAGTTTTTCTCCCTCGGGCAGCAGCAGCACCACCTGCACTTTGAGCATCCGGGCGATCTGATGGCAGGTTGCCCACAGCAGATCATCGAGCGTGACCGCCACCGCGAGCTTGCGGCTGAAGGCATAGAGTTCCTCGGTCGTCCGCGCCCGGCTGCGCGCCACCACCGCCTGCGCGCGCACCCGCGCCGCAAGCTGGCTCGCGATCAGCGCCACGGCCAGAAAGAAGAAGAGCGAGACGATGTTCGCGGGATCAGAGATCGTGAAGGTATAGAGCGGAGGCAGAAAGAAGAAGTTGAACGCAAGCACGCTCGCCAGACAGGCGAGCAGGGACGGCCAGAGCCCCCATGTCACCGCCGCTGCCATTACTGCCGCCAGGAACACCTCAGCCACGTCGGCAATGCCCACCACATCGTGCAGCAGAAGCGAAAGCCCGAGTGCAGCGCCCACGACCAGAAGGCTTCCCGCCCATGCTCCCGGTCGGACGGATTCGCCCGACCGATCGAACCAGCTCTCTGCCGGCGGCTTCTCCCCATTCTTTGCCGCGATCACATGCACGCTGATCTCGCCGGCATGGCGAAGCAGATGGTCGGTCACAGAGCTCCAGATCGCGGCGAGCCAGCGAAATCGCCGCGGCTGGGCGATGATGATGTGTGTGAAATTGTTGCTCCGCGCATATTCGAGAATCGTCTCGGCCACGTCCTGGCCGGGAATCGTGATCGCCTCTGCGCCCAGCCGCTCGGCAAGGCCCAGCGCCTCCGTGATCCGTGCGCGCTCGGCGGCGCCGCTGCGCAGGCTCCGTGCCGTTTCAACATGGATCGCCGCCCAGGGCGCACGCAATCGATCGGCCATCCGCCGCGCATGCCGCACCAGCACTGCGCTGCCCGGCTCACCGCTGATCGCGACCAGAACGCGCTCCCCGGCGGCCCATGGCCCGGCAATGGCGTGCCGGCGCATGTAGCTCCGCATCTGGTTGTCAACCCGCTCGGCGGTGCGCCGGAGCGCCAGCTCGCGCAGCGCGGTCAGATTGCCGGGTGAGAAATAGTGGCGGATCGCCCGTTCCGCCTGATGCGGCACATAAACCTTGCCGTCCTTCAGGCGCTGGATCAGGTCTTCGGGTGTCAGATCGACGAGCTCGATCTCATCAGCCCGGTCGAGGATCGAATCCGGCACCGTTTCCCGCACGCGAATGCGCGTGATGCTGGCAACGACATCATTCAGGCTCTCGACATGCTGGATATTGAGTGTCGTGAAGACATCGATGCCCGCAGCCAACAGCTCCTCGACATCGAGATAACGCTTCGGGTGCCGACTGCCCGGTGCGTTCGCGTGCGCCAGCTCATCCACCAGGACGAGGCGCGGCCGTCGGGCCAGAATGGAGTCGAGATCCATCTCCTCGAGCGTGCGCCCCTTGTACTCGACGGTCCGGCGCGGAATGACCTCGAGCCCCTCGAGCAAGCCCTCAGTCTCGAGCCGTCCGTGGGTTTCGACAACCCCGATGACGACATCTATGCCTTCGCGCCGCCGAGCCTGCGCCACGGCCAGCATCGAATAGGTCTTGCCGACACCGGGCGCGGCGCCGAGAAAGACCTTGAGCCGCCCCTCACGCCGCCGTGCCTCCGCCTCCAGCAAGGCATCCGCCGACGGCCGTCGCTCCCCCAACTCACTCATAGCTTTGCTTTATACGGCACTATGGCCAGACCAGGGGCTTTGCCCCCGGCCATTCTTAAGAATGGAGCGAGTCGAGCGCGAGATTAAGTTCTAGAACATTGACGTAAGGCTCGCCAAGAATGCCGAGGAAGCGCGGGGTAATATGGGAAAGCACGAGCTCGCGCACCGTTGCCTCCGGCAGATTGCGGGCTTTGGCGACCATCGGCACCTGGAAGAGGGCTCCGGCAGGGGTGATATCCGGGTCAAGGCCGCTGGCGGAGTTGGTCACCAGATCCGCCGGGATGGGCGTATTCGGATTTTCCTTCGCGAGTGCCGCAGCCGCGCTTTGGACGCCGCCTATCAGCGCCTTTGAGGTCGGGCCGAGATTGGAGCCTGCGGAATTGTCCGCCGCGTAGGGCACGCTGATCGTCTTGGAGGGGTCCTTCGGATCCGGCTCCGTGGTCGCCGAGGGGCGGGGGTGGAAGTAGCGCGGCGAGGTGAATTCCTGGCCGATCAATGCCGAGCCGATCACCTTGCCGTTGAGGCGGAGGAGGCTGCCATTGGCCTGATAGGGAAAGAGGGCCTGGGCGATTCCGGTGATCGCGAGCGGATAGGCGAGGCCGGTGATGATGGTCATGGCGATGATCATGACGATCGACGGCCGGAGATGTTGCATCATGGCGTGGACTCCTCGGCGCATGAAGTGTGGCGGAAAGGCATGCCCTCCATGCTCCGGTTCATTCTTTTCTTCCGTAATTCACGGTTGCCGCGATTCGACCTTCAGCGATCATCCTCTATGCGAGCCCAATGGCGGTGACGAGAAGATCGATCAGCTTGATCCCGACGAAGGGGGCGACGATGCCGCCGAGCCCATAGATCAGCAGGTTGCGGCGCAGGATCGCCGCCGCGCCAATCGGGCGGTATTTCACCCCACGCAGCGCGAGCGGAATCAGCACGACGATGATAAGCGCATTGAAGATGATCGCCGAAAGGATGGCGGAGCGCGGATTGGCGAGATGCATGACGTTGAGAGCGTTCAGCATCGGATAAAAGGCAGCGAACATCGCGGGAATCATCGCGAAATACTTGGCAACGTCGTTTGCAATCGAAAAGGTGGTGAGCGCGCCGCGTGTCATCAGGAGCTGTTTCCCGATCTCGACGATTTCGATGAGCTTGGTCGGATCGCTGTCAAGATCGACCATGTTACCGGCCTCGCGCGCTGCCATTGTGCCGGTGTTCATGGCGACACCGACATCGGCCTGGGCGAGTGCCGGTGCGTCGTTGGTGCCGTCACCGCACATCGCGACGAGCTTGCCTTGGGCTTGTTCCTCGCGAATGAGCTGCAGCTTGTTCTCGGGCGTCGCCTGGGCAAGAAAGTCATCGACGCCCGCCTCCGCCGCGATCGCCGCCGCCGTCAGCGGGTTGTCGCCGGTGATCATCACAGTGCGGATGCCCATCCGCCTCAGCTCGGCAAAGCGTTCGTTGATGCCCCCTTTGACGATGTCCTTGAGGTAGATGACTCCAAGCAGGCGGGCCCCGCGCGCGACCGCGAGCGGAGTGCCGCCCGCCCGCGCGATCTCGTCCGACTTGGTCCGGAGCTCCCTCACGGCGGCCTCGGACACGGTCTCGCGGACGGTGAGCGTGCCGCCTCCGTTCGTCTCCCTTTCGCGGACGAAGGTGAGTACCGCATCCACCGCGCCTTTGCGGATCGAGGTGCCTTCGTAGTCGATTCCGGAAAGTCGGGTTTGCGCAGAAAAGGGAATAAAGCGTGCCCCAGCCGGCGCCATCTCTCGCGCGCGGATGCCGAATTTTTCCTTCGCGAGCACGACGATCGAGCGCCCCTCCGGCGTCTCGTCGGAAAGGGAGGCAAGCTGGGCCGCATCGGCAACCTCGGACGCGGTAACGCCGCTCACAGGATAGAATTCCACGGCTTGGCGGTTGCCGAGGGTGATCGTTCCGGTCTTATCGAGCAGGAGCGTATCCACGTCCCCTGCAGCCTCCACCGCGCGGCCGGACATCGCGAGCACGTTGAAGCGCACCAGCCTGTCCATCCCGGCGATGCCGATCGCGGAAAGGAGCGCGCCGATCGTCGTCGGGATCAGCGCGACGAAAAGCGCGACAAGCACGACCACCGGTACAGCGCCACCAGCGTAATGAGCGAAGCTTGGAATGGTCGCGACCACGATCACGAAGATGATGGTAAGGCCGGCGAGGAGAATGTTGAGCGCGATCTCGTTCGGCGTCTTTTGCCGCTCCGCGCCCTCGACGAGCGCGATCATCCGATCGAGGAAGGTCGAGCCCTGGGCAGCCGTGATCCGCACCTTGATCCAATCAGAAAGCACGCGCGTGCCGCCGGTGACGGCCGAGCGGTCGCCGCCGCTCTCACGGATCACGGGCGCTGATTCTCCGGTGATCGCCGATTCGTCGACCGACGCGATGCCCTCGATCACCTCGCCATCGCTCGGGATCAGCTCCCCCGCCTCGACCAGGACCGTATCGCCCGGCTGGAGATCGGGCGCCGGAATCGTCTCGAACCCGGCGGCGCCCGTTCCGGTCAGACGTTTCGCCATCGTCTCGGTGCGTGCACGCCGCAGGGTCGCTGCCTGGGCCTTGCCGCGGCCTTCCGCCACGGCTTCGGCGAAATTGGCGAACAGCACGGTGATCCAGAGCCAGACGATGATCTGGAACGAGAAGCCGAGATAGGGCGCACCGGTGAAGAGATCGCGGATGAAAATGACCGTTGTCAGCGCGGCCACGACCTCAACCACGAACATGACGGGATTGCGGATCAGGATGCGTGGATCGAGCTTCATGAAGGAGTCGTAGATGGCCGGGATCAGAATCTCCGGATCGAGCTCGGTCGATTGCGCACGACGGTGGCTATGGGTGTCCATCGGGACTTTTCCGGTCAATGGTTCAGTAAAGGGTGTGGTGCAGCAGGGCATAGTGCTCGACGATTGGGCCGAGCGATACGGCCGGGAAGTAGACCAGCCCACCGGTGATGATGATCACGCCGACGACGAGGCCGACGAAGAGCGGGCTTGTCGTCGGGAAGGTGCCGAGCGAGGCGGGAACGATCTTCTTCTGTGCAAGCGATCCGGCGGCCGCTAGCATGGGCACGATCATCAGGAAGCGGCCGATGAACATCGCAAGCCCGAGCGTCGTATTGTAGAAGGGCGTATTGGCGCTGAGCCCGGCGAAGGCGCTGCCGTTGTTGCCCGTGGCCGAGGTGAAGGCATAGAGGATCTCGCTAAAGCCGTGCGGCCCGTTATTGGCAATACCGGCGAGTCCCGCCGGAACCACCGCGGCGATTGCGGTAAAGCCGAGGATCGAGAGCGGCAGGATCAGGATCGCGAGCATCGCCATCTTGACCTCTTTTGCCTCGAGCTTCTTGCCCAGATATTCAGGCGTTCGCCCGACCATCAGCCCGGCCACGAACATCGCAACAATGACAAAAAGCAGCATGCCGTAAAGGCCGGAACCGACGCCGCCGAAGATGATCTCACCCAGCATGATATTGACCATCGGCACCGCTCCGGCGAGCGGCAGCAGGCTGTCATGCATAGTGTTGACGGCACCGCAGGAGGCATCGGTGGTGGTGGTCGTGAAGAGAGCCGAATCGGCGATGCCAAACCGCACCTCCTTGCCCTCCATGTTCCCACCAGGCTGCAGCGCGCTCGGCGCCTGATCGACATGATAGGCGGCAAAGGCGGGATTGCCTTGCGCCTCGACGGAATATTCCATGATGACGCCAGCGGCGAACAGAACGAACATCACCGCGAAGATTGCCCATCCCTGACGGGAACTGCCGACCATCCGGCCAAACACGTTGGTGAGCGCAGCACCGATCACCAACATCATCAGCTCTTGCATGAAGTTCGTGAGCGCGGTCGGATTCTCATACGGATGGGCAGAATTGGTGTTGAAGAAGCCGCCGCCGTTGGTGCCGAAGATCTTGATCGCTTCCTGTGACGCGACCGGCCCCTGCGCGATGACCTGCGCACCGCCCTGCAGCGTCACCACATGGGTATAGGCGTTCAGGTTCTGCGGCACTCCCTGCCAAATGAAGACAAGTGCGCAGAGAATTGAGATCGGAATCAGAACATAGAGAACACAACGCGTGAGATCGACCCAGAAATTGCCGATACTCTGCGCCGAGCGGCGCGCGAAGCCTCGGATCAATGCGATCGCAAGCGCGATGCC
>DASZQO010000250.1:0-17640 GCA_035549615.1 Acetobacteraceae bacterium
TTCGCCCGGCTTGGGTCAGAACCAGACGGCGGGTCCGGCGGTCCGCATCGTCCACCGCTTCGCTCACCAGCCCGCGCCGCTCGAGGGGCTTGAGATTGGCGGTAAGCGTCGTGCGATCCAGGCCCAGCAGAGCGGCAACGCTCTTGATGCTGGCCGGCACCGGCCGGTTGAGCGACATCATGAGGGAGAATTGCCCGTTGGTCAGACCAAACGGCCGCAAGACGTCATCGAAACGTCGCGCAACCGCGCGCGCCGCCCGCTGAAGATGAAGGCAGAGACATGTGTCACGGACCTCGATCGTGTCCGTGAAGGGAAGATCGGCACAATGCGACTCGACATCCATTGACATGGGAGCAATAATGTTGATATCAACTCAATTGTCAATTGGCATGAGATTGATCCCAAAAGCCGTGAGTCACCGCTCAAGGACTGCTCACCAAATCGCGGCGGGTGCGTAAAGCCGATCCCCTATATCCGCGCGCCCCAACCTTCGGGAGGGTACACAATGCAGGTTCAGCCCTATCTCTTCTTTGACGGGCGTTGCGAAGAAGCGATCGATTTCTACCGCCAGGCGGTGGGCGCCGCGGTGAACATGCTGCTTCGCTACAAGGATCATCCCGAACCGGCCGGAGAGGGGATGATACCGCCCGGCGGCGAAGAGAAAGTGATGCATGCGAATCTCCGCATCGGCGATTCGATCGTCCTTGCCTCCGATGGACGATGCCAGGGGCAGCCCAATTTCCAGGGATTCTCGCTCACCCTCACGGCGAAGGACGGCGCGGAAGCCGAACGGTTCTTCACCGCTCTTGCCGATCAGGGGAAGGTCCATATGCCGCTTGCGAAAACCTTCTTCTCCACGCATTTCGGCATGCTCGCGGACCGCTTCGGCGTCACATGGATGGTCTATGTCGCCCCTTGAGCAGAACCTCCGATGAACCGGCTCTCAAAGGGCTGCCGCCACCGCCGCCGCCGCTGTTACGCAGTGCCCTCTTGATGGCCGTCTTTGGCCACATTCAAAACCCATCCTGCTTCGACATAGCCACGATCGCCAACGCGGAGTCGTGCTATGCCAAGCCGCCAGGCGGGCTTTCTCTGCGCAGCGCTTCTGGCCCTCGTGCCGCTGGCCGTGCTCCCGGGCTGGGCGCTCGCGCAGGCACCGCCACCCTCCTCTTCCGTCCCCTCTGAGGGGGCGCCGCCGGCCGTCGTCGGCTGGCTGGCGCAATCCTCCGGCACGGTCTGGATCGCGCCCGGCACCGGCCAGGCCTGGCAGGCGCCCGTGACCAACGAGCCGCTGAGCGAAGGGGAGGCCATCGCTACGGCGCCGAACGGCCAGGCGCTGGTCGAAGTGGCGGCGACGCGCCTTGAGCTGGGCCCGGGAAGCGAGCTCGGACTCGACAAGATCGACACTCAAGATCTCGACATCAGCGCGATCTCGGGGGAGGTCGCGCTCGACCTCTCCGCCCTGCCGCCAGGCATGGATGTCGCTATCCGCACACCACGCGGCACGGTGCAGATCGCGGCCCCGGGCCAATATGCAATCACCGCCGGGGACGAAAATGCGCCGACGATCGTGACCGCCCTCTCCGGAACCGCCCGCATCGTCACGGCCTCCGCCATGGAAACCGTGGCAGCCGGCCAAGGCGCAACGCTCTCGGGCGAACCCGGCGGCAGCTTCACCATCGCGATCGGACCGGCCCGCCCGGATCCTCTGCTCCAGACTCTCCTTGCCAGTGCGCCGCCACCCCCGCCCGAGGATACGTCCCTGCCGCCGGATGTCGCGGAGATGACCGGCGGCGCGGCCCTGGCGTCCTATGGCGCATGGTCGGTCGTGCCGGACTACGGAACCATCTGGTTCCCGAGTGTCGCTGCCGGCTGGACACCCTATCGTTATGGCCAATGGATCTACATGTCGCCCTGGGGCTGGACCTGGTGTGACAGCGCCCCCTGGGGCTTCGCGCCCTTCCATTACGGAAGATGGGTGCAGATCGGGCCGCGCTGGGGGTGGGTCCCGATCGGGCCGGGTGTTCCGCCCCATCGCGGCTTTCCGGTCTATGCTCCGGCGCTCGTTCACTTCTTCTCCGCCGGCAAAACGATCGGATGGGTTCCACTCGGGCCCGGCGAGCTCTATCGGCCGTCCTTTGCCCGAAGCCCCGAGGCAATCCGGGCCCTGAACGCCTATGATGTGCGCAACCCCGCAGCGCCAGGCTTCGCGCGGGGGGCCGTCGGTCACCTCGCCATCAGTGACTTCCGCAACCATGGCGCGGCCACTTATGTCCCGCGCTCCGTGCTCTCCGAAGGCCACCCGGTGGCCCCCGCATTCTCCCATGCGCCGCGCGAAGACCTGGCGGCCTTCAAACCGCTGCCGGGCGGAATGCCGCTCCGCCGGCCGATGACGGCGCCGCCGGCTCTCTTCTCACATCCCTCTCAGCCGCCGCTCGCCCATACGCCCATCACTCATATGCCGGACATTCAGGCAAGGCCGCTTCCTCCGCTTCCGTCTCTCACCCCGCATGCTCCGGTTCGCCCGCTAGCCCCCCCGCGCACAGCCCCGGTCTCCATTCATCCGCAGGCAGTCCGTCCACCCCCGGCCCCAGTGGGGCGGCCCATGCCGGCGCAGCCACGCCCCGCGACGCCAGCCCGTGTCTATGCGCCCCATCGCCCACCGGAACCGGCACATATGGCCCCGAGAGGCATGCCAGCGGTCGAGCACCGCCCCGCGCCACCGCCCGGCCGGCCGGAACGGCCAGCCCGGCAGGGCTGACCGTTTCGAATTGCCCCTTGGGATCTTTGCAACCATACGTTGCGCGAGCCTGGAACGAGTGGCAAAAGTAATGCGCTCGAGAACAAGCCCTGACCAAGCCAATCGGTGCCCATGGGTGCAATGAGCGCGCGGGAGCCGCGGTCCGAGGCCCCGACCGCCGAGACCGGAGAGACCAAGCCCAAAGGGGCGGAAGCAGGAACCGCAGAGGCGGGAGAATGGCGGCCCCTCGCCGGGCGGCTGGCCGCGCTCGCGAGCATCGCCGGCGAAGCCGCCCATCGCTTCAACAATCTGCGCGCCGTGATCGACGGCACGCTCGGCCTCATCGCCGCCGATCCCGCAAACGGCCTGACCGCGCGCCGGCTCGAACGCGTGCAGGAGGCCGCAGCGCGCGCGGACGCTCTGGCCGCTGGCATCGTGGCGCTCGGCCGCTGGCATGCCCTTTCGGATATCGAGCTCGACATCGCCGAATGGCTCCACGCGGCGCAGCCCTGGTTGCGCCGGCTTGCCGCCCGGGAGACCGATCTCACGATCGAAATCCCCGAGGGGCGCTGGACGCTGCTCGCTGATCCGAATGCGCTCCGCGTGGCGCTCACCGCACTGATGCTGAACGCTGTGGCCGCCGTTGGCGCGGGCGGCGAGATCAGCATCCGCCTTACCCCCTACGGCAACCCACCCGCGGATTCGCGACCCAATCTCCCCACCCCGAGACTCTCTCTGATCGTCCGCGATAACGGCCCGGGCATGTCGCCCGAAATCGCAGCGCGCGCCCGCGAGCCCTTCTTCACCACCCGCCCGCCCGCAGCGGGCCTTGGTCTCACCGTGGCCGAAGCCTTTGCCATCCATCGCGGCGGTTGGCTTGCGCTCACGACCGGGCAAGGCCAGGGAACGACCGCGGCGCTCCATCTGGTCGGGTAACCTTTGCAACATCAGCCTCAGGCATCAGGAGCGGATGCCCTGATGCCGCCAGGACTGGTTCATGACTTCTGTTTCGTGACGGCGTGGCGACTCGGTTCGCCGTGCATCGCCCTCTGGAAGGAAGCGAGGCCTCACCCTGACGCAGCCCCGGGGATGCGTGCGGTCCCGCCGCGCCGTTGGCGACGCGGCTTGATGTTCGGCTGACGGCCCTCGCGTCATCACTGAGACGGAAGACGCCGGCAAACCGCTTCCCGATTCCCGTTCCGCGCATTCTGGTCTAGAAGGCAGCCGATTCCCCTTTTGTCCCGGAGGCTCTGCAACCGCGATAGCGGGCCATTCGCAATTCAAGAACATCATGCACCGCAAGGGTGCGCAGGATGCCCGCCGCGCCCGGCAATTTGGCCGGCTGATCCGCGAGATCACCGTCGCCGCCCGCCAGGGCCTGCCGGAGGTGGGCGCCAATCCGCGCCTGCGCGCGGCCGTCGCCGCCGCCCGCGAGGCCAATATGCCGAAGGACACTGTCGAGCGGGCGATCCGCAAGGCAGCCGGGGCGGGCGGGGGTGAGGATTTTTCCGAGGTCCGCTATGAGGGCTATGGCCCGGCCGGAGTCGCGATCATCGTCGAGGCGCTTACCGATAATCGCAACCGCACCGCATCCGATGTGCGGGCGGCCTTCGCCCGCCATGGCGGGGCGCTTGGCGAAACCAACTCCGTCGCCTTCCTCTTTCAAAAACAGGGCGTGGTCCGCTATCCGGCCGGGATTGCCGATGCGGATACGATGCTCGAAGCGGCGGTCGAGGCCGGGGCGGAGAATGTCGAGAGCACAGGGGCGGGCCACGAGATCACCACGTCGGTGGAGGATTTCTTCGCCGTGCGCGATGCTCTCGAAGCGCGATTCGGGCCGCCCGAGCGGGCGGAGATCGAGTGGCGGCCGAACACCACCGTCACGCTGGACGAGGAGCAGGCCGCCTCCGTTCTCAAGCTGCTCGACGCGCTCGAGGAGATCGACGATGTGCAGAACGTCAGCGCCAATTTCGATATCCCCGAGGCGGTGATGCAGCGCATCGAAGCGTGAGGTTTCGGGACATGCTGCGGTTGCTCGGCCTCGACCCCGGTCTCGGCGTGACGGGCTGGGGAGTCATCGCCGTCACCGGCAACCATCTCTCGCCGATTGGCTGCGGCACGATCGCGACCGACACCGACGCCGACGTGCCAAGCCGGCTCCGCACCCTGCACGAAGCCCTGGCCGCACTGATCGCCGCCCATGCGCCGGCGGAAGCCGCGGTGGAGGAGACTTTCGTCAATCGCAACGGGGCCGCCACGCTCAAGCTCGGCTATGCGCGCGGCGTCGCCTTGCTTGCCCCGGCGCTCGCGGGCATTCCGGTCACCGAATATGCGGCGCGGACGGTCAAGCAGGCGGTGGTCGGCACGGGCGCGGCCACCAAGGCCCAGGTTGCGATGATGGTCCGCCGGCTTCTTCCCGGTGCCATGTTCGACCGCGCGGACGCGGCGGATGCGCTCGCGGTGGCCATCTGCCATGCCCATCATCGCGCGACCCGCCAGGCCTGGGCCCGCGCCGCCGCCCTGACCGAGCGGGCGGGCGCGTGATCGCGAGCCTGACCGGCGAAGTGGCCTTGTTGGAGGAGCGGAGCTGCGTTCTCGATGTCGGCGGCGTTGGCTATCTCGTCCATGCCTCGACGCGCACGCTCGCGTCCCTGCCGCCTCCGCCCGCGCGTGCCCATCTCCTGATCGAAACCCACCTCCGCGAGGACGCGATCCTGCTCTATGGTTTCGCCGATACCGCCGAGCGCGCCTGGTTTCGGCTGCTGACGGGAATCCAGGGCGTTGGCGCCAAGCTCGCCCTGGCCGTCCTCTCCACGTTGTCCCCCCCTGATCTCGCCAGCGCGATCGCGACCGGCGATCTGGATGCCCTCACCCGCACATCCGGCGTCGGCCAAAAACTCGCCCAGCGCCTCCTCGGTGAGCTGCGTGAGCCCGCGTCGCGCCTGCCCATTGGCTCATCCCCCGCCGGGCCCGTGCTTGCCGCGACCCCGGCGGCACGATCCGCGGCGGATGCGCTCTCCGCCCTGATCAATCTCGGCTATCGCCGCGCCGAGGCCGAATCGGCCCTCGGCCGGGCAAGCGCGCGGCTCCCTGCCGGCGCGCCGCTCGAAGCGCTGGTCCGTGAGGGACTCAAGGAGCTGGCACGGTGAGCGGATTCTCCGCGGAGGAGAAGCGAACGGTCAGCGCCCACGCCGCCGAGGAGGACGGGACCGAAGGCAGCCTCCGCCCCCAGACCCTCGCCGAATTCATCGGCCAAGCCAGCCTGCGTGCCAATCTCGGCATCTTCATCACCGCCGCCCGCGCGCGCGCCGAGCCGCTCGATCACGTGCTGCTGCACGGCCCGCCCGGCCTTGGCAAGACGACGCTCGGCCAGATCATTGCCCGCGAGCTTGGCGTTGGCTTCCGCGCCACCTCCGGCCCGGTCCTGCAGCGCGCCGGCGATCTCGCCGCGGTGCTCACCAATCTTCAGCCGCGCGACGTGCTTTTCATCGATGAAATCCATCGCCTCGCGCCGGCGATCGAGGAAATCCTCTATCCCGCCATGGAGGATTTCCAGCTCGACCTCATCATCGGCGAGGGGCCGGCGGCGCGCAGCGTGCGCATTGATCTCGCGCCTTTCACCCTGGTCGGTGCCACGACTCGCGCCGGCCTGCTCGCCACCCCCCTGCGCGAGCGCTTCGGCATTCCGCTCAGGCTCTCTTTCTACACACCGGCCGAGCTGGAGCGGATCGTCAGCCGTGGGGCGCAAAAGCTCGGCTTGGCGCTCGCCGCCGACGGCGCGGCTGAAATTGCCGCCCGCTCCCGCGGCACTCCGCGCATCGCCGGCCGCCTGCTCCGCCGGGTGCGAGATTTCGCGGCGGTCGCCCCCCATCCTCTCGTTGATCGCCCAATCGCGGATGAAGCGCTGAACCGGCTCGAGGTCGATCGGCTCGGCCTCGATGCGATGGACCGGCGCTATCTCGCCCGCATCGCCGAGCACCATGGCGGCGGGCCGGTTGGCGTCGAGACCCTGGCGGCCGCGCTCGCCGAGGCGCGCGACACGATCGAGGACGTGATCGAGCCCTTCCTCATCCAGGAGGGGCTTGTGCTTCGCACCAGCCGTGGCCGCGTGCTTGGCGAGCCGGGCTGGCGGCATCTCGGCCTTGTTCCGCCGCCGCGCCTTCCTGGTCAGCTTGATCTCCTGGACGAAGCCGGGTGAGTGGACATCGTTTCATCTGCCGCGTCTATTTCGAGGACACGGACGCCGCCGGCCTCGTCTATCATGCGAACTATCTTCGTTTCGCGGAACGGGCCCGGACCGAGGCGCTGCGCGATCTCGGCGTCTCCCATGCGGCTTTGATGACGGAACACGGTCTCATCTTCGTGGTGCGACGCATCAAAATGGACTATCTCCGTGTCTCCCGGCTTGACGATTCGCTAGAAGTGATCACCACGGTGCTTGCTGTCGGCGCGGCGAAAGCCGAGCTTGCCCAGACCATCCGGCGGGATGAAGAGACGCTCGTCGCGGCGGAGGTGGTGCTTGCCTGTGTCCGCTGCGACGATGGCAGGCCCGCCAGAATTCCGTCGCGCTGGCGTCATGCCATGAGAGAGCTGGCCCAGGGGCATAGCGGGGCGAGGAGTTAGTCACGGCGCCGGACGGGCCTGTGCCCGGCGGCGGATGAGGAGTTTTCGCGTGGATCAGGCGGTCAATGCCGTAAATCTCGGCTCAGTGGGGGTGAATCTCTCCCTCTGGGGGCTTTTCCTCCAGGCCGACATCGTCGTGAAGTTCGTGATCCTCGGGCTGCTCGCCGCGAGCATCTGGGTCTGGGCGATCATCTTCGAGAAATGGAGCACGCTGCGGCGGGTCAACCAGGCGGCAGACCAGTTCGAGAGCCGCTTCTGGTCGGGGGGCAGCCTCGATACGCTCTATGACTAGGAGGGGCAGGCGCCTGCCCCTCCGATGGCCGCGCTGTTCGGCGCTGCGCTCGGCGAGTGGCGCCGCACCGCGCGGGTGGTCGGCGCCGATATCAGCCATTCCGGTGTCAAGGAACGCGTCGACCGCGCCATGGGGGTGGTGACCCAGCGGGAGATGGAGCGGCTGGAACGCTGGATGACCTTCCTCGCCTCGGTTGGCGCCACCGCGCCCTTCGTCGGTCTTTTCGGCACCGTCTGGGGCATCATGCACAGCTTCTCGGCGATCGCGGCGATGCACAACACCAACCTTGCCGTCGTCGCCCCCGGGATCGCCCAGGCCCTCTTCGCCACCGCGGTCGGCCTCTTCGCCGCGATCCCCGCGGTGCTCGCCTACAACACCATCAGCACCGATCTTGCCCGCTTCGCCGGCCGGCTTGAGGCCTTCGCCGCCGAGTTCGGCGCCATCCTCTCCCGGCAGACCGAGGAGCGCGCCTGACATGGCCGCGACCCTCCCCGGCCGCGTCAACGGCCGCAACGGCCAGCGCGGCCGCTACCGCCCGCTCGCCGAGATCAACGTCACCCCGCTCGTGGATGTGATGCTGGTGCTGCTGATCATCTTCATGGTTACCGCGCCGCTGATGACTTCGGGCGTTACCGTCGATCTGCCCAAGGCGGATGCAGCGCCGCTCAATCAGGATTCGACGCCCATCACCCTCTCGATCGACGCTGCCGGGAACATCTATCTTCAGGACACGCAGATCCCCCTCGAAGGGCTGGTGGCGAAGCTCAAGGCGATCGCCCAGAACAATCCGGACCGGCGGATCTTCGTGCGCGGCGACCGACGCCTACCCTATGGCCGGATCATGGAAGTGATGGCGACCATCACCCAGGGCGGCTTTACCAAGGTGGCGCTGCTCGCCGAGCAGGCCCCTCCGCCATCGGCGACAGACCAAAGCAGGAGTGGCGGGAAAAAGGGCTAACACCCACCCCAAGGCCAGCCATGCCCCCCGAGCTACGCCGCGGCGCCGCCTTTTCCGCGGTTCTGCACATCATTATCGTGATTCTGCTCGTCATCACGGTCGGCCCCGCGCTGCCGCCGGAGGCGCCGCAAGGGCTCGCCGTGAGCATGGAATTTGCCGGGCCCACGGCAAAAGGCCCAGCCCCAAGCCCGACACCCGCGCCCACCAAGGCCTCGACGGTGACGCAGAAGCCGCCAGTGACGCAGCCGCCGAAGCCGCAACCGCCCGAGGCGCCGCCGCCCCCACCGCCACCGCCGCCCCCTCCAACCCCGGCCGAGCAAGCGCCGACACCGAAGCCGGTGCCCCCGGTGCCGCAAACCCGGGCGCCGACGCCCGTGGTCGTGCCGACACCGCCGCCTCCGAAGACGCCGCCGACCCCCTCGCCGCCCAAGCCGACACCCGCTCCGCAGCCGCCGCTGCCTTTGCCTCCGCCACCCGCGCCCGTGCCGCCGGCACCGCCGAGCCCGACGCACCAGCCAAACCCGACCACCAATCCGGCCGCGTCCAGCCAGGCGCTCGAGAACACGCTCGAGAAGCTGCGCTCGCTTGAGCGACAGACGAGCCCGCCCAAGGCGCTGCCGAATCCGACGCCGGGCGGAGCGCCCAATCCTGGCGGCAACCCGCAGAGCAACGACACGGCCTCGCTCTCGGCCGCCGAGCGCGGTGCGATCGGCGCTTATGTGCGCCGCTGCTGGACCTATGACCCGGGCGCGGAGGGGGTGAACCAGTTCCAGGTCCTGCTCGATGTCACCACTGATGCGGCGGGGGTCGTCCGCCAAGCCTCCATCGCGCCCTCGGACGAAGGGCGCGTGGACTCCAACCCCGAGCTGCGCGCCTTCGCCGAACGCGCCATCAACGCCGTGCTCGATCCCCGCTGCGCCAACCTGCCGCTGCCGCCGAGCCTGCTCGGCGAGATTCGCCATCTCGAGTTCCGGTTCTCACCGTAAAGCAGGGCTTCCGGCATCTTGGCGAAAAGGGATCGCGTCCAAGGCATAAGACAGAAGCCGATATCGGCCGGCGCCGAACGAACGCTGCAACAGGCGCTGGCGCTCCACCAGTTGGGCAGGCTGGCCGAGGCAGAACGGCTCTACAAGCAGATCCTGCAACAGGACCCTAATCATGTGGACGCGCTCCATCTGCTCGGCATGGCGGCGCTGCAGGCCGGGCAGAAGGAGCGCGGCGTCCGCTTGCTCGAGAAGGTGATTCGGATCCGTCCGGACATCGCCTCCGCGCACAGCAATCTCGGCGTCGCGCTTAGGGATCTCGGACGGTTCACCGACGCCATCGCCAGCTATGACAAGGCGATCGCGCTCACGCCGGAGTCTGCGGAGCCGCACAACAATCGCGGCGTCGCGCTCGCCGATCTCGGGCGGCTCGATGAGGCTCTTGCCAGTTATGAGAGAGCGATCGCGCTCAAGCCCGATTACGCCGAGGCCCACAACAATCGCGGCAATGCGCTCAGGGAGCTCAACCGCCTCGAAGAGGCCCTTGACAGCTATGACAAGGCAATCGCGCTCAAGCCCCGCTCCGCCGAAGCGCACACCAATCGCGGCATCGCTCTCGAAGAGCTCAGGCGCTTCGACGAAGCGCTCGCCAGCCACGAGAGGGCGATCACGCTCAAGCCCGATTATGCCGAGGCCCACAACAACCGCGGCATCGCACTCAGGGATCTCAACCGGCTCGAGGAGGCGGTTGCCAGCTACGACCGGGCGATCGCGCTCGAACCACATTACGCCGCTGCGTACAGCAATCGCGGCCTCGCGCTCAGGGATCTCAAACGGTTCGGCGAGGCCATTGCCAGTTACGACAAGGCGATCGCTCTCAAGCCCAATTACGCCGAGGCGTATTTCAACAAAAGCCTCTGCTGCCTGACGATGGGAAACATGGCGCTCGGGTGGAGGTTGTTTGAGTATCGGAAGAAAATGGCGCGCCCCATGGGCTATCGCCCTTATGCTCGGCCAGCATGGCTGGGCGGGGACGATCTCACCGGCAAAACTCTCTTTCTTTACTGGGAGCAGGGGCTCGGGGATACGATCCAGTTTTGCCGCTATGCTGGGCTGGCCCTCTCGCGGGACGCCCGCGTGGTGATGAGCGTGCAGGATCCGCTGGTTCGCCTGCTGCGGGGAATGGAACCGCAGATCAAGATCCTCGGCGCCGATCAGGAGCCCGACCTTTTCGATTTCCACTGCCCCCTGATGAGCTTGCCGCTCGCATTCGGGACAAGCTGGGAAACCATTCCCTCCATGCCGCGCTATCTCGCTGCCAACCCGGAGCTGAAAGCGCAATGGGCCGAGCGCCTGCCACCCGCTCGCCGGCCCCGCATTGGCCTGAGCTGGAGCGGGAATCCGATTCACCCGAACGATCATAACCGCTCGATGACGGCCGAACTGCTCCACCCGCTCCTCTGCCTCGATGCCGATTGGTTTTGTCTTCAGAAGGAGATTCGCGCGCAGGATGCCGAGGCTCTTAAAAAATTCCCGAAGATCACTCTTCTGGGCGAGAGACTGGAAGATTTCGCCGATACCGCAGCGGTCATCGAAGCGTTCGACCTGGTCATCAGCGTCGATACGGCCGTTGCGCATCTCGCGGGAGCGCTCGGCAAACCCGTCTGGCTTCTCCTGCCTTTCTCGACCGATTGGCGCTGGTGGCCCGAGCGGGAGGAAAGCGCCTGGTACCCCAGCGCGCGCCTCTATCGCCAGCCGCGAATCGATGACTGGCCCTCTGTCGTCGCGCGAGTGAAGGCTGACCTGCTTGCGCAGTTTCGTGGCAGCTAGAGCGTAATGATTTTCAGATCATCCCCCTCTGGCCGAAGATGCAATTCTATATTCCAAAGCGACTGCTCGTCCCGGCGACAGACCTCGAGCTCAAGCAAAGCGGCACACTGGGGACACGAAAACTCCCGCAATTCGAGCTCCTCGTGGAGCCGGAGATGGGGCCCGCAAAGAATCGGCTCGACCGTCCGGCACGAGGCCATGTCCTTCCAGTTCCGGTCCACCTGCCCGAGATCGGCGCCGCAAGCACAGCAGAAATGTCCGTCTGGCGATATCCTCAATGCCCGGCCTTCTCCAGAGTTGGCCGAAGGGGCCGCCTTCATTTCGCCTCCACCAAGACGGGAGAGGCGGATCTCCCGCCGCTTGACAGCCGTCGCCGTCATATCCGGAGCGCCGGCCGCATCGAGAATCACCCCATAAAGCTCAGCGGCCCAATGGCTGGTGACATAGCCAAGCGCCACATCCCGCGCGACGAGCCCGGGATCGCGCTGAAGCGGATCCCCATAGCCACCGCCGCCCTGGAAGAGATAGGCAAACACATCGCCAGGACCGATACGAAAACCACCCGGCTTGGCCCCGAGATCCTGAACCTCGGCATCTTCCAGCAGGCTGCCGGCATCATGATATTTTTGCAGCAGGCTGGACACAGCCTCCGACGAGCGGCGCAACAAATGACAGGCACATCCACCCGGCAACCCCCCGGAGAGGCCGATGGAATTGGGAACTTCTACCCCATGGCCGATCACCATGGCGTCAAGCCCGTCAACGTCATAGGGCAAGAGAGCAAGCCCGGTGGAGGCACCACCGCGCCTGCGCCCGGCCCCGCCCGTGTCGGGAACGAAAGATCGAAAGAGGTAGAGAATGGGGCCGAGGGCCTCGTTGGCTTCCACATTGGCGATCGCGGGACGGGGCACATCATAGTCCCCCGACCCGTCGAGCCCATCCCGATCGAGCGAGGCGCCACCGCCGCCAGCCATCGAATCGAGCAGCAGCGTGCCATAGGCTTCGCCGTCCCGATTCCTGCCCCCTAGTGTCAGCACCGACATCTGCCCTTTGGTGACAGCCTGTGCCTCGTGCATCAACCCCGGCACACAGCCCACCATCCGCGAAAGCGCGCTTACCGAGACGTTCATGACGATCCAGACCGCGCAGACCGTGGCCCCGGAAACAGGCGCCGGCCATTTCGCATTGCAGAGAATTCCCTCCGGAGCATTGATGGTCACCGGCTTGAGCACACCTTCGTTCCATCGGATGTCCGGGGCCAAAATCGGCAGCAGCCCGGTGAGAAGCGCCCCCTTCAAGCCAGACCAGGTGCAATTGATGAACCCCGGCGCCTGGGCCGATGTTCCTTCCAGATCGAAAACGAGCTCCTCGCCCGCCTTGTGAACGGCAAGGCAGACTTCATACAAGCGGTTCGCGTGGCCATCATGCTCAATATAGTCGCGCGCCCTGAAGATCCCGTCTGGGATCTCGCGCAGCCGGCTCCGGAAGCGTCGCTCCGATGCGTTGATCTCCCCGATCATGACCGCCTCGACAGTCGGAGCGCCATAGCGCTGGAACAGCGTGATCAGCCGCTGGATCGCGACGTTGTTCGCGGCGATCATTCCCTTGAAATCAAGGCCGAGGTAATTTGGCAGGCGCGTCATGCTCATGATCATTTGCCAGATATCCTGGCGCAACCGGCCGCCTTCAATCAGCTTCAGTCCGGTCAGGAGCATGGCCTCCTGCTGCACATCGGTCGCCGCATAGGCCCAGCTTCCGAAGCTCATTCCGCCCACATCCAGCTGGTGCGCGCAGGATCCCGCCCACGCGATGTGGCGCCCCTGGTAGAAGACCGGAGCCACAATCGAGACATCTGGCTGGTGCACGGCCCCGCGATACGGATCATTCAGGATGAACATGTCGCCCTCCTGAATGTCACCGCGTGAACCAAAATCCTTGATGATGCTTCGGATCACCGTGGTCATCGTGCCGGTGTGGAAAATGACCTGCGGCCCCATGGTCACGATCGAGCCGTCGGCGAGATAAAGCCCGTTGTTGAAGTCCGTCGCCTCCGTCACGACAGGCGAGCCGGATACCCGTTTCAAGGTGAGGCCCTGCTCCTCGGTGATCGCCTGGAGCTTGTGGCGGATCACCTCGAACGTGATCGGATCGATCGCCGTCTCCTCCGGTCGGGAAGTGCTGGCCTGCGACGCGATCATTCAAGCCCCCCCTGCGGGATCGCCCCCTGCAAGATCGATGGAAAGATGGCCGGCAGGATGGAGAACGGCGATATGGCCGGCTCCGACATAAACCGTTGTCTCGGGGTGCTCGATGATGGCCGGGCCCGCGAGGCGATGGCCGGCAGGCAAGTCAAGCCACTGCCAGACGCTCATCGGCACCCAGCGTCGGGCGATCGGATCGAACACATTCCGGCTGCCCGGGCGCCCAGCGGTTTTCGCACCCGACCCGCTCAGCTCGGGCTTGCGCGGCCGTCCCGTCGCTTGGCTCCGAAAAATCGTGAGCTCGATACCGGCTTCCCGAAAACCGGCACCTCGCCCATAGGCAGCCTCATAATCGGTTTCGAACTGTGCGACCGCCGCCCGAATCGTATCCTGTCCGACGGGACCCGGCGGCAAGACGACAGTGAGATCATGGGTCTGCCGCCGATAGCGCATATCGATGGTGCGGACGAGCATCGTATCGCGGGCGGCGATTCCCGCGTCCTCGATTGCCGCCAGGCAATGTCTGTCGAGCTCGGCGAAGACCTCCGCCACGCACACGGCATCGATCCCTTCCCACAATTCATTCCTGCCGCCGCCGCCGCGCATCAGCAGAGAACGTTCACGCGACTCATGAATATCGGAGGCCAGCGCTCCATAAGCCGAATGGACCATGCTCGTGGCGGGAATGACGATTCGCCGCGCCCCGAGCTCGGATCCGAAACCGGTGCAATGGGCGGGTCCGGCCCCGCCATAGGCAAAAATGACGAAATCCCGCGGATCATAGCCGCGCCCGATCGTGATTCCGCGCAGGATATCCGCCATATGCGCGTCCACGACCCGCACGATTCCGGCGGCCGCCTCCTCCACGCAAAGACCAAGCGGCTCGGCAATTTCTCTGCGAATGGCCTCCTCCGCGGCTTTCCTGTCGAGCTTCATGCGGCCGCCCAGGAAATTGTCGCTCGAGATGATGCCGAGGACGACATTTGCATCCGTCACGGTCGGCAGCAGGCCGCCAAGACCGTAGCAGACCGGCCCCGGCTTCGCGCCCGCACTCTCCGGCCCGATCCGCAGAAGACCGTTCTCGACACGGGCGATCGATCCGCCGCCGGCGCCGACCGCGCGAATGTCGATCATCGGTGTGTTGAGATGATAGCCACCCGCCTCGTGCGAGGAGGAGATCAGCACCTTGCCGTCTACGATGAGTGAGACGTCGAAGCTCGTCCCGCCCATGTCGGTCGTGATCACATTCCTGTACCCAAGGAATTTCGCGAGCTGCAGCGAGCCAAGGACTCCCCCGGCAGGGCCGCTCGCCAACAGGAGAACCGGCTTGCGGGCCGCTTCCCGGGCGGGCATCACGCCGCCCACGCTGTTGAGGATATAGAACTTTCCGCGAAATCCGGACTCCCGCAGCACTCCCTCCACCCGGCCCAGATAGCCCGCCACGCTCGGGGCCAGATAGCTGTTCAGCACGGTTGCGGCCGTGCGTTCGTACTCGCCTATGATCGGTGAAATCTCGCTGGAAAGGGTGACATAGGCATCCGGGCACGTTTCCCGGATGATCTCTCCGATTCGTCTCTCATGGGCCGGATTGCGAAAGGACCAGAGAAGTGCCACGGCAAATGCCTTGACCCCCGCTGCCGCTAGCTCCGCCACGGCTTTTCGCGCCGCGCCTTCATCCAGAGCCAACAGCACGCGGCCCGCGTGATCCACGCGCTCCGGCACTTCACGCCGGAAGGTGCGGGGCACGATGGGTTCGGGATATCGGCGCTTGCTGTACCAACCAAGCTGATCGGCAGAAAGACCCACGGTCAGGCCGAGCAGGCGCTGCAGACCGATCGTATCGCCAAAACCCCGCGTCGTGATGAGACCGGTTCGCGTGCCCTTGCGCTCGATCAGCGCGTTCGTCGCCTGCGTGGTGCCATGACCAAAAATCTCGACCCTCTGCAAGAGATCGCGTGGCGCGATACCGATCGTCTCCGCCATCAGTCGAACGGCACTCAGGACGCCCGTCTCCAGATCGCCCGGGGTCGTCAATGTCTTCACGGCTTTCATCCGGCCGTTTCTGGGGATCATGATAAGATCGGTGAAGGTGCCACCGATATCGACGCCGAGATAAATCGGCCCGTCCCCCTCCATCAAGACGGATCCGCCTCCGCAATCACCCGATTGCGCAGCACGCCGATCCCCTGCACCTCGATCTCCACGTCATCCCCCGGCTTGAGCCAGACCGGCGGGTTGCGCGTGAAGCCAACGCCTTTTGGCGTACCGGTCGCGATGATGTCGCCCGGGGCCAGTGGCGTGATGGAGGAAATATAGGAAATGATGGTGGGGAGATCGAAGATCAGATCATCGGTGCTGCCGTTCTGAAGCTCCACGCCGTTGACACGTGTTTTCAGGAAAAGATGCCCTGGATCGGGAATCTCATCGCGCGTTACCATCCATGGCCCGCAGCCGCCGGTGGCGGCGAAATTCTTGCCCGCCGCCAGAGAATGCTTGAGTTGGATATCCCGCACCGACGCATCCTGAAAGCAGGTAAAGCCGGCAACGTGATCGAACGCCCTGGACGGCGGAATGTGCCGTCCGCCCCGGCCGATCACGAAGGCGAGTTCAACCTCATAATCGAGTTGACTGGACATTCTGGGCACCACCAGGGCCCCGCCATGAGGCACCAAAGTATTGGCGAGGCGCACGAACAAAGAAGGATGTTCCGGGATCTCGCCTCCCGCTTCCAGCACATGCTCCCGATAATTGTTCCCAAGGCAGAGGATCTTCTCGGGATCAGGAATGGGCGGCAGCAACGACACTTGCGACAGCGGAAGGTCCGGAGCACCGGTCCCCACGGCATTGGCAACGGCATCGAGCGCTTCCCGGGCCAGCGCCGAACGGAGTGTCGGAAATGCGCCGTTCAACCTCCGCCCCATGTCGAACACACCGCCATCAACAGCGACGCCCCATGACGATCGCCCGGAAACTGTGAAGCTCACCAGCTTCATGTGCCCTCCCTGCAAAGCCAATCATCTCCAAGCGTACCTGCCAGCATGGTTTCAAGACAGGCATCCCAGAGCATGATGATTTTCGGCTGTCATGCGACCACTTTGTTCTATCATCCAAATTCGCGACTTCCCTTTGGGGTTTGGCGGATTACGAAACGATTCTCCAGAAGTCATATTGATCTAAAGCCGAAATGCGAGAAGTCCTCCGTCGATATTGATGGGCTGGCCGATGCTGTATGGCAGGGTGCCCACAGCCAGATTCGCCACTGCCTGTCCGACCTCCTCCGGGGTTCCCCAGCGCGGAATGGGCATCAGCCCTTTTTCGATCATCGCCCCATACTTCTGCCGAACCGGCAGAGTCATGTCGGTCTCGATGAGGCCCGGCCGGATTTCGAAGACGGGAATGCCGTATTGCGCAAGCCGCACCGCAAACAGTTGCGCAGCCATCGACAAACCGGCCTTGGAGATGCAGTAGGCCGCCTTTTCGGGAGAAACCATCACTGCATTGGCGGAGGTGATGGTAACAATGCTGCGACCCGGGCGCGTCGCGCTCTCCGCAATCATGCGGCGCGCCGCCGCCTGTGTGAGGAAGAAGGTCCCGCGCAGATTGACGCCGATCAGCCGGTCGAACTCACCGACATCGGCATCCAGGACATCGACCCGATCCCTGAGCTGGACTCCGGCATTGTTGACCAGGCAATCGAGCCTTCCAAACGTGGCGTAGAGCTGGTTTAGGAGATCCTCATGTCTGCCGAGGTCTGAAATATCCGCAACGATGAACCTGGCATTCGCCCCTCGCGCGGTGACCGTCCGCAGGGTCTTCTCTGCATCCGCATCGTCCACGACATCATTGAGAACGATATCGAACCCCGCATCGGCGAGCGCCAGCGCAGCGGCACACCCGATTCCCCGCCGGGATCCCGTGATCAGCGCCACCTTCCGATCGCCCAAGCCAGAACCTTTCCCGCTACCTGATGACAGAGCTTTGCCGGGGGCCGCTGGAGCCACCGGCCGCAGTCT
>DASZQO010000251.1:0-30057 GCA_035549615.1 Acetobacteraceae bacterium
CCACCCCGGGCGCTGCCATCGAGCTTCGTTACGATCAGCCCGGTGATCGCGACCATCTCCTTGAAGACCCGCACCTGGTTGATCGCGTTCTGCCCGGTGGTCGCATCGAGCACGAGCACGACCGAATGCGGCGACGACGAATCCTGCTTTTTAAGCACGCGAACAATCTTGGCGAGCTCCTGCATGAGCGCACTTTTGTTGTGCAGCCGGCCGGCCGTATCGATCAGCAGCACATCGGCCTTGGCCGCACGTGCCCGGCCGAGCGCATCGAAGGCGAGACCTGCCGGGTCCCCGCCAGGCCGTCCCGCAACCACCTCCGCACCGGTGCGGCGGCCCCAGATCTCAAGCTGCTCGACCGCCGCGGCACGGAACGTATCGCCGGCAACGAGGACGGTGCGCAGCCCTTCTTCCGCATAGCTCTGCGCGAGCTTGCCGATGGTGGTGGTCTTGCCGGTTCCGTTCACGCCGACGACCAGCACGACATGCGGCGCATGCGTGCGATCGATCGTGAGCGGCACGGCGACCGGCGCGAGGAGTGTCGCGATCTCCGCGGCCAGGGCGTTGCGCACCTCCTCGCTGGTGACCTCCTTGCCGAAGCGCGTGCGCCGGAAATTCGCGATGATGCGCCCGGCCGCCGCCGGGCCAAGATCGGCGCCGATCAGCAAGTCCTCGAGTTCGGCGAGCGCCGCCTCGTCGAGGCGCCGGCGGAGGAAGACCGCGCTGATGCTTTCGGAGAGCTTCTGGCGGCTGCGCTGCAGCCCGTCCTTGAGCCGGGAGAAGAAGCCGGAGAACGCCATCACATGGCTTTTGGAACAAGGGCTTTTGCAACAAGGCCGGAATCTTCCGCGCTTTCGACGCGTGCCGTGACCACGGTCCCGGGGCGAGTCTCGCCGAGAAGAGTCGCGGGAATATATTCCGCCGTGTGGCCGCGTCCGCCGGCCTCGACCAGCACGGACACCGTCCGCCCGACGAAGCCTGCGCAATAGCGTCCCGCCTGGATTTTCGCCGCCTGGCGCAGCCGCGCCGCCCGCTCGCGCCGAAGCGGAAACGGAACCGCGGGCATGCGTGCGGCCGGCGTTCCCGGACGGGGGCTGAACGGAAAAACATGCAGGAAGGGGATCTCCGCCTCCTCAACAAAAGCGAGCGTCTCTTCGAACAGCGCATCGGTCTCGGTCGGGAATCCCGCGATCAGGTCCGCCCCGATCGCCACACCCGGCCGCAAGCCACGCGCCCGCTTGATCGCGCCGAGCGCCTGGGCGCGCGAATGCCGGCGCTTCATTCGCTTCAAAATGAGGTCGCTGCCCGCCTGAAGGGAAAAATGCAGATGCGGCATCAGCCGCTCCTCCTCGCCGAGCAGCCGCCAGAGATCATCGTCGATCTCCGCCGGATCAAGCGAGGAGAGACGAAGCCGCTTGAGCTCGGGAACCAGCGCCAGCACGCGGCGCACCAGCCCGCCCAGCGTGGGCCGCCCCGGCAGATCGGCTCCATAGGCGGTGAGATCGACCCCCGTCAGTACCACCTCCTTGCGGCCCGCCGCCACCATCGCCTGGATTTCTGCCACCACGTTGCCGGCCGGGCGGCTCACGCTCGGGCCCCGCCCATAAGGGATGATGCAGAAGGTGCAGCGGTGATCGCAGCCTTGCTGCACTGGCACGAAGGCTCGGGCGCGGCCGCTGAAATTGGGGGGCATTGGCGCCCTGCCGCCCCAGCTTTCCGGCGCGAGCTTGAGCCGGTTGTCGACCACGCGCGCCACCCCCGGCAGCCGGCGCCAGGCCTCCGGATCGAGCGCGGCACCGCAGCCGGTCACGATGATGCGTGCCCCCGGCTGCTCGCGGGCGGCGCGGCGGATAGCCTGGCGCGCCTGCCGCTCGGCCTCGCGCGTCACCGCGCAGGTGTTCACGATCACCGTCTCGGAAAGGCCGGCCGCCTCCGCCTGGGCATGCATCACCGCGCTCTCATAGGAATTGAGCCGGCAGCCGAAGGTGAGGACCGAGACGCTCAAGACGGATATTCCCCAAGATCGATCTCGCCGGTGAAGGCGGTCACCACCGGTCCGCTCATCAGCACGTGCCCGTCCGCCTGCCAGGTGATCTCAAGCGTCCCGCCATCCATCACCACCGCCATCACCGGCCCCCCGAGCCCACGCCGGTTCGCATTGACCACCGCCGCGCAAGCAGCGGAGCCGCAAGCGCGTGTCGCCCCCGCGCCCCGCTCCCAGACACGAAGCCGCAGCAGACCGGAGGCGAGCATGGTGGCGAACCCGACATTCATGCGCTCGGGGAAGAGGGGATCATGCTCCAGGGAGGGCCCGATTTCCGCGAGGGGCACCGCTTCCGCGTCGGGCACGAAGAAGGTGATGTGCGGATTGCCCATCGAGAGCGCCGCCGCCCGCGCATGCCCCACGGTAAGCGGCAGGCTGAGCGTATCGAGCGGCCGGGCGAGCGGGATTTCATCCCAGGCAAAGCGCGGCATGCCCATATCGACGCGGACCTGATCGGCCCCGATGATTTCCGCGGAGAGAAGGCCGGAGAGAGTCTCGATCGTGAATTTCTGCCGCCCGCTCTCCGCCCCGAGGAGAAGAGCGACGCAGCGGGTCGCGTTCCCGCAGGCCTCGGCTTCCGATCCGTCCGCGTTGCGGATGCGCATGAATACGTCCGCGCGTGACGAGGGCTCGATCGAGATCAGCTGATCGCAGCCAATGCCGCGGTGGCGATCGGCGAGGATCGCGACCTGCGGCGCGCTCAAGCCGAGCGGGGCGCGCCGCTCATCGAACACCGCGAAATCGTTTCCGGTTCCGTGCATCTTCACGAAGGAAGCTCGCATGAACACATCCTTAACCAATGCGGCTTCGTCCGCGAAGCCCACGCGGAACATCCGCGCTCCCTTGCACCACCCCTTGCCCCCGGCTATAGAGCCGCCTCCCGCGCGCCCGGGCTCATTCGGGGCATGCCCGGCCGCGGTCACGCCCAGCGGCGATCACGTCCTGGCGATCACGTCCGGCGGAGATGAAAGCAAGGAGAAAAATGCCCAAGCTCAAGACGAAGTCTTCTGTCAAGAAGCGCTTCAAGATGACTGCGACTGGCAAGGTGCTCTCCGGGCCGCAGGGCAAGCGCCATAACCTGATGGCCCGCACCCAGACGGCCAAGCGGTCTGCCCGCGGCAATCAGGTGCTGGTGGAGGCGGACGCGAAGACCGTGCGCCAATGGGCGCCCTACGGGCTCGACTGAGGGGGGTTGAACCATGGCACGGGTCAAGCGCGGCGTGACGACGCATGCGCGGCACAAGAAGGTGCTCGCGCAGTCCAAGGGATTCGTCGGCCGCTCCTCCACCAATTACCGCATGGCGATCGAGCGTCTCGAGAAGGCGCTGCGCTATGCCTATCGGGATCGGCGCAACCGCAAGCGCGATTTTCGCGGGCTCTGGATCCAGCGCATCAATGCGGCGGCGCGCGAACAGGGGCTTCCTTATTCGCGCTTCATGGCCGGGCTCAAGAAAGCCGGGATCGAAATCGACCGCAAGGTGCTGGCGGCGATCGCCTATGACGATGCGGCGGCCTTTGCCGAGATCGCGAAGCAGGCCAAGGCCGCACTCGCTTCGTAGCCTCGCCTCATAATTTTAGTCTCCGTGGCGTCCGCCATGACGAGTGTTCTGCCGGCTGATCTCGCCGCACTCGGCCGCGAGGCCATGGAGGCGATCGCGGCCGCTTCCGATTCCGCCGCGCTCGAGGCGCTGCGCGTGGGCCTGCTGGGACGGCAGGGAAGGCTCACCGGGCTTTTGCGTGATCTCGGCACCCTGCCCGTGACCGAGCGGCGCGAGCGCGGCGCCATGCTGAACAGCCTCAAGGACGAGCTCGCCGCCGCCATCACCCGCCGCCGCGAGGAGCTGGAAGGGGCCGCCCTCGATGCCGCGCTCGCGGCCGAGCGGCTCGATATCACCCTGCCCCCCCGGCCATCCGCCGCCGGGCTCATTCATCCGATCAGCCGGACGATCGAGGAGATCGTCGCCCTGTTCGGCGCCATGGGCTTTGCCGTCGTCACCGGACCGGAGATCGAAGACGATTGGCGCAATTTCGGCGCCCTCAATATCCCCGAGCACCATCCGGCGCGGCAGGACATGGATACGTTCTATCTGCCGGGCCGGCGCGCCGACTCCCTTGGCGGCCGCCGCCGCGTGCTGCGCACCCACACCTCGCCCGGCCAGATCCGCACCATGCGGAACGCGAAACCGCCTTATCGCGTGATCGTCCCCGGCCGGACCTACCGGGCTGATCACGACGCCACACACAGCCCGATGTTTCATCAATGCGAGGGGCTGGCGATCGACCGCGCCATCACGCTCGGCCATCTCAAGGGCTGCCTGATCGACTTTCTGCGCGCCTTCTTCGCGAAGCCCTCGTTGCCGGTGCGGTTTCGCGCAAGCTACTTTCCCTTCACCGAACCCTCGATGGAAGTGGATATCGGCTGGGACCGGCGCTCCGGAGAGATCGGCGCCGGCAAGGACTGGCTTGAGATTCTCGGCAGCGGCATGGTCCATCCGCGCGTGCTCGCCAATTGCGGCGTCGATCCGCGTCAATGGCAGGGCTTCGCCTTCGGCATGGGGATCGAACGCATCACCATGCTGAAGCATGGCATCACCGATCTCCGCCCCTTCTTCGAGAGCGATCTCCGCTGGCTGCGCCATTACGGATTTTCCCCGCTCCAGCCGGCGATTCTCCATGAAGGGCTCGGCGCGTGAAATTCACTCTCGCCTGGCTGCGCACGCATCTCGAGACGGCCGCGCCGCTCGAACGGATCGCCGAAACTCTCTCCGCGATCGGGCTCGAGGTCGAAAGCCTCACCGACCGCGCCGCCGCCCTCGCGCCCTTCCGCATCGCCGAGGTGCTCGAGGCGGCGCCGCACCCGAATGCCGACCGGCTCAAGGCCTGCCGGGTGAATACGGGTGAGGGGATCGTCTCGGTCGTCTGCGGCGCGCCCAACGCGCATGCCGGCATGAAGGCGGTCTTCGCGCCGCCCGGCAGCCACATTCCCGGCACCGGCATCACGCTGAAGCGTAGCCAGATCCGCGGCGTCGAGAGCGCCGGCATGCTGCTCTCCCTGCGTGAGATGGCGCTTGGCGAGGATCATGACGGGATCATCGAGCTGCCACCCGATGCGCCCGTGGGCGAGTCCTACGCCCACTGGGCCGGGCTCGATGATCCGCTGATCGAGATCGCGGTCACGCCCAATCGCGGCGATGCGCTCGGCGTGCGCGGCATCGCGCGCGATCTCGCTGCCGCCGGGCTCGGCCGGCTCCTGCCTTGGGATGCCCCTCCCGTTCCGGCGCATTTTCCGAGCCCTCTCTCCTGGGCGATCGATTGGCCGGAAGCCTGTCCTTGGGTGCTGGGGCGCACCATCCGCGGCCTGCGCAACGGGCCAAGCCCGCGCTGGCTTGAGGAACGGCTGACCGCGATCGGGCTCCGGCCGATCAATGCGCTCGTCGATATCACCAATTTCTTCACCTTCGATCTCGGCCGCCCGCTGCATGTGTTTGATGCAGCGAAGATCGTGGGGTCCGTGCTCACGCTTCGCCGTGGCGGCGGCGAGGCTTTTCGCGCGCTCAATGGCCGTGATGTCGTGGTTTCGGATCAGGATTGCGTTATCGCCGATGGCTCCGGTGTCGTCTCGCTGGCCGGCATTGTCGGCGGCGAGGCGAGCGGCTGCGATGAGGGAACGGACTCCGTTTTCCTCGAATGCGCGCTCTTCGACCCCGTCCGCATCGCGGAAACGGGGCGGCGTCTCGGCATTCTCTCCGATGCCCGCGCCCGCTTCGAGCGCGGGATCGACCCCGCGCTGATGCCGCATGCGGTGGAAGCCGCGAGCCGCATGATTCTCGATCTTTGCGGCGGCGAGGCAAGCAGCGTTGTCGCCGCCGGGAAGGAGCCCCGCTGGCAGCGCTCGGCGCGGCTGCGCTTCTCGCGGCTTGCCGCGCTCGGTGGCCTCGCCGTGCCGGCGGCTGAGGCGGTCGGAATCCTGGAACGTTTGGGATTCACGCCCGAGACGCAGGACGAGGCGTCCGTCACCGTCACCGTGCCCCCCTGGCGGAACGATATTGCCGCCCGGATCGAGCTTGCCCTTGCCCCCGACCTTTCTTCCGAGGAGCAGGCGGCAATGGGTGAGGCTGTCGCCGCGATCGAGCCGGAAGTGGAACTCATCGAGGAAGTGCTGCGCATCGAGGGGCTCGACTCCATTCCACCCGTCTCTTTGCCGGCGCGCGCTCCCGTACCCGCCGCCGCGCTCGCCCCGCCCGAGGCGCGCGCCCAGCTCGCCCGCCGGGTTCTCGCCGCGCGCGGCCTCGCCGAATGTGTCGGCTTCAGCTTCGTCTCGGAGCGCGAGGCCGCGCTTTTCGGGCCCGCGCCTGAGACGCTCCGGCTCGAGAATCCGATCGCCGCCGATCTCGACCAGATGCGCCCCACGCCACTCGTCTCCCTGGCTTTGGCGGCGCGACGAAATGCCGCGCGGGGCCTTTCCGACACCGATCTTTTCGAGATCGGGCCGGCTTTTCTCGAGACCGTTCCGGATGAACAGTGCCTGATGGCCGCCGGCATCCGCAGCGGAGCGACGAGGCGGAGCTGGATCGCACCATCACGCCCGGTGGACGCGCTTGACGCCAAGGCCGACGCGCTCGCCTTGCTTGCCTCCCTGGGGGTGCCCGCTGAAGCCCTCACCCTCGTGCCGCCCGGCACGGATCAGGCCGCGGCCCACTATCACCCGGGACGATCCGGCCTCATCGGCCAGGGACCGAAGCTCCCGCTCGGCCGGTTCGGAGAGCTCCATCCACGCCTGCTTGCCGCGCTCGACCTGCCGCGCCCTTGCGTCGCCTTCGAGATTTTCCTCGATCAGATCCCGGAGCCGAAGCGCCGCGCCCGCCGTGCCCCGCCCGAACTTTCGCCTTTTCAGCCGCTCTCCCGCGATTTCGCTTTCATTGTCGAGGAGAGCATGCCGGCCGATTCCGTCCTCCGCGCCGCGCGGGGAGCCGAGCGCAGCCTGATCACCTCCGTCACCCTCTTCGACGTGTTCACGGGGCCCGCCATCGGCGCGGGGAAGAAATCCCTCGGGATCGAGGTCGTTTTCCAACCCCGCGAGCGGACCTTGACCGACGCCGAGATCGAGGCTTCGTGCCGGAAGGTGGTGGAAGCCGTCGCCAAAGCCACCGGGGCTGTGTTGCGCGGCTGACAAGCGCCCCGTTTTTCCTTATCCGTTCGCCATGACCGACATCCCGATCGCGCAGATCCGCAACTTCGCGATCATTGCCCATATCGACCACGGCAAATCGACGCTCGCCGATCGCCTGATCCAGGCAACCGGGGCGCTCTCCGAGCGCGAGATGGTGAGCCAGGTGCTCGATAGCATGGAGCTCGAGCGCGAGCGCGGCATCACGATCAAGGCCCAGACCGTGCGCCTCGCCTACCGGGCCAAGGATGGGCTGACCTATGCGCTCAATCTCATGGACACGCCCGGGCATGTGGATTTCGCTTACGAGGTCAGCCGCAGCCTCGCCGCCTGCGAGGGCTCGCTGCTCGTCGTCGATGCCTCGCAGGGCGTCGAGGCGCAGACGCTTGCGAATGTCTATCAGGCGATCGAGGCGGGCCACGAGATCATTCCGGTCCTCAACAAGATCGACCTGCCGGCGGCGGAGCCCGAGAAGGTTCGCCAGCAGATCGAGGAGGTGATCGGGCTCGATGCTTCCGGCGCGGTCCCGATCAGCGCCAAGACCGGCCTCAATATCGAGGCGGTGCTGGAGGCGCTGGTGACCCGCCTGCCGCCGCCGGTCGGGGACGCCGCCGCGCCACTCACCGCCCTGCTCGTCGACAGCTGGTACGACCCCTATCTCGGCGTCGTCATTCTGGTCCGGGTCAAGGATGGCGTGCTCCGCCGCGGCGAGCGCATCCGGATGATGTCCACCGGCGCCGTACACACGATCGAGCGGATCGGCGTCTTCACCCCGAAGATGCAGCCGACCGCCGATCTCGCCCCCGGCGAGATCGGCTTCATCACCGCCGCGATCAAGACGGTGGCCGATTGCCGCGTCGGCGATACGATCACCGACGACCGCCATCCGGCGACGACACCGCTTCCCGGCTTCCGCCCCTCGGTGCCGGTCGTCTGGTGTGGGCTCTATCCCGCGGATGCCGATGATTTCGAAAAGCTTCGGGAGAGTCTGGCCAAGCTCCGGCTCAACGATGCAAGCTTCCATTACGAACCAGAAACATCGGCCGCGCTTGGCTTCGGCTTTCGCTGCGGCTTCCTCGGCCTTCTCCATCTTGAGATCGTGCAGGAGCGCCTGCACCGCGAGTTCGGGCTCGAGCTGATCGCAACCGCGCCCTCGGTCGTCTACCGCATCCATCTTACCAACGGCACGGTGCAGGAGCTGCACAACCCGGCGGACTGGCCGGACGGCAGCGTAATCGATCATATCGAGGAGCCATGGATCAAGGCGACGATCCTGGTCCCCGACGATCATCTCGGCGCGGTGCTCACCCTCTGCAACGAGCGGCGCGGCCAGCAGGCCGATCTCACCTATGTCGGCAACCGGGCCATGGCGGTCTATCGCCTGCCGCTGAACGAAGTGGTGTTCGATTTCTACGACCGCCTGAAATCGGTCTCGCGCGGCTATGCGAGCTTCGATTACCAGATGGACGGGTACGAGACCGGCGATCTCGTGCGCATCACGATCCTCGTCAACAGCGAGCCGGTGGACGCGCTCTCCTTCATCGCCCATCGCTCGGCGGCCGAGGCGCGCGGGCGGGCCATCTGCGCGCGGCTCAAGGACCTCATTCCCCGCCAGCTCTTCAAGGTGGCGATCCAGGCCGCGATCGGCGGGCGCATCATCGCCCGCGAGACGCTCGGTGCGCTCGCCAAGGATGTCACCGCGAAATGCTATGGCGGCGACATCACCCGCAAGCGCAAGCTTCTGGAGAAGCAGAAGGAGGGCAAGAAGCGGATGCGCCAGTTCGGCAAGGTGGAGATTCCACAGTCCGCTTTCCTCGCGGCGCTCAAGATTGACGCCTGAGCCCGGAGCGGCGGCGCCGGCGTCCGCCGCCTCTATGATCCGACGACGTCACAATTCATTCATGCGTCTCTGTCATACTTAGCCGCTAAGTGTAACCTCCCTTCCCTCGGCACTCTTCGGCATTCTACGGAAAGATCATGACACGACAGGCCCTTCTGCTTTCCACGGCGGCCGGCATGCTCGCGGCCGGCGCCTTGATGTCCGGTTTGGGCGCCTGGCCCCATCGCGCGCGGGCTGCGACCCCAGCAGTGGACTCCGCCGGGGGAGCGGTGGCGCCGGCGGGTCTCACCGTCCCGAACCCCGCCGATGCGATGTCCACGGCCACGCCGGTCAAGCATCTGGTGGTGATCTTCCAGGAGAATGTCTCGTTCGATCATTATTTCGCCACGTACCCGAGCGCCGCCAATCCGCCGGGCGAGCCCGAATTTCACGCCGTTGCGGGGACCCCCTCCGTCAACAATCTCGCGAACGCGCACTTGCTGACGAACAATCCCAATTTTACGAATCCGGCAAACGGCCGGGATGCCGCTGAGCCGTTCCGGCTTGACCGCACCCAGGCCGCGACAGCCGATCAGAATCACAACTACACGCCGGAGCAGCAGGCCTATAACGGCGGCAAGGCCGACCTTTTCCCCAAATATACCGGCAAGGGCACACCGGGCGCGGTCGGCGCCTTCGGAACCCGCGGCCAGGTGATGGGCTATTATGACGGCAACACCGTCACCGCGCTTTGGAACTACGCCCAGCACTTCGCGTTGAGCGACAACGCCTATACCGATACCTATGGCCCCTCCACACCGGGCGCGCTGGAAGTGGTCTCCGGCCAGACCAACGGCATGCGCATCATCGCCACCACCAAGAAGCCGTTCACGCTCGCCTCCAACTCGTACTACATTGAGGATGGCGCGGGCGGGCTCACGATGATCAACGACGTTGATCCCGCCTACGATGTCTGCTCCAAACCGAAAGATCAGGTGATGATGGGGGGCAGGAACATCGGCGACCTGCTCAATGCGGGCGGTATCACCTGGGGTGGCTTCATGGGGGGATTCGATCTCGCCCTCAAGAACACCAACGGCAGCACCGGCTGCAAGCGCAGCACCTATTCCACCGTGGTCCGTTCGACGGTCGTGGATTATATCCCGCACCATAACTGGTTTCAGTACTACGCCTCGACCGCAAACCCGACCCATGCCCGCCCGGCGTCGCTGGCCGCGATCGGGTACAGCTTCGATCACGATGGCAAGCGCGACCCCGCAAATCACGAGTATGATCTTCAGGATTTTTACAATGCCGTGAAAGCGGGCGATTTCCCCGCCGTCTCCTTCATCAAGATGCCGGCCTACCAGGATGGCCATGCCGGCTACTCCGATCCGCTCGATGAGCAGACCGGGATCGTTACCCTGGTCAACTTCCTTGAACGGCAGCCGGACTGGAAGAACACGGCAATCGTCATCACGTGGGACGATTCGGACGGCTGGTACGACCACGCCTTCACCACACCCACCAACCCCTCCTTCGACAAGGAAGCCGATCAGCTCGATGGTGCCGGCAAATGCGGCACCGGCACGCCGCTTCCGGGAATCGCGGGCAAGCCTGTCAACGGAAGATGCGGTCCGGGAACGCGCCTGCCCTTCCTCGTCATCTCGCCCTGGGCGAGGGTGAACACCGTGAGCCATACACTTATTTCCCAGGCATCGGTCATACGCTTCATCGAGGACAATTGGCTCAAGGGCGAACGGCTGGGCGGTGGCTCCTTCGATGCGACGGCCGGCTCGATCATGGACATGTTCGACTTCTCGTCCACCGGCGGCCACACGCCACCGCTCTTCCTCGACCCGGTGACCGGCACGGAAGTCACCAAACCGTGACGCCCCGATACGCGGTGCAGTGTCGCTCTGCATAGTCCCGTTGCAGGCCCGCCTGGATCAATTTCGCGACTCTCCCTTGGATTTTGGTGGATTGCTGGACTTTGCCACCAGAATCCATATTGATCGGAAATCACGACGCGCCGGAATTCTTGGCGGAACGTCAATAGGGTGCTTCGGTTCCGCCGGAGGCGATCTTGATCGGGACATGGAAGACGATCAGCGCGCCCGCAAACGGAACGAAGACACAATGCACGAGGCCGGTGCGGAAGTCGCGCAGCTTCGATTCGACGTAACTTCGTCATAATTGATTCACGCGCATCATTCCGATTTGCGGCTAGGTGTCGCACGGTCTTCGCCATTTTCTTCGGGAAAATCATGACAAGACAGAAGCTCCTGCTGTGCACAACAGCTTGCGCCCTGGTGGTCGGCGCCTTGGTGACCGGCCTCGGCACATTCGCTTCGCGTTCACTCGCCGCCCCGGCATCCCCGGCAGGCGCGACCGAACCGGCGTTTTCAGGCGGACCGGGCACGGCCGATTTCCTGCCCACAGCGACGCCGATCAAGCACGTGGTTGTGATCTTCGACGAGAACGTTTCGTTCGACCACTACTTCGCCACCTATCCAACCGCCACCAACCCGCCGGGCGAGCCTCCGTTCCACGCCTTTCGCGGCACGCCCGAGGTCAACAACCTCGTCACCGCCAATCTGCTGACGAACAATCCCAACGATCTCAATCCGGGAAACGGCGCCGGCGAGACCAATCCGTTCCGGCTTGACCGCACGCAGGCCAACACCGCCGACCAGAATCACGGATACACGGCCGAGCAGCGGGCCTATGACGGTGGCAAGGCCGATCTCTTTCCGGAATTCACCGGCGCCGGCACACCGGGCGGCCCCGGTGCGTTCGGAACCACCGGCCAGGTGATGGGCTATTTCGACGGCAACACCGCCACCGCGATGTGGAACTATGCCCAGCATTTCGCGATGAGCGACAATGCCTATACCGATACTTATGGGCCCTCCACGCCGGGCGCTCTGGAAGTGGTCTCAGGCCAGACCAACGGCGTCAATGTGGTTCTCAACGCCAACAACTCGACCTCGTTCTTCATCAATGACGGCACGGGGAAGAACACCTTCACGCTGATCAGTGACGTTGACCCGGCCAATGACGTCTGCTCCAGCACGACGACGACGGCGCAGATGGGGAATTCGACGCTCCAGGTGAAGAATATCGGTGATCTGCTCAATGCCGCGCGCATTCCGTGGGGCGGCTTCATGGGTGGCTTCAACCTCTCCATCAAGAACGCCAACGGCACCACGGGCTGCGCGCGCAGCACCTTCAGCACCGTGGTGGGCGAGACCATCAAGGACTATGTCCCGCACCACAATTGGCTCCAGTATTTCCCGTCCACCGCCAACCCCACCCACGCCCGGCCGGCCTCTCTGCAGGCCGTCGGCTACAGCTTCGATCGCAACGGCAAGCCCGATCCTGCGAACCATGAATACGATCTTCTGGATTTCTACAACGCGGTGCGGGCGGGCAATTTCCCTGCCGTCTCCTACATCAAGATGGCAGCCTTCCAGGACGGACACCCCGGCAATTCCGATCCGCTCGACGAGCAGACCGGAGTCACCACTCTGATCAACTTCCTCGAACAGCAGCCTGATTGGAGGAACACCGCCGTCATCATCACCTGGGATGACTCGGACGGCTGGTACGACCATGCCTTCGCCACACCCACCAACGCCTCCTTCGACCAGTCAATCAACCCGTCGGCTGACCAGCTCGATGGCAATGGCGTGTGCGGCACCAAGGGCACGACCCCGCAGCTCCCGGGGGTGAACGGATCGGGCTTGCCCGTTAACGGCCGCTGTGGCCCGGGAACGCGCCTGCCCTTCCTCGTCATCTCCCCCTGGGCCAAGGCGAATTACGTCAGCCATACCCGGATCAGCCAGGCCTCGGTCGTTCACTTCATCGAGGACAATTGGCTCAAGGGTGAGCGGCTGGGGGGCGGCTCTTTCGATGCGACGGCCGGCTCGATCATGGATATGTTCGACTTCTCACACTTCGGTGGACATAATCCGCGCCTCTTCCTCAACACCTCGACCGGCGAGCCGATCGGGTTTTAATCAAGGATAGCAGCGGCATAATGAGCCGTTCCAGCAATCCGGGTGCCGAGCCTCGCAGAGGCTCGGCACTTGGACGCGGGTCCCGCGGAGCGGGTGCGTCTTTGCCCCGCGCAGACGCGAAGCCCTTCATGGATCTGGTGCGCGGGCCCTGGCGCTGGCCTCTCACTGGCGCCGGCCTCGTTCTCGTGCTGCTGATCATCGCCGGCGCCTTCACAGTCGTGGAAAGCCCGGTTCCGGCTGGCCAGTGGCTGCGCCAGCCGATCGCGAGCTATCTGTTGAGCGAGGGCATCAATCCCCATCCCGTGCAGCTGATACGCCCGCCTGCCCTGCCCTTCTCGACAATGGCCACACTCGGCCAGAGAATCTTCTTCGACGCGAGCCTCTCTTCCTCCGGCCGCCTGTCCTGCGCTTCCTGCCACGATCCGGCGCGCGCATACGGACCGCCCAACGATCTGCCGGCAATGTTCGGCGGGCCTGATCTCACCCGCCAGGGCGTGCGTGCCGTACCCTCATTGATGTATCTCGAAACTCAGCCCAATTTCAGCATCGGTCCCGACGATCCGACGAATGAGACCGTCAACCTGACCCAGGCAGCGGCAAACGGCCAGAATGCCGCGCGCACGCAGAAGACCGCGCAGGACACCGCCGCCACCGCCGCCAATCTCGTTCCGCAGGGCGGCCTCTTCTGGGATGGCCGCGCCGATACGCTGCAGAGCCAGGCTTTCTTCCCGCTGCTCAGCCCCTTCGAGATGGATGGCGGCAGCATCGATGCGGTGGCCGCAAAGCTCCGCCGTGCGTCCTATGCGCCTCTTTTCTATCAGCTGTTCGGGCCGCTGATTTTCAGCAACCCCCGGCTCGCGGTCTCCGAGGCCATGTTCGCGGTGGCCCGCTACGAGATCGAGGATCCGGCTTTCCACCCCTATACCAGCAAGTTCGATTACTGGCTGGAGGGCAAGGCACGGCTGACGCCCGCAGAGGTGCGCGGCTATGTCCTCTTCAATGATCCGGCCAAGGCCGATTGCGGGGGCTGCCATCTCGACCAGCCGACTCCCGACGATCTGCCACCACTCTTCACCGACCATCAGTTCGAGGCGCTCGCCGTGCCGCGCAACCCGGCGCTCGCCGTCAACCGCAATCCCGCCTATTTCGATCTCGGCATCTGCGGGCCATATCGCACGGACATGGCGTCCCAGACGCAATATTGCGGCCTGTTCCTGACACCAACGCTACGCAACGTCGCCACGCGGCACGTCTTCTTCCACAACGGCATCTACCACAATCTTCAGCAGGTCTTGGATTTCTACGATTTCCGCGATGTGGACCCGGCCAAGATCTATCCGCGCGGGCCGGACGGAAAGGTGGAGAAATATAACGACATCCCGGCTCGCTATTGGGCCAATGTCGATATCATCGATCCACCCTTCGACCGCAAGCTTGGAGACAAGCCAGCGATGAGTGCCGCGGATGAGAGGAATATCATCGCCTTCCTCCAGACGCTGACCGACGGATTTCAACCGAAGGCGGGGCACTGAACAACATTCGGAAGGCGTGATGACTTAGGTCATCCCGCCCTGAAGTTTGTGATTTTCCCACTCATCAGCCAAGCGGCCGGCCGGGAATCGCCTGTGGGCCGTAGCGGGCATCCCATTCATTCTGCACGGATTCGAGCACGCGCATCGCCGGCAGCACCGAGGGGCCGGAGGCGCGCGGAGGGCGGCCCGTGCGCACCGCATCGAGAAAATCGAAGATGATGCGGGCCGCGTTCTCCTGTTCGGACTCCATCGCAACCGTACCGGAGGAAGTACGGAGCGTGCCAGCCAGGATATCGAAAAAATAGGTGTCCCGGTCGGTTACGATGAGCTTGTCGTAGAACCGATAGGAGGCATGGTACGAGCCATGCACGAGCAGGGTTGCATCGCGCTCGGTCTCCACGAGCACGATGCATTCCATAGGGATGCCTGTCAGCGCATGGAGAGGGCCGAGATGACCGGCGATCCGGCGCAGTGGCGTGCCATCGAACAGGAAGAGCCCGAGATCGACGAAATGGCAGAAATGATGCCAGAGGATATTGTCGGTCCAGCTTCGCACATAACCGGTCGCGCCGATATTCTTGAGGCGGGGGATGAAGAAGCGCCCGGCGATATGGCGGATGGTCTCCTCCCCGGCGGCGAGCCGCGCGCGCAGCGCTTCGCGCTCGGCGCGAAAGCGCATCGGGTGGCTGAGGCCGTAGACCTTGCCGCTCTTTTCTCCGGCGGCCACCACGCGCTCCGCGCCCGCGAGGCTCATCGCGATCGGGATCTCGATCAGCGTGTGCTTGCCCGCCTCGAGGCAAGCGATCGCCTGCTCCTCATGCTGCTCGCTCGGCGTCGCCAGCACCACCACATCGATCTCGGGGTCGGCCAGCGCTGTGGCAAGCGAAGTGGTCGATTTGCGGTACCCATAGCGCGCGGCGAAGGCCTCGGTCACTTCTGCGCGCCGCCCCACCGCCGTGTGTAGGACCGCATCCGTTCGCGCCAAGGCCTCGGAATGCCACACGCCCATCATTCCGTAGCCCACCATGCAGATATTCATCTCATCTCTTCCCGAAACTCTATGTTCAGCAGATCCGGATTCCCGCCCGCGCGCAGCCGGTCGGTCTCCTCCGCCTTCTCGATCATGCTGCCCATGTGATGGTGAAAGAGGTGATGGTGAAAGGCGATCGCCACCCCCTGCTCCACGATCGTGGCGCCAGGCGCGCCGAGCCATTCGAGCAAGGCGGGTCCACCCGCCCCGCGCGCGATGGCGCGAACGGGGCCTCGCCCCCGAGCTTCGGCAGATCGCCGTCGCTGCCAGCAATCGGACTGGTTCCGACCCGCACGCCCATCGCTGGCGCCTCCCCTCCCTTTTGGCCCTATTGATCTCGCCGGATCGGGGAAAAGAAAAGGCCAGGAGTGATACGCCCCTGGCCTTCGCTCGCGATCTTCTGCTTCTCAGTGTCCGGCGACGGCTCCGCCCGCCTTCGGCCGCGGCATCAGCGCCAGCAGCACGACCGAGCCGATCAGCACCACGCCCATGCCAAAGAAGCAATCCGCATAGGTCATCGTGTAGGCCTGGCTCCGCACCATTGCCGCAAGCTCGCCGAGCGCCTGCTGCGCGGCAAGGCCCGCCGGCGCGCCCCTGGCGATAAGCAGGGAGGCCGCCTGGTCGAGCCAGGCATGGACGTCCGGCGAGGTGAGCGTCAGGCGCTGGGAGATAATGTCGAAATGGTAGTGCTCGCGCATCGTCGTGAAGGTCGAGAGCATGGCGATACCGAGCGAGCCGCCAAGATTGCGGAACATGTTGAAGAGCGCCGAGCCCTGGGCCTGGTCGGCCCGCGCGAGGCCCCCGGTGGCGAGAGAGGAAAGCGGCACAATGATGAAGGGCTGGCCGAGCGCGCGGACGAGTTGCGGCAGCTCAAGCTCCGGCCCCGCCGTGTCCGGGCTTATATAGCCGTTCATGACGCAGCTCACGCCGAACAGCACGAACCCGAAGGCCACCAGCAGCCGCGCATCAACCCGCTTCATGATCATCGGCACGAACGGGATGATCAGAAGCTGAGGCGCACCCGCCCACATCACCACCTCACCGATCTGCAGCGCGTCGTATCCCTGCACCTGGCCGAGATAGACCGGCAGGAGATAGACCGAGCCATAGAGGCCGAGCCCCATCACCAGCCCGAGCAGGGAGGCAGGCCCGAAACCCCGCCGGGCGAGCAGCCGGAGATTGAGGAAAGGTTCCCTCCGTACGAGCTCGATCGCAATAAAGGTCGGGATGGCGATCGCCGCGGCGACCGCGGCATAGCGGATCCACTCCGTCGTGAACCACGCCTTCTCCTCACCCTCCTCGAGCACGGCGATGAGCGAGCCGAGTCCAACGGCCATGAAGAAAATGCCGAGCCAATCGCCCTTCTTGAGCAGATGAAGCTGCATCTTCTCGGCCGCGACACCGTACCAGATGGCGCCGATGACAGTGAGCGCGGGGATCGCATTGATGAAGAAGATCCAATGCCAGGACCAGGTATCGGTGAGCCAGCCGCCAATGGTCGGCCCGATGGCGGGGGCAAAGGTTGCCGTCATGCCGAACATGGCGAGCCCGATCGGCTGGCGCCCGGCAGGGAGCTTGCTCAGGATGATTGTAAGCGCGGTCGGAATCAGCACGCCGCCCGTGAAGCCCTGGCCGACGCGAAAGAGGATCATTTCACCGAGGCTGCTCGCGGTCCCGCACAGCATTGAGAAGATCAGGAAGAGAATGGTGTTCGCGACCAGATAGAGACGGAGCGAAAAGACCCGGGAAAGCCAGCCGGTGAGCGGGATCACGACGATTTCAGCAACCAGATAGGCGGTCGAGATCCAGCTTCCCTGGTCGGCCGAGGCGGAGAGCCCGCCCTCGATGTCGCTCAGCGAGGCATTGGTGATCTGGATATCGAGCACCGCCATGAAGGCGCCGAGCACGCCGCCCAGGACCGCGATCCAGTCGCGGAGCGGGACCCGATCGGCGGCGCTCACTGGACCCTCTCCCCGCCGAGCGCCAGCTTCTCGTCCGCCGCAGGGGGCGCGGTGTTGACGGTCGCTTCCACCGAAAGGCCGGGCCGCAGCGCATTCACCATCGGGTCATCCGCAGAGAGCGCGATCTTCACCGGCACGCGCTGAACGATCTTCGTGAAGTTGCCGGTTGCGTTCTCCGGCGGCAGGAGCGCGAACTGCGAGCCTGAACCGGGGGAAAGGCTTTCGACCGTGCCGTGGAACTCATGGCCTGGGAAGGTGTCGACCGAGAGCGTCACCTTCTGGCCGGGCTTCATCCGCCCAATCTGGGTTTCCTTGAAGTTGGCGGTGAGATAGATCTGGCTGCCCATCGGCACCACCTGCAGAAGCGGCGTGCCGGGCGAAACATAGGCGCCGAGCCGCACGCCGCGATCACCGACCACACCGTCGAAGGGCGCGGTGATGACCGTGTAGGAGAGGTTGAGCTTCGCTGTCTGCTGCTCTGCCTCTGCACCCTGCAGGGCTGCTTCCGCCATCTGCCGCTCGCTTGCCAGCACACCGATCTGCCGCTCCGCCGCGGTCAGCACCGCCCGGTCGCCGGTGAGCTTCGCCTGGCTTTCGCTCAGCTCGGCCGCGGCCCGCTCGGCGGTCTGCACCGTGCCGAAGCCGGTCCGGCTCAGCCGCGCATAGCGTGTCGCGTCGGCTTGCGCGAAGCCGACCGCCGCCTTGTCCGCAGCGATCACCGCGCGGCTTGACGCGACATTTGCCACCTGTTCGGCGATCTCGGCGCCGATATTGGTGAGTTTCGCCTCCGCCGAAGCCACGTCCGCATCGGCTTTGGCGAGCGCGGCGCGAAACGGCCGGTCATCGATCCGTGCCAGCACCTGCCCTGCCTGGACCCTTTGGTTGTCAGTCACGTCGAGCTCGGCGATCGTCCCCGCCACCTGCGGGCTCACCACCACGCTATCGGATTGAAGATAGGCATCGTCGGTCGAGACCAGAAACCGGTTCGCCTCCCACCAGCGATAACCGCCAACCCCGAGCGCGGCGGCGGCAAGGATGGCCGCCGCGCCGAACAACAGGCGCTGCCGGCCGAGCCGCCGCTGGCCGGGCCGCGAGATGACGTCAGCGGATGGATGCGCGGGCAAACCGAGATTGCCGCCTCCACCCCCACGCAAGGTCACGGCCGGGGAACCTGCCGCCGACACCCGGTCCGGCGCGGTCTGCATGGTTTTCTGCGCCGGGACCGTCTCAAGGGCGATGATGTTGACGGCGTCGATCGGGGTGACCTGATTCATGGAACTGTCTCTGCGGCCAGGCAAGGTTGAACTGAACGGTTCAGTGCGATATCGCGGTCAGGCTTCCCGGGTCAAGATTAAACTGAACAGTTCAGTATGATCCTGGCGCAAGCCACGAATGCGCCAAAAGGCAGACGGGTTGCTTGACAAAACTGAACTGTATAGTTTAATTGCGGCCATGTCACAGACAGAGGCTCTTTCCCAGGCCGGCATGGATCGGGCGGATCCCACCCCCAAGCAGCGGGATATCGCCGAGGCGGCCACGCGCCTCTTCATGGCGCAGGGCTATGCAGCGGTCTCGATGGATGCGATTGCGCGCGCCGCCGGCGTTTCCAAGGCGACCCTCTACGCTTACTTCGCGTCCAAGGATCAGCTCTTCGCCAACCTGATCGGCACGGCATGCAGCCGCTCCGGGGCCCATTCCGTCCTGCCTACGGAGGAGGAGCTCGATCTCCGCACGACCCTTAGGGCGCTCGCCGATCGCGCGCTTCGCTTCCTGCTTGAGCCGCAGTCCCTTGCCATCTACCGGGTGGTGGTGGCGGAGTCGGTGCGCTTCCCAGAGCTCGGCCGTGCCTTCTTCGAGCGCATCGCCGAGTCTTCGCGCCAGAACCTTGCCGCCTGGCTCAAAAAGCAGATGGATGCCGGAAATCTCCTGCCGCGCGATCCGGTTATCGCCGCTCAACAATTCATCAGTCTTTTGCGCACCCACCTCTATACGCGGGCCGTGCTCGGCGTTGACCCTCCGCCGAGCGAGGATGAGATCGAGGCGACCGTCACGGCCGCGGTTGAGACCTTCTTCCGCGCCTACGCTCCCGAGAGTCCGGCTCCCGCGACCGAGCGCAGATCGGAATCTGCTTTGGAGCCGTGATGATTTTTGATCATCGCGCTCCGGCTTTGTTTTTCCCGATCAATTTCATGCCTTTGGCGGATCGCTTCGCACCGGGGTTCCGCGAATGTGTCCGCGCGATGCTTCGTCTCTGCCAGACGCCATAGAAATCTCGCCATAGAGATCTAACGAAGCGGAGCATCTCGTGGCAGGCTGTGGCCATGACCGAAGCCAAACTTGCCCTCGTTACCGGCGCCGCCCGCGGCATCGGGGCAGCCATCGCCACGCACCTCGCCAACACTGGCTGGGGTGTCATCGCCGCAGACCGTGAGCCCGCGCGGCACGCCGGCCCGCGCATGCGCGCCATCCAATGCGACGTCGCGGACGAAGCCGAAGTGACCACCATGATCGCCTCCATCCGCGCGGAAGTCGGCAAGCTTCACGCGCTCGTCTGCAACGCGGGGATCATGGTACGCAAGCCGATCGCGCGGCTCACCCTCACCGAGTGGTCTCGCGTGCTGGCGACGAACCTGACCAGCACTTTTCTTCTCGTCCGCGCCGCGGAGGAACTGCTGCGCGCGGCTCATGGTGCGGTCGTCACCATCGGTTCGACCCGCGCCCATATGTCCGAGCCGGACACAGAGGCTTACGCCGCTTCCAAGGGGGGCCTCGTCGCCCTCACTCATGCGCTGGCGGTGAGTCTCGGCCCCGCGGTGCGGGTGAACTGTATCTCGCCCGGCTGGATCGACACGCGGGGCGGGCCGCTCAGCGCTGCCGACCACGCCCAGCACCCGGCTGGCCGCGTCGGCCGGCCGGAGGATGTGGCTTCGCTCGCCGCCTGGCTGATCGGACCCGAAAGCGGTTTCGTGACCGGCGCCGAGTTTATTATCGATGGCGGAATGACGAGGAAGATGATCTATATCTGAACCGGTGAAGCTCCTGGCGGAACCCCCAGCTCCTGCTCTGTCCGCAAGACGAGAGCATGATGGCCGCCGATGAGATCACCGAAGGCCTGAATCACGCGGGAAAACCAGACTCCGCGGCATCGCTCACGCTTGGAAACCAGCAAAATCCTTTTGCGATGCGGCCGAAGCTGCCCGTTACGGCTTTTTTGGTTCCAACAGGGTTTCATCAAAGGCGTCCGGTTCCAGAAGCTTTCCCCAGAATCGATTCCTGATGCAGCAGGCACGCGCCATCGCAGCGCGATCCGCGCTTCCCGGGTATGGGTTGGCTGCAGGCCGGTCTTGCCGCAGAGTGTCACGACAGAGATCGCTTTGTCTGGCGTTGCTGCTGCCGCATTTTCGGCGGCGGCGGGAGTCCTGCCTCGCCACGAGCCGCGCTGTCGCCAAACTTCGAGGACCCTCATGGACCGACTGGCCTTTGCCGTTACATCGCGCAATTATTTCAATCTGCCGGCGTGGATCTGCCGGAACGCCGGTTTGTTTGCCGAGGAGGGGCTTGATGTCACGATCATGCACCTCGAAGCGATCGACGCGGTGAACGAAGCGCTTCGCGACGGATTGGCGGAGTTCGCTTATGGCGTGACCGAGCACGTGATCCTGGATGCCGAGTCAGGAGGCCGCCAGGTGATCGTGGGCGGCAACATCAATCGTCTGCCCTTCTCCCTGATCTCAACACCTGAAATACGCTCTTTTGAGGACCTCCGCGGCAAAACCATTGGCGTTTCGTCGCTCAATGCCGGCAGTTCGTCACTGGTCATGAAGCTCCTTGCTGCACGGGGGCTATATTACCCGCGGGATTATTCCATGATTGCCTGCGGCCCGATCCTGGCGCGCTGGGAAAAGCTGCGCACGGGCGAAATCCAGGCGGGGCTCCAGGGTGCCCCACTGAATTACATCGCGCTCGATCAGGGCTTCAACACACTCTGTGAGCCGCGAGACGAGGTACCGTGGTTTCAGTTCACCTCGCTGAATGCGGACCGACGCTGGCTGGAGGCAAATGCTGCGCTGGCGCTGCGTTTCCTACGTGCTTTCCTGCGCGGGCACGAGTGGTTCTATGCCGATCGCGCTGGCGCCAACGCAATCGCTGCGCAAGAAACCGGCGTTTCCCTTGCTTATGCCGACCGCGCATGGGCGGAGTACACAGGAGCAGGCATCTTTCCGCGAGACGGAGAGGCCAGCGTCCAGGCGGTTCAGGCACTGATCGAGACCTCGTCATTGATCCGCGAACTGCCTGAGCGAAGGCGCAAGTCGGCGGAGGCGTATATCGACCGCCGATGGCTCACTGAAGCAAGACAGTCGCTCGTGAGATAAGCCTCATCCCTTGACTCTTCCGATCGATTACGCCGCTCAGGCACGGATGGGCATATTGCTGCCAGTGGGCGATTTTCGTGAGGCAGAGTCACCCATCGGCAAGTAACCACGCGAATACGTTCTCGCGTTTCAGCGCGTATCCGTGCATGATCAAAACGAGGCCTTGATTGCGAAGGCGCATGAGGCACGCTATCCGCTTCGCCATCGGCGAGGAACGGGGGAGGGGGATCATGCGGATAACCTGTCTCGGGATCGCGGCAGGCACGCTGCTTGCCATCCGCCTGATCTCGCTCCCGGCGCTGGCGGAGACCGCCCCGACCGCGGCGGCGGGCTGGCCGCACACGATCACTGAGCCCGGTGGGAGCGTCACCGTCTATCAGCCGCAAGCGGTTTCGTGGCCCGATCGCGAACGTCTGACCGCGCGGGCCGCGATCGCGATCACGCCGGCGGGCCAGACCAAGCCGATCCTCGGCACCATCGAGGTTTCGCTGGCCACCAAAACCGACACGCAAACAGGCATCGTCACGCTTTCCGACCCGACCCTCCTCGCCACTCACTTCCCCTCGCTCGACACTGAAGCGGCGGCCGCGCTGCAGGCAAAGATCAGCGCCGCCCTACCCCGCCTCGCAACACACCCGGTCCCGCTCGAAACAGTGCTGCTCAGCCTCGGCCGGCCGCCGGCGAGCGAAGTCGCCGTAAACAACAATCCGCCGGCGATCTTCTACGCGAACCGGCCCGCAAGCCTCGTCATCTTCGATGGTGAGCCGGTGATGGCGCCGATCGGGAACACCGGCCTCACCTTCGCGGTCAACACCAACTGGGATGTGTTCGCCGACAACGGCACCTGGTATCTGCTGAACAACGGCGTCTGGCTCTCCGCCCCTGCGGCCACCGGCCCCTACGCCACGGTCGCAACCCTGCCTGCCGCCTTCAGCGCTTTGCCCGATAACGCAAGCTTCGGCGCGGTGCGCAAATATATCCCGCCACACGCGCCACCCCCGCCCGATCAGGTGCCGAAAATCTTCGTCAGCACCAAGCCCGCGGAGATCATTGTCATTGCCGGCCCGCCCCAATTCTCCCCCGTCGCCGGCACCGCTCTGCTGCGCGTCACCAATACCGTGAGCACGCTCTTCTTCGATCCGGCCGAGGGGCGTTTCTACGTGCTCTTCTCCGGCCGCTGGTTCGCTTCCGCCGGGCTCGATGGGCCCTGGAGCTTCGCCACCAACACCTTGCCGCCGGATTTTTCCCTGATCCCGCCGGACAGCAACGAAGGCGCCGTTCTCGCCTCTGTCCCGGGAACCGCTCAGGCCGAGGAAGCGGTGCTCAAAGCCGGCATCCCCACCACCGACACGCTTTCCCGCTCAGGGACCACGCTCACCATCACCTATTCGGGCCCGCCGAATTTCGTCCCGATCCCCGGCACCACGGTCTTCTACGCCGTCAACACCGACGCGCAGGTCCTCAAGATCGGCAACGAATACTACGCCTGCGCGAATGGCGCCTGGTTCGTCGCCGCCGCGCCGACCGGACCCTGGGCGCTCGCGGATAGCCTCCCGCCCGCCATCGCGAGCATTCCACCCTCAAGCGCGTTTTACAACGTGACCTACGTGCAGCCCTATGCCGCCACCCCAACCACGGTGACCTACGGCTACACCGCCGGCTACCTGATGGGATTCGTCACCGCCGGCGTGCTCGTCTATGGCACTGGCTACTATTACCCGCCGGTGATCCTGCCCGGTCCGGTCCCGATCTTCTATCCCTATCCGTACACTTACGCCGCCAATGTCTGGTACAATTCGGCCACCGGCGCGTGGGCGCGCGGCGGCACGGTCTGGGGCCCATATGGCGCCGCCTCGGCTGGCCGCTATTACAACCCCGCCACCGGCGGCTGGGCCCAAGGCGCCGCGGTTTACGGGCCTTATGGCGGTGCCGGCGCCTGGTCCTATTACAACCCGCACACGGGCACCTACGCGCACGGAAGCGCCGCCTGGGGCGGTGGCAGCGGCACCGCCAACGCGAGCTTTTACAATCCGCGCTACGGCGTTTCCGGCAGCACCAACCAGAACGTCAATCCCTACGGCCGCTGGGGCTCCAGCACCGTCAGCGGGCCCAACAAGACCGTGAACACGCAAAGCCGGAGCAACGCCTACGGCACCGCGGGCAGCTTCAGCTCGTCAACCGGTGCCCAGGGCGCCGGCTACCACAACCGTGCCACCGGCAATAGCGCTGCGGTGGTCCAGGGCGCGAACGGGGACGTCTATGCCGGCCGCGATGGCAACGTCTATCAGCATACCGACAATGGCTGGTCGAAATGGAACAACGGTGGCTGGACCCAAGTGCAGCCACCGGCTCGCGGCAGCGGCCAGGGTACCTTCGATCCCGGCAGCTACCAGCAGCTCCAGCGGGACCAGCTCGGGCGGCAGGCAGGCTTCGGTCGTTTCGGTGGCGGCGGCCGTTTCGGCCGCTAGAGCGTGTTCGGTGTGACGGAACCCGCTCTCGCCTTGTTTTGCCGGGCAGATTCACGCGCTCCCGGATCGCTCTGCGATCCCGTCAAGCGCGATCTGCGCGCGCCTGTTGACCGGCGCTGGGCGGTCATCCAGGCCGGAACGCAGGCCCCTCACTGAACAGAGTGAAAGAGCGGAGGATCGCATGGCGACCGTGCGGCTTTGGACAGATGACGAGGCGGAGAAAGACCCGGCCGTGAAGGCAGTGTTCGACGATATCCGGCGCATCCGCGGATCAAACTTCATCAACAACTTCTGGCGCGCACTGGCCAACGACGCCACGGGCCTGAAACGCACCTGGGAAAGCCTGAAGGCGATCATGGGTGGGGAAGGCGCGCTCGATCCGCTGACTCGGGAGCTTGTCTACATCGCCGTCTCGGCCGCGAATGGCTGTTCCTACTGCATTCATTCGCACACCGCAGCCGCGCGGCAAAAGGGCATGACGGACGCGCAGTACATGCACCTCCTTGCCATCGTCGGCATGGCGTCGGAGACCAACGCTCTCGTGACAGCCATGCAGGTCCCGGTCGATCGTGAATTCCTGGTCGGTGAATGAGCGCTGCGGCGGAATCCCGCCTCTCTCAGCATTCCTTGCCCGATGCTCAATGCAGCTTGACAAGCGGATGGGCGCGGCGGGCCAGGCTTCGCGCGAGCGCGCCGACGAGCATCGGCATGGTTCCGTGCAGTGCCCGCTCATGCATCTTGTAGAGCGAGCGGTACATCAGCCGCGCGATCATGCCTTCAATGAAAAAGTTCTTTCCCACCAGCGCGCCCATCAGATTGCCCACGGTGGTATATTTCCCAAGCGAGACGAGCGAGCCGAAATCGCGATATTCGAAAGGCTGCAAGGTCCGGCCCGCGAGCCGGCGCGGCAATTGCCGGGCAAGGTGCGATGCCTCCTGATGCGCCGCCTGCGCCCGCGGCGGCACGGGCTCCGCATGTCCGTGCCACGGCACCGCCGCGCAGTCGCCGATCGCGAAGATATCCGCATCGTGGGTGGTTTGCAGCGTCGGTAGCACCACGAGCTGATTGAGCCGGTTGGTTTCCAGCCCGTCGAGCTCGCGCAATCGGTCGGGTGCCTTGACCCCGGCGGTCCAGACAACGAGCCCGGCGGGAATGAACGTGCCATCCATGAGGCGTACGCCCTCGCCCGTCACCTCGCTCACGCGCGCACCCACCCGCACCTCGACCCCGAGCCGATCGAGCAACCGCCTCGTCGCCTCCGAGATTCGCGGCGGCAGCGCGGGCAGAATCCGGGGGGCCGCCTCGATCAGCACGATCCGGACATCGCGCTCGGGATCGACGCGATCGAGCCCGTACGACACCACCTCGCGCACGGACTGATAGAGCCCGGCCGCAAGCTCCGTTCCCGTCGCCCCCGCGCCGATGATCGCGACATGGAGCTGGCCCGGCCGCACCGGCCCCGGCTGCGCATGCGCGCGAATGCAGGCATTGACGAGCCGGCGATTGAAGCGCTGCGCCTGCGCGGGCGTCTCGAGCGGAATCGCATGCTGGGCGACACCCGGCGTGCCGAAATCATTGGTGACGCTGCCGACCGCGATCACCAGCGTGTCATAGGGAAAAGAGCGGGGTGGCGTGATCTCCCGCCCGTCCTCGTCATGGGTGGCGGCCACATGCACACAGTGCGCCACGCGCGAAAGCCCGATCATCTCGCCGAAGCGGAAGCGGAAATGATGCCAATGCGCCTGGGCGAGATAATTCAGCTCATGCTCGCTCGGGTCCATGCTGCCGGCGGCGATCGTATGCAGCAGCGGCTTCCAGAGATGCGTGCGCTTCTTTTCGATCAGCGTGATTTCGGCGAGGTTGCGCCGGCCCAGGCGATCGCCGAGCGCGGTTACGAGTTCGAGCCCCGCCGCGCCGCCGCCCACGACGACGATGCGATGCGATCCCCGGGACATTCCGCAAGCCCCTCCCGGGGGTCGTTGCGGGGCGTCCATGCTCCCTCCCCTTCCCGTCCGGCCCGGCGGCGTTCAGGTCACGATATGTCCCCGTGAATGCTCACGATTCGCCCCCGTGAATTCTCACGATGCCCTCCCATGCTTGACCCTGCAAGGTCGATGCCCCAAGCTTCGTGCCAACCACGCGCCGCGGGAGGATGCAGCGTCGCCGATGCAGGGTTTCCGCAGCCGGTGCGCTGCGTTGCCGCGAGGCTGAGCGGTTTTCCATGCCCGTCAATCCCGCCGACAGCGAAGTGTTCGGCACGCTCTACGGCTCCGACGCGATGCGCGCGATCTTCGACGACCGCGCCTATCTCGGCCGCATGCTGGCGGTGGAGGCGGCGCTCGCGCGGGTCCAGGCCCGCCTCGGCATCATCCCCGCCGCGGCGGCCGAACGGATCGCCGAGGCTGCCGCTTCCGGCCCATTGGAGATGGCCTCGCTCGCAGCGAGCGTGCGCAAGGTCGGCTACCCGGTCGTCGGCGTGGTCGCCGCCTTGAGCAACCGTGCCGGGGAAGCCGGAGGCTGGACCCATTGGGGCGCGACCACCCAGGACATCATGGACACCGCGCTCGTGCTCATGGTCCGCGATGGGCTTCGCCTCATCAGGGAGGAGGTTGCGGCGATCCTCGGTGCGCTCGCCCGGCAGGCCGAGGCGCACCGGCAGACCGTAATGGCCGGCCGAACCCATTTGCAGCAGGCGCTGCCGATCACCTTCGGCCTCAAATCCGCGATCTGGATGCAGCCATTCGCCGCACATCTCGCCCGGCTCTCCGAGCTCGGCCCCCGCGTCCTTTGCGTGCAGCTCGGCGGCGCAGCCGGCACGCTCGCCTCGCTCGGTGCGCAGGGGGTCGCGGTGATGGAAGCTTTGGCAGCGGAGCTCGGCCTCGCCGCGCCGGCCGCGCCTTGGCACGTGACGCGGGACGGATTCGCAGAAGTGCTGAGCGTTCTCGGCCTCATCTCGGGCAGCCTTGCCAAGATCGCAACCGATGTCACGCTGCTCGCCCAGTCCGAGCTCGCCGAGCTTTCCGAGCCCTATGTAGCGGGGCGCGGCGCTTCCTCGACCATGCCGCAGAAACGGAATCCCATCGCCTCCGAATATATCCTCGCCGCTTCGCGCATGGTGCAGGCGCTGGTGCCGGTGATGATGGGGGCGATGGCGGCGGATCATGAACGGGCGACCGGACCGTGGCAGGCGGAGCTGCTCGCGCTGCCGCAAGCCTTCGTCCTCACCCATGGGGCGCTCCTGCATGGGCGCTCCATCGCCGAGGGCATGCTGGTCGATTCCGCGCAAATGCGCCGCAATCTCGACGAAAGCGGTGGCCTGATCGTGGCGGAGGCGGTGATGATGGGGCTTGCCCCCCATCTCGGCCGCGGCGAGGCGCACCATGTCGTCGCGCGGGCGGCAAGCCGGGCGCGCGAGGAGCATCTCACGCTCGCCCAGGCGCTCGCGGCCGAGCCCGCGGTGACGGCGCATCTCGACGAAGCGGCGATCGGCCGGCTCACCGATCCGGCGAATTATCTCGGCAGCGCCGCTGCCTTCATCGACCGCGTGCTGGCCGGCGCACGGGCGATCATGAAAGGCGCGGCAGACGCGGCCCAAAGGAAGGCGCCCTGAAAGGGAGAGGAGTTGCGATGGCAGTGAACAAGATCTACCCGAGTGCGAAAGACGCGCTCGCCGGCCTTTTGCGGGACGGGATGCTGATCATGTCCGGCGGCTTCGGGCTCTGCGGCATCCCGAGCACCCTGATCGAGGCAATCCGCGAATCGGGGGTGAAGGATCTCACCGTCGTCTCCAACAATGCCGGGATCGACGGGGTCGGCCTCGGCATGCTGCTCGAGACGCGCCAGATCCGCAAGATGATCAGCTCCTATGTCGGGGAGAACGCAACCTTCGCGCGGCAATATCTCGCCGGCGAGCTCGAGATCGAGTTCAATCCGCAGGGCACGCTCGCGGAGCGGATCCGCGCCGGCGGCGCCGGCATTCCCGCCTTCTATACCGCGACCGGGGCCGGAACGAGCATCGCCGAGGGCAAGGAGACAAAAATCTTCGACGGCAAGACCTATATCATGGAGCGGGGCCTGGTCGCCGATCTCGCCATCATCCATGCCTGGATGTCCGATCATGAAGGCAATCTCGTCTATCGGAAGACAGCGCGGAACTTCAATCCGATCATGGCCAGCGCCGCGAAGGTCACGGTCGCCGAGGTCGAGCATCTGGTCGAGAATGGCAGGATCGACGCCGATCACATCATCACCCCCGGCATCTTCGTCAACCGCATCGTCCGGCTGGAGAGCATCTACAAGCCGATCGAGCAGCGCACGGTGCGCAAACGCTATTGAGGAGGCTTTCCATGCCCTGGACCCGCGATGAAATGGCGGCACGCGCCGCCCGCGAACTGCAGGACGGATTCTATGTCAATCTCGGCATCGGCATCCCGACGCTGGTCGCCAACCACATTCCGGAAGGCATGACGATTCTGTTGCATAGTGAAAACGGCATGCTCGGGACGGGCCCATTTCCCTATGAGGGTGAGGAGGATCCCGACCTGATCAATGCCGGCAAGCAGACCGTGACCGAGCTTCCGCTCAGCTCCTATTTCGACAGCGCCGCCTCCTTCGGCATGGTGCGCGGCGGGCATATTGATATCTCCATCCTCGGTGCGCTCCAGGTCGCGGAGAATGGCGATCTCGCGAACTGGATGGTGCCAGGCAAGATGGTCAAGGGCATGGGCGGCGCGATGGATCTCGTCGCCGGCGTGAAGCGCGTCGTCGTCGTGATGGAGCATATCGCTAAGGGCGAGCCGAAAATCCTGAAGCGCTGCACGCTGCCGCTGACCGGCCAGGGCGTCGTTGACCTCGTCATCACCGATCTCGCGGTGCTGGAGGTGGACAAGGGCGGGCTCACGCTGCTCGAACTGGCGCCGGACGTCACGGTCGAGGAAGTCCGTTCCAAGACCGGAGCGGAATTCCGCGTTGCCGAAAATGTGAAGGCATACTGAGCCGGTGGCGCCGGTCCCGTCATTTCACGTCCGCGCGTTCGCATTTATCCTTGCTTATCCTTGCGCGAAGAGAAAAGATTTTCCGGGCGTCGCGTCCGTCATTCCCTGATCGTGACGACGAGGAGATCACAATGCCGGTTTCTTCACGGACGAGACGCGGCCTCGTCGTCATTCTTGCCGGCCTTGGTGGCGCGCTCGCCCTTCGGCCGGGCGTGGCGGAGGCCGCCTCTGCAAGCACCATCACTCAGGACTCGCTCACGGCCCTGCAACGGCTCTACGCGGACGAGCCGCATACCCGAGCCCTCGGCGTAAAAGCCAAGGCTATCCTTGTCTTTCCCCAGATCGTCAAGGCCGGCTTCATCCTCGGCGGCCAGACGGGGGACGGCGCGTTGCTCGTCAACGGCGATCCGATAGGTTATTATAACATTTCCGCGGTTTCCTTCGGACTCCAGATCGGTGCCCAGGCTTTCAGCTACGCGCTCTTCTTCATGAACGACGCGGCACTCGCCTATCTCAAGTCGAGCCAGGGCTGGGCGATCGGCTCAGGTCCGTCCGTCGTCGTGCTCGACAAGGGGGCAGCGGCGAGCGTCACCAGCATGACGCTTACACAGGATGTCTATGCGGTGCCCTTCAGCCAGCAGGGACTGATG
>DASZQO010000252.1:0-9946 GCA_035549615.1 Acetobacteraceae bacterium
TGCTCGCCGCCGCGGGCCTTGGCGGGGGCGCGGCAATGATGGCATCCGTCCTGTCCATCGGATCAGCAGAAGCGGCCCCCGCGGTGCCCGCTTCCGATACGGCCCCCGATCCGGCGGCGACACCGCCGGTTGCCGGCTTGCATTTGCAATTCGGCAAAGATGCCTCGTCTGAGGTGGTGGTGTCCTGGCACACGCTGCAAATCGTCCGTAATCCCCGGGTGCTGATCGGCGGGCTCGATGGCAGGCTCGAGCGGATAGTGCCCGCGAAAGAGGTAAGCTACAGGGACGCGAAATCGAAGCAGACCGTTTATGCTTATCACGCTCAGATCCCGGACCTGAAGCCGGACGCGGCCTTCCTGTACTGCGCCCTGCATGACGGCGCGCAGCCGGAATTTGGCACTTTCAGAACCTCCCCGCGCGGCCGCGCTTCGTTCACCTTCACCAGCTTCGGCGATCAGGGCACGCCGACCTTGGGCAGGAAGTTCACGCTGCCGCCCGGTGTCGTGATGCCCAATCCGCCAGCCTATGTGAACGACAATCTCGGGTCGCCGGCGGCGGGCGATACCACGCTCGGCGTGGAGCGGCTGAGGCCCTTGTTCCACCTTTTTAATGGCGATCTCTGTTACGCCAACCTCGCCGAGGACCGGGTGCGAACCTGGTGGGATTTCTGGGAAAACAACACCCGCAGCGCCCGCAACCGCCCCTGGATGCCCTGTCCCGGGAACCATGAGAACGAGCTGGGGAACGGGCCGATCGGCTACCAAGCCTACCAGACCTATTTCTCGCTGCCGGAAGCCGCCGGCCAGACCGAGATAACCAGGGGACTTTGGTATAGCTTCACCGCCGGCTCGGTGCGGGTGGTGAGCATCGCCAACGATGACATCTGCTATCAGGACGCCGGCAATTCCTATGTCAGGGGCTATTCTTCGGGCGCGCAGAAGGCGTGGCTCGAAAAGGAGCTGGCAGCCGCCCGCGCCGACCGCGGCATCGACTGGATTGTCGTGTGCATGCACCAGGTCGCCATATCGACGGCCGACAAGTTCAACGGTGCCGATCTCGGGATTCGCGAGGAATGGTTGCCGCTGTTCGACAAATATGAGGTCGATCTCGTCGTGTGCGGGCACGAGCACCATTACGAGCGCTCCCACCCGATCCGTGGCCAGCAACCGAACAAGACGCTGACGCCGATTCCCGCCGCGACGGGAACCGAAATCATCGACACCACAATCATCGATACCACCCGGGGCACGGTGCACATGGTCATCGGCGGCGGCGGAACCTCCGTGCCCTCGAACCGGCTTTTCTTCAACCCGCCGCAATGCCGGGTGATCACCGCGGTCGGCGCCCCCGACCCGACGACGGGAAAACGCACGCCGATCTATGTGAAGGAGGAGGCGCCCTGGTCGGCCGTGCGGAACGCCGCGCACGCCTACGGTTTTGCCGCCTTCATCGTCGATCCGGGGTCCCATCCCGGCGACTTCACCACGATCAAAGTTACTTACTACGACGTGGTGGGGGTGAACGGCGAGATTGCCGCCTTCGAAACCTTCACCCTGCGCCGCCCCCGCCGCGATTAGAGTTATGAACCCAAAAGTTGGCTGTCCCCGCGAACGCGCCTGGTGGCCAACCTGGATGGAGAGCCGCCTGTCCGCTTTCGGTTGTTCGGAGAGAGGGCGCGGAGAGAACGCATCCTTATGAGGATCAGAGGGACCAGCCACCGTTTACAGGGATTGATGCGCCGGTGACGAAAGCGGCGAACTCGGCACTCATCCTGAGCACGGCGTTTGCGATCTCGTCCGGCTTGCCCAAGCGTCCGACCGGCTCAAAATCGATGGCTTTCGGGATGTCTGCCTTTGTGAAGCGATCCATCATCGGCGTTTCGATATTGCCGGGGAGAACGGCGTTCATCCGAATGTTCAACTTGCTTAGCCGAGCGCGGGGGACTTGGTCAGGCCGATGATTGCCTGCTTGGAGGCGGCATCGGTCGCAACATGTCGCGGGCGAGCATCACCCCCTCGCCGCCTGCGTTCCTAACCATATCAGCGGTCTCGTACAAAGCGTCCTCGGCACGGCCGAAAGCCGCCAAGGGCGCGGCCGCGAACGCGGCAGCCGTGGCACGGCCTATGCCGTTGCCGCGCCGGTCATGAGGGCCGCCTTGCCTGTGAAGCGATGGACGCCGGACACGGCGCTGACCTCCTGAGACTGAGAGATGATGGCAACGAAGCGCCACGCGATGGTGGCGCGCGGCGTTTCCGCTTCATGAAGCGTGATCCTGAGCACCGTCGATCTGCCGCTTCTTACCGAACACCGGAAACATGCTTGCCTCGCCGTAGTCTTCGATGGTCCTGGCGTTCTTCAGCGTCTCCATGTCCGCATCAGAGATCACGAAATCCACGGCGACATTGTTTCGCAAATGCCCGGGATTCGCCGCTTTGGGCAGCGGCAGCAGCCCAAGCTGCAGACAGTACCGAATGCAAAGCTGCGGGATGCTGATGCCATATCGACCGGCGAAGGTTGCAAGCCCGGGGTTGTTCAGCACCGCGCCATGGGCCACCGGGGAGTAGGCTTCGACCAGCATGCCCTTGCTCCGGCTGTACTCGATCAGGTCGAATGGCGTGTTCCCGACATGGGCGAGGATCTGGTTGACCATCGGCTGGACGGCGCCGTTGTCGCTGAGGTTGTCCAGATCCGCCCGCTCGAAATTGGAGACGCCGATCGCGCGCAGCTTGCCAGCGGCATAAGCCTCTTCGAGCGCGCGCCATGCCGCCAAATTCCCTTCGTAGAAATGCGATCCCTCGCGAAACTTGGACCAGGGCTGCGGGCTGTGGATGAGCATCAGGTCGATATGATCCAGGCCGAGCGCGCTCAGCGAACCGTCAATGCGATCTTTTGCCTCGGCGTAGGTCTTGCACTCGGCGACGAGCTTCGTGGTCACGAAGAGATCGTCGCGCGGGATGCCGCTCATGCGCAGGCCTTCGCCCACCCCGCGCTCATTCGCATAGGCCTGGGCGGTATCGAAATGGCGGTAGCCGATCCTGGCGGCATCGCGGATCACCTGTACGACGGCACTGTTCTCGATCCGCCAGGTCCCCAGTCCCAGCTTCGGGATCTGCACGCCGTTGGACAAGGTGAAGGTTTCTTCCAGGATCATCGCACATATCTCCAAAGCCGGCGAGGACGGTCATGAATGGCGCGAGCGGGACGTTGCCCGAAGAGGGGACGAGAGACCGACGCTGCTGACGACATCGCGGCGGCCTTCATGACGGGCCGTAACCCGGTTTTTTGTAGAGCGTCCCGGCACCGTGGAGGATGTCCGGCTTATAGACCTTCTCGGTCCAGTCGGCCGGCGCAATCTCCTCGAAGCTGATCGAAACCGCCTCTTCGCCATAACCGAGATGCTGCGCCACGGCTTGCGTGATGGCATCGGCCAGCGCCCGCTTCTGCGCCTCAGGCTTGGGCCAGAGCTTGACGATGATATGCGGCATGTCAGTCAGCCTGCGGCATCGGCTGAGCCTGGTATTGGGCGTCGGTCACCGGCTCCATCCAGTTCACGGGCGAGCCGTTCAGCTTTTCCTGGATCGCGATATGGCTCATCGCCGTGGCCGGCCCGGCGCCATGCCAGTGCTTCTCGCCGGGCGGAAACCACACGACGTCGCCAGGGCGGATTTCCTCGATCGGGCCGCCCTCGCGCTGCACCCGGCCGCAGCCAGCGGTGACGATCAGCGTCTGCCCGAGCGGATGAGTATGCCAGGCCGTACGCGCGCCCGGCTCGAAGGTGACGAGTGCCATCGAAACGCGCGCTGGCTCCGGCGGCGCGTACAAGGGGTCGATGCGGACGGTCCCTGCAAAGTAATCGGCGGGGCCTCGTCCCGACGGCTGCGAACCTGCGCGAATGATCTCCATGCTGCTTTCATCCTGTAGAAACCAGACCGGCGGGGCTTGTCTCATGGCACTGAATTGGCCACTGCATTGCCCGTCGATTAGGCCCTAATATCTGGAAAGAGCTATTGGCTGAGCTTATGAATGGCGGGCGATCACCTCGATGACCTGGCGGCGCTGATCGCCGTCGCGGAAGAGCGCAGTTTCACCCGGGCCGCGGCCAGGCTGGGGGTGTCGCAGTCGGCACTGAGCCAGACGATCAAGGGCCTGGAGACGCGGCTGGGCATTCGCCTGCTGAACCGAACGACGCGCAGCGTATCGCCGACACCGGCGGGCGAGCGCCTGCTCCAGACCGTGGTGCCCCGCATCAAGGAGATTGATGCAGCCCTTGGGGCGGCGAGCGAGCTTCGTCAGAAACCTGCCGGCCTGATCCGCCTAACCGCGACCGAGAATGCCGCGGAGGCTGTGCTCTGGCCGACGATCCGCAAGCTGCTGCCCGAATATCCGGACATCAAGATCGAGGTGGTCATCGACTACGGGCTGACGGATATCGTTGCCGAACAAGTCGATGCCGGTGTGCGGTTCGGTGAAACCGTCGCCAAGGACATGATCGCGGTGCCGATTGGCCCGCCGATGCGGATGGCCGTTGTCGGTTCGCCGGACTATCTGGCGAGGCACCCGGCGCCGCGAACGCCACGTGATCTGACAGAGCATGAATGCATCAATCTGCGCCTGCCGGGTAAGCGCGGCATCTATGCCTGGGAATTCGAGCGCAACGGCCGCGCCCTCAATGTAAGAGTGGACGGGCGGCTCGTGTTCAATACCGCATCGCTGATGCTGAAGGCCGCGCTCGAGGGCTTTGGCCTCGCCTACTTCACCGAGCAGCAAGTGAGGGAGCATCTCAACCGCGGCACCCTCGTCAGGGTACTGGCGGGCTGGTGCCCACCCTTCCCGGGATACCATCTCTACTATCCGAGCCGCCGACAGCCTTCGGCCGCCTTCGCCCTGCTGGTTGATGCGCTTCGCTACCCGCCTGCACGAGGCGAAAAGAAATCCTGATGAGCGCGGGCCTCGGCCGATAGATCGCTGGTGCGAGGGCGCAGCCAGCCAGTCGCCGGCGCCAATGCTTCAAATGAGGTCGCGGCGCCGCCGCCTCGATCCTGGCCAAGCTCGACAGGCTGCCCGCACCCTTCCAATGAGGAGGAGCGCTCGTTGCCCGATCGCTCCGCCTTGAAGCCCCCCGGCATGTTGCCGGGGGAGCCCGATTCCAGTGAGGCGCGATCCGCCCCAAACATTTCGCGTAATGATTTCAGATCACGCTGATGCAACTTGATTCGGATCGGGCCCATTCGGAGCCGGGCGGGAGGCGCCCGGATATTTCTCTGACAGAACGAACGGGAACGGCCCCGGATAGGTCTCGACATAAGCGGTGTGGGAGACGATCGCGCCCGCCGCGTTGATGCGATGGACCTGGAAGGCAGGCGGCTCCATAACAAAGGCGGAAGGCCCGGCGGGATCGAGATCGAGCGCGACCTGGTGCGCGACCGAGGGGGCGATGCTCGCTATCGCCTGCGCGACGTGGGTCGTCACCGGCCGGTGCACATGGCCGCAAAGGATGCGCCGTACCTGGGGATGCCGGGCAATGATGGCCGCGAAGGCTTCTGCATCCTCAAGCTTGATCCTGTCCATATGGGCGATGCCGCAATCGAAGGGCGGATGATGCATGGCGATGATTGTCGGCTTCCGCCCTTCTTCCGCCAATGTCCGGTCGAGCCAGTCCAGTTGCTCCGGGCGAAGCCGGCCATAGCCCCCGCCTGGGACGAGGGTATCGAGCATCACCAGCCGGACCGGGTGGGTCTCGATCGCATATTGCACGAACCCCGGATCCACCGTCACTCCCGGCAGATGTCCGAGCGCGCGGCGGAAATTCTCCCGCCGGTCGTGATTGCCGGGGACCGCATAGACCGGGCAGGACAGATACCGTTCGATCAGGCCCACCAGGACTTCATATTCTTCCATGAGGCCGTTCTCGGCGAGATCGCCGGACAGGATGACCGCGTCCGGCGCCGGCCGCATGCGGCTCACCATCCGGAAAGCCCGCTCGACGAGGGTGTTGGTCTCGACCACGCGGTTGGCCGCGACCCCCACCGGGCAGACGTGCAGATCGGTCAGTTGCGCAAGCAGCATGCAGGGCTCCCGTAAGCGGATCAAGGATCTACGGATAAAGGTCCGAGGATAAAGGCCTGGGGACCGGCGCCACGCTCCCTGCGGACGCAGGCGTGCTATTGCGCAGCTTGCGGAGGCCTGCAAGGCCATCTCGATCCGGCGCGCCGGCAAAACCCGATCACAAGAGCGCGCGGTACGCACGCCGAGAGGGGGCTTCACCCCCGGCGGCGCCTAGAAAAAAAGGCCCCTCCAACTTTTTCCTCTTGCGGCATCCTGTTATGAACTCTCTTCTTGCTGCGGATGCACAATGATCGGCATGATGCGGCGGTGCCCGATACCAGCCTGGCACCTTCGCTCGAAGACCCCGCCCCGCTCGCGGAAGAGCTGCTTGCGCTTGCCGCGCGGCTTGGTGCGCGTCTCGAAGAAGACCCTTTCGGCAACCCCGTTCTTCTGATCGCCCTTGCGATCACCCGGCGAATGGATGACGGCGCGCTCTCGGAAGAGGCGATCGCCGGGCTGATCCGCCACCTGCGCGATGCCGCCTTCGCCGATCGCGCACGGCGGCTTGCGAACTATGTCGGCGGCGCCGACCCAGCGGAGAATGACCGCGTGCTCGCCAACCTGGCGCGGCATCTGCTCCGGCCCGACCCCGAGGATAGCCCGGTGAGGCTTGCGGAATATCGCACGCTCGTCGAGCGCACGCGCTTTGCGGCCGTCTTCACCGCGCATCCCACCTTCGCGCTGCCGACCGAAATCGCCCATGCGCTGGCGGAGGCGGCCTCGGGCAAGCCGGCGCCCTCCTTCCCCTCCCATCGGCCGCCGCCGATCGCGCTCGCGGAGGAATTCGCCGTTTCGGTGGCCGCCATCTCCAACGGCCGGGACGCGATCGACCGCTTCAACGCCGCGCTGCTCTCCGTCGCGCGCACCGCCTGGCCGGACCGCTGGACCACCCTTATTCCACGCCCGATCGTGCTTTCGAGCTGGGTCGGCTACGACACCGACGGCCGCACCGATATCGGCTGGTGGGAGACGATGCGGCTCAGGCTCGAAATGAAGCGCCTGCAGCTTGAGCGGCTGCATGCCGAGCTTACGCCGCTCGCTCCCGCCGCGCCGATCGCGGCGCGTGTCGCGACGGCGCTCGCCGCGGTGGCAGCGCAGATCGCCGCCTGCCCGAATGCGCCCGACCCGGTGCGCGTCTCGGCTTTTGCCCATGCCCTGGTCGGTCATCGCGAGGAAGCGCTCCCCTCGCCCGCGCCGCTGCTTCCGCTGTTCGAGGCAGCGCTCGCGGCAAGCCAGGACGATCATACGCGCCTTGCGCTTTGTGTCGCGCGTGCCGGGCTCGTTTCGCACGGGATGGCCCTCGCCCATACCCATGTGCGGCTGAACGCGGCGCAGCTTCACAATGTCGTCCGCCAGCGCCTCGGCATTGCTGATCCACCCGAGGACCCCGCGCGCCGTCGTGCGCTTTTCACGGCGATCAATGCTGCCCTCGACAAGGTCACGCCGCAGACGGTGAGCTTCGGCAGCCTGCTCGCCGAGCAGACCTCGGCCGCCCGGCTGATGATGACGATTGCCGAGATCGCGAAGCATGTCGATGAAGCGATCCCGGTGCGTTTCCTGATCGCCGAGACCGAGACCGGATATACGCTGCTCGCAGCGCTCTGGCTCGCGCGGCTCTTCGGCATCGACCATCATATCGAGATCAGCCCGCTCTTCGAGACGGCCGAGGCGCTCGAGCGCGGAGCGCAGGTGCTCGACGAGGCGCTGCGCAGCCCACATTACCGCGCCTATCTCAAGGCGACCGGCCGGCTTGCACTGCAATTCGGCTATTCGGATTCCGGGCGCTATATCGGCCAGCTCGCCGCCTCGTACCTGATCGAGCGGCTGCGCCTCAAGATCGGCGAGACCCTCGCAAAGCACGGTCTCACCGGGGTTGAGGTGCTGCTGTTCGACACGCATGGCGAAAGCATCGGCCGCGGCGCGCATCCGGGCTCGCTTGCCGAACGGCTGAAATATCTCTCGCCCACGGCCTCGCGCCAGGCGCTCCGCCGGGCCGGGCTCGCGGTGCGCGAGGAGAGCGCGTTTCAGGGCGGGGATGGCTTTCTTCCCTTCGGCACGCCGGAACTGGCGCTCGCGACCGTGACGCGCATCGCCGCGCAGACCTTCCATCCGGCGGCCGGCCCGATCGATGATCCGATCTATGCCGAGCCGGACTTTTCGGCCGATTTCTTTGCAACCATCCGTGCCTCAATGGAGGGGCTGGTCGAGGATCCGGGCTATGCGGCGCTGCTCGGAACCTTCGGGCCCGCGCTCACCGACCGTGCCGGCTCGCGCCCGGCGGCGCGCCAGACGGACGGCATGCTGGGCAGCACGCGGATCCGCCACCCGCGCGAGCTTCGCGCCATCCCCAACAATACGATCCTCCAGCAGGTCGGCTGGTGCGCCAACACGCTGCACGGGCTGGGGGCGGCGGCCGCGCGGCACCCCGAGATCTTCGCCGAGATGCGCGAGAAGAGCCGGCGGTTCCGCCGCGCGCTCGATCTCGCCTCGCACGCGCTGAAACATTCCGATATCGAAGTGCTGCGCGCGGTCGTCACCACGCTCGATCCCGGAACCTGGCTCGACCGCGCCGCGCATACGCGCCGCGCCGGCCGGCGCGCCGGGCTGGTCGCCGTTGCCCGCGCGCTTGAGCGGCTCGGCGTTTCGGCTGCGGTGCACGCAATGTTCCGGCGCATCCATGCCGACCATCTGGCGCTGCGCGCGGCCTGGCCCGAGGCCCCTTCCATGGGCACGCGCGAGATCCTGCTGCATGCTCTGAGGCTCGCGCTGATCCATCGCATCTGGCTTCTGGCGACCGAGATTCCCGATTTCTCGCCACGCCACGGAATTACACGAAGCGCCCTGGAAGAGGCGATCCTGCGGCTTGAAATTTCCTCCTCGCTCAGCCTGCTTGCCGAGATCTTTCCGGCCGGGCCCGACGAGGCGGCCGATCTTGACTACGCGGAACCTGCCTCGCATCTGGGGTCCGCGGATTATGCCGAGGTGCATCGGGAGATTCTGGCGCCGATCGGCCGGCTCTTCGCGCTCGTGCGGGAGATCGGCACCGCCATTACGCATGAGGTCGGTGCGCTCGGGTAGCGAAGAAGAGAGAGCGTTCTTTCTTGAGAGAAAGAACAAAGAATTTTTATCCGTTTGTTCGCAATCTCCGGCCGTGGTCTGGTCCGGAAAAGGGGGAAAAGTCTTTTTGCTTCTTTTTTAGAAAGAGAAGCCTCCTTCTTTCCCATGCATGAGCGAAGGGTACAACATTTCCTAGGCGGGACGCACCCAGACCCGATTGTCGTGAAATGCCGCACCGCCAAAGGGTGCGACGGGATCGGCGCCGGTCAGCGTGTTGATGCCCTTGCCGTCCTCGAAGGAAGCGTTCGGCCAGAGACCTTCGGCCACCAGAACGCCGCGCTGCAATCCCGCGAAGAGCTTGGCGTGCAGCCGCACTTCCCCGCGCCTGTTGCCGAGCACCACGCGCCCGCCATTTTCAATCCCGAGCGCCACGGCATCGTCGGGGTGCATCATCACGCTCGGCCGACCCTCACGGGCACGAGAGGTCAGCGTTTCGTTGAAGGTAGAGTTGAGGAAGCTGCGCGACGGGCTCGTCGCCAAGCGGAACGGGTGCTCTTCATCCGCGCTCTCAATCACGTCCCAATGGTCGGGCAGCGAAGGCATGGTCTGCCACGGCCCCGTCGTCCCCGCATTGGCGAAGGGAACTGTCGGCCAATCGGGCTTGAAGCGGAATTTTCCGTCCGGGTAGCCAAATCCGTTGAGGTGATGCGCAACATCGAACGGCGGTTGGCAATCGATCCATTTCTCAGTGTCCAGCCGCTCGATGCCGCCCCATCCCGAATCG
>DASZQO010000253.1:0-22202 GCA_035549615.1 Acetobacteraceae bacterium
TCCATCTCCTCCGCCTCCGGCAATACCACCCTCAACCTCTCCGACGGTACCAAAATCACCTTCGTCGGCGTCGCCAATGCCAATAACCTCAATATCCATACATGAGCAAAATGGTGGCGAGACTACGCCCATGCGCCATAGCGGGTTCAGGTGACACCGCTGCGTAAAGGCGGGCATACCACCAAGCGACCCCCGAGCAGATCAGCTTCGACGTCCGGTTCCTTGGCTGGCCCCGTCAAAATCAAGCCTCGTATCAACGACAACGACTGCAACCATGATCATACCGCCATCCCGCCCGAATGTATCAGGATATTCCGGACGATTTTTGGCAATCCTAATTTGCAATGAATGTGTCGATAAGCCAGAGCAACATCAGTCAAACTTTCCATGACTGCACTAGTTTTTGCGAGATCAGAAAACACGTGGCCAGCCTGGCACAGAATACAGCCGTGCTGAGCGCTCCGTCACCGTAATACTTCGCCCCCTTGCCCTGGAGTTAATAAATGTCGGAGCAAACGAGATCTGTTGACCAATCCGGAGTAGAACGCGAGCAAGCCAAAGACAAAAAGCAAGCCGGCCCGTACATCGGTTTCGTCGACAAACTCACTGAATTTGAGATCATTGGCTGGGTATATAATGAAACCGCGCCTGAGCAGGCCACAAGGTTGAGCCTCGTCATAGATGATCAAATGATTGAGACGTTGACCGCCGACCTCAGTCGGCCCGATGTCCAGCGTCATGGCCACAAGCATGCCAATGTCGGATTTCGAATCCGGATACCAGAACGATATCGTGACGGAATTCAGCATCGAGTCAGCTTCCTCGACGCAAATGGGAAATCGCTTGCGCTAAAGGACTCAACCAGCGGTTCCCCGAAATTGGCCTGGACATTTACACCCACGCCCACCGTGAAATCCGCATCCGCATCTCAAAGCCATTCTCTTGTGGTCCATGTCGACAGCGCTACATTTTTCGGTATAACCGGATGGGCATATAGTGAAAGACATCTTCGTGAGCCCACACTTCTTTCCATCTGGATCGACGATAAACATATTACTGATGTTCGTTGTGACCGACCGCGTGCAGATGTCAAAGCATCGGGCCATCCGACCGAGCTCGTCGGGTTTCAGGTTCCGATACCGCCTCAATACTTTGATGACGAAGTGCACATCATCCAGTTTCGTGGTGTTCATGGGGAGGCGGTGAAGCTGCCCGGAGGGGATACTCGATGCAAATTCAAGCTATCCCCAGTCGGATATCTCGGCAGGCTGGAAGGCCTTCAAGATGGCGCAATTCGAGGTTGGGCGCTTCGCCAAGACATGATTTCCGGCCGCAAGGATGGTGGCCTTCAGGTGCTTCTATCGTTTGGCGGCCAGCCTATCGCGCAACTTACAGCAAATGAATTCCGCGCGGACGTTGCCGAGACACTGGGTGCGGATCCTAACTGCGGTTTCGCGTTCGTTCCACCGCGTGATTTGTTCGCTGGAAAGACACTTGATATCAGATGCACAATTCTCCATGCAGACAAGGAATTGGATAACAGCCCGTGTCGAATAGCGTTTGCGGATGCCGGCATATCCAGCAAGCTTCAAGATTTGCTAAACTCTGCGGAGGAACTGTTCGCAGATTTGTGGTCGCTTCGGTCACAAATAAGAAAACTTATCCCAGGTGAGGAATTCAACATCCCGCGCTACGATGCATGGGCGCAAGCATACAATCAAAGGATTCTTATAAGTCCTCCAAAATTGGCCACAGACTCATCGAGTGCACCGCTCGTGAGCATCATCTGCCCTGTCTATCGGCCAAGGCTCGCTGATTTTGCGGCAGCGGTGGAGTCAGTCGTCGCGCAGACATATCAAAACTGGGAGCTGGTTATCGTCGACGACGCAAGCAACTCGACCGATCTGACCAAGTGCATAAAGAATTTCTCCATCAAAGATCACAGGATCCGCTTCATCTCGCGAAGAAAAAATGGCGGGATAAGTGCCGCCACCAACGCTGGTCTCGCCGTGGCGAAGGGAAAGTATGTTGCCTTCTTCGACCATGACGATCTGTTGGTGGTAAAAGCGCTAGAACTCATGGTCCATGCCGCGCTTCGCACCGGAGCCAAGGTGCTCTATTGCGATGAGGACAAAATAGATGACTCTAGGAGACTTTCCGAGGTTAATCTAAAGCCTGATTGGAATTATCGATTGCTTCTATCACAAAATTACATCTGCCATCTACTTTTTGTCGAGCGCAAGCACCTCGCCAAAGTGGGAAAGCTGCGTTCCAAGTACGATGGCGCGCAGGACCACGATTTGATCTTGCGCCTAGCCGAGATCACCCCACCTGAGCAAATATACCACGTTCCAGAGGTCCTGTATCATTGGCGAAAGACACCATCTTCCACGGCGGCGGCCGGAAAGAACAAGGACTACGCGGCCGCCGCCGGAGCGCGCGCAGTTTCGGATCATCTATCGCGGCGAGGCATTCGCGCAAGCGTGACCTCACCCGTTGGAGTGACCAGGTACAATATCCGCTGGGTTTTGACCCACTATCCCACGGTAACGATAATAATTCCCTATCGCGAACATATCGACATGACGAGAGCCTGCGTTCGCGCGATCAGAACAAACACGGAATATCCCGAATATGATATCATTCTTGTCGACAATTGGTCCACGTCGACGGCTTCATCCGAATTCGCCCGGGAAATGTCGTCATTCGCTGGAGTACGACTCATCCGAATAGAGGAGCCGTTTAATTTCTCACGCCTGAACAACATAGCGGCCCGACAGGCAAAAGGACAATATCTGCTATTTCTGAATAACGATGTATTGATTGAACAAACAGATTGGCTCAATCAGATGGTAGGGGAGGCAATAGCGGATGCTCGCGTTGCTGTCGTGGGCAACAAACTCTTATATCCAAATGGGCTGGTGCAACACGGCGGCATTATTCTCGGTGTTGGCGGCATCGCTGATCATGCCCATCGTGGACTTCCTGGGGATGCGCCGGGGTACATGTCGCGAGCGACCTCGGCCCAAGATCTCTCGGCCGTGACGGCTGCCTGCATGCTTTGTCGCCGCGATGTCTTCGAAGAGGTTGGGGGCTTCGACGAACAGGCGCTCGCTGTGGCATTCAACGATGTTGATCTTTGTCTTAAGATACGAGCCGCAGGATATAGGATTGTCTGGACTCCGGCCTCAACTGGGAGACATCACGAAAGCCTGAGCCGGGGAACTGACTTCCGTCCCGAGCACCAGACCCGCTTTTTTCTGGAAAATGGCGTCATGCAGGATCGGTGGCGCGATGTGATTGACCGCGATCCCCACTACAATCCTCACTTTTCCCGCAGAGGTGGAATCTTTCAAGATCTGTCGGACCCGCGGCCCGACCCGGTGGAAGAGGAAATGACGACAAAAGGTCCAACGCCGACAACGGTCGCTGAAGCAAACAAAGGCATGAACGGTCGCTTGCCATCTCATCTGCCGCAAGCCCGAGCGGCTTTGGCGGGCCGGACGAAACCACTTCGACTGACGGCACACGGTCATAGTACGATACAAGTCGGCTAGCTGATCGGCTTTGATCAAGGGTCAGAAGGTCCAGCACCGAGGAGGACACCGTTCAATATCAATCGATCCTGAGTCTCCTAAAAAATGTTCAGCTGAGGATGCCAAGATGACAAGTGCCCCGAATGCCGACAGGCGCCCATTGGGCAATCAACCATTGATCAGGAAATGGTATTTCTCGCTGAGTGAGGCATCCATTAACCGTAAGGATCACGGGTGGCGCGCTCTAACGCGCGTCGCGGTGACTTCTGCTCTACGCAACACGTCTCTTCATCCTTGCATGCTATATGACGGTGAAGAGGGGGAATTCACGGCCGAGATTCGAGCGATGGGTGCCACAGTGATCACTCATCGCGTGAGCTTTCACGATCATCTCGTGCAGGCGGCGCCGGCAAGAACCGCAGATTATCTTGGAATCGCTCGCGGAGCGTTTCTTCGAGTTGAGATACCATTGATCGAGAGAGAAGACGATTTTGTACTATTTACGGATTGCGACGTGATGTTCCTTGCGGATCCTCGTATAGAAGCCGCGCCTGCATTGTTTGCCGCGGCTCCCCAGGCGACGCAAACCGCATATGATATAGATATGAATACCGGCGTCATGGTCATGAACGTGCCGGCACTGCGGGCAACGCTGCCGCACTTCATAGCGTTTATAATCAAGCATCTGCCCGATGGGTGGCCAGGTTTCGATCAGGAAAATTATCGGCGATTCTACAAGGGGCAGTGGGACAAGCTGGATAATACTTTTAACTGGAAACCGTATTGGGGGCGGAATCCGTCGGCGACAATCGTACACTGGCACGGCCCCAAACCACAGATAGTCCGGCGCTTGCTGCACGACGGGACCCTTGAAACCCATGCTGTCTGGCGCGCCCTGTTTGAACGGGATATCGATGGATACAGAGAATTCCTGAGGATTTGGGACACTTTTGCTGAAAAGACTCCACGGGATATCCTCGGCCACTTGGATTACCTGACTGCCAGGGGAGTCGGAGGATGGGCGATCTGTCCGGACGATCCGCTTCGGCCGGTGCACCTCACGATTGTGATAGACGGAAACGTGCATGGAGTCGTGGCTTGCGACGCTCGTCGACCAGACATCAAGACCGCATATGGGATAGAGGCTGCCGGGTTTTCGTTTCAGCTTCCACCCATGGTTGATGATGATAGGCCCCACAAATTGCAGTTTCTTGATGAAATGGGCCGCCCCGTTTTTTTGAAAAGAGGCCGGGATACGCATCAACAACATTGGCACCTTGAATCCGAGAAATTGACGGTTTGAACTTGGTTCTTCGGTAACCTCGATCGCTCGAGAGCTTGTTTAAGAATTCTACCGTGGTGACCGTCTGACGATGCTTTCGAGAATCGGAACGGAGCGGCCCGGAATAGCCATGGGCAACGGAAGGGCGAAAAGATGCTCTGTGCGTTATATATCGCTCCATTGGTGGAGCGGGGAATGGAAGTTTTTGGGCTCTTTGGAATCCTTCCGAGGACGAATATCGAGGATGGCATAGCGCGCCGAAAGGCCCATATCGTGATTTGGGTCGTACCCAGAATGCAACAACAGGAGATGGAGTCGCCCTGGGCCTGGGTCAGTTGAGAAAGCAAGCGATAACAGAAAGACATAGAAGACGGCGCGGGCGGACCTTGCTCTCATACAAACATGGCCCGGTAAGCTCATGGTCCATTCGTACCCGAAGCGTCGCGATCCGCCGCATGCCGGTACGAGATGCCGGAGTTCGAGGAAGTTATGACAGAATTTTTCGTTGGCAGGCGCTCCTTACTGGCCGGTATAGCATGTCTCGGCGTGCCATCGGGAGCGAGGGTGCCTGAGAGCGGTAGAGATATCGAGATAGGCGGGACCGATGGCTTTGAATCTTTGGCTGACCCTAACGCATCGGCTGCCCTTCGAGCGACCGGGCGAGTACGATTGTATGTTCATGATTATATATGGCAGAAGCTGGACATCGAAACGCGATCTGCAGTTGCGCGTGTCTTTCGAGAGACCGGCCCCGCGTCCGTAGAAGTGGGCGTTTCCAGTCATGGTCCGGCGTTCTGGAACGATCATCGCCGTACGTACGATGCAGCCGGCTTATGCGTCGATGAGGCCCACGTCGATTTGGTTTTGGGATCGAACGGGCTCTCCCCCGCACAGTGGAAGCTGTACGTCGATGCCGCAAGGCAGGCAGGGCTGCGCACAGTATCTCCGATCTTCGCGCCCAACTATCGGCAGTGGGAACACGGACCATTTCAATCTCCGGAATGGCAAGACATCAGAGATATGGCCCTCTATGGTGGCGGCATCACAGTAGATTCGCCGCCCTGGTATTTTTTGAGCCATCCCATCCCTTACCAGAACTTTGTGGAAGCCGAAGTGATTTGGGCTCGAAGCGCAGGAATTCAGAGTTCCTGGATCTTTTCTCCCCCGCGTACAGCGGGCGGCGCATTCATGGCGCCTGTTCGCCAGATGCTCGATATCCTTCGCGTACGGGGCACTCTCCCAAATCGATACATAGTGGAGAATTATATGGCTAACCCTCCTTCCGGTTTCCGCTTTGTCGTGGGAAAGGAGGAGCAGCCCGAATCAATTGCTGCTGTCGCGTTGTGGATGTCGAGAAATGCGCCTCGCATTCCATTGCGACCCTAAAAGAGCCCTCTTATTCTGCCACCCGGTCCCAACCCGATCTGCTCCGCGGCGGGAACGCGCGGCAGGCCCGGCATGGTCAGGATGTCGCCGGCAAGCGCGACGACGAAACCAGCACCTGCCGAAAGCCGCACCGCCCGGATCGGCAGCACATGTCCCTTGGGCGCGCCGAGCTGGGTGGGATCGGCGCTGAAACTATACTGCGTCTTGGCGATGCAAATCGGTGCCTTTGCGAACCCCGCCGCCTCGAAGGAAGCGAGACGCCGCGCCACCGCGGGCGGGATCTCGACGTCGCTGGCGCGATAGATTTCACCGGCCACGACCCGGATCTTTTCCGCAAGAGGCAAGTCATCGGGATAGAGCGGTGCAAAGCGGGTGCCCCCTTCCTCAAGCCTTGCAACCACGGCCCGTGCCAGCCCCACTGCGCCGGCCGCTCCATCGGCCCAATGGGTGCAGAGCACCGTCTCCACCGCGCGTGCCGCCATGGCGCGCTTGACCGTGCCGATCTCTGCTGCCGTGTCGGAGGTGAAGCTGTTGAGCGCGACGAGCACTGGCACGCCGAATTTCTTCACGTTCTCGACATGCAGGGCGAGATTCGCGATGCCGCGCTCGACTGCGCCGACATCCTCCCTCTCCAGCGTCCGCTTCTCGGCGCCGCCATGCAGCTTGAGCGCCCGCACGGTGGCGACGATAACGGCCACTGCAGGTGTCAGGCCGGCAAGACGGCACTTGATGTCGAAGAATTTTTCCGCGCCCAAATCGGCTCCGAACCCTGCTTCGGTGACGACGATCGGCGCCAGCTTGAGGCCGAGCCGTGTTGCCATCACCGAATTGCAGCCATGGGCGATATTGGCAAAGGGGCCGCCATGTACGAGCGCCGGTGACCCCTCCAATGTCTGCACCAGGTTCGGCATCAGCGCGTCGCGTAGCAACGCCGCCATCGCGCCATCGGCGTGAAGATCGCGCGCTGTGACCATGCTGCCATCGCCTCGCTCGGCCACGACAATGCGCGCAAGCCGCGCCTCGAGATCGGGAAGGTCACGGGCAAGGCAGAAGAGCGCCATTACCTCGGAGGCGGCGGTGATGTCGAACCCGTCCTCCCGCACCGGCCCATCGCCTCCAAGGGCGATGACGGTCGCGCGCAGGCTACGATCGTTCACGTCCAGTGCCCGGCGCCACAAGATCCGTCGCGCATCGAGACCGAGCGCATTGCCGTAATGGAGGTGATTGTCGAGCATCGCCGCCAGCAGATTGTTGGCAGCGGTGATGGCGTGGAAATCGCCGGTGAAATGGAGGTTGATCTCCTCCATCGGCGCGATCTGCGCCCGCCCCCCACCGGTCGCCCCGCCCTTCACCCCGAAGCATGGCCCGAGGCTCGGCTCGCGCAGGCAGAGCATGGTGGGTCTGCCGATCGCATTCAGCGCATCGGCAAGCCCGATTCCGGTGGTGGTCTTGCCCTCGCCGGCCGCCGTCGGGTTGATGCCGGTGACCAGCACCAGCGCCCCATCCTCCCGGGTCTCGAGGCTCTCGATGAAATCGAACCCGATCTTCGCCTTGAACCGTCCATAGGGCTCAAGCGCCTCGGCCGGGATGCCCGCCTTCGCTGCGATCTCCGCGATCGGCCGAAGCCTGACGCGGCGGGCAATCTCAAGATCGTCCGGCATCCTCAGGCCGCCTCGCGCTTGCGAATGCCGAGCGCATCGAGCGCATCGTCCATCGCGGCAACGGCGGCGTGATAATCCTCCGTCCCGAGTGCGCCGATCAGGCCCACGCGGAAGCTTGGCAGGACGGTGTCATAGAAATTGCTGATAAGGAAGCCTCGTTTCTTGAGAAGCTCGACGAAGGAAAGCAAGTCCCAGTGCGGATCATCGGGGGCGAGCACGTTCATCACGATCGGCCCTTGCAAGGGAAGCGGCAGATAGGGCGTGAGGCCGATCGCCCGTACCCCCTCATCGAGCCCGCGGAGATTGGCCTGGTAGCGGGCAAGCCTTGCAGCTCTCCCCCCTTCCGCGGCAAAAATTTCCAGTGCCACCAAGAGCGCGGAGAGCACCTGGGCGGGCGGGGTAAAACGGAAACTGCCGGCGCCAAACTTCTCAGCATGCGCATAGATGTCCGCAAGGTCGAGGCACCAGCTCTCCGCCGCCCCGGTCCGCTCGATGAGCCGTTCCTTGGGTGCGATAGCGAAGGCCAGGCCCGGCACGGCTTCGAGGCACTTGTTCACCGTGAAGAGAACGGCATCCACCTCCGGCATCATCGCCAGATCGAGCGGCAGCGCGCCGAAAGCAGAGACCGCATCGATGATCACGCGCCGCCCTGTATCGCGGGCGGCCGTGCTGAGCGCCGCCGCATCATGCACCACGCCCGTGCTGGTCTCGCTGTAGACGAAAGCGAGATGGCTGATGGCCGGGTCCGCAGCAAGGAGAGACGCCACGGCGCGGGGATCGGCCCGCTCGCTCTCGCCGACGGGCAGGCTGACCACCTCGCGCCCGCAGGCGTGGGCGAGACGGGAGAGCCGGGCCGCGTAGCCTCCGGTCATCGGCACGAGGATTTTCCCGCCGCGCGGCACGAAGGTGCGGATCGCGGCTTCAATCACGAAATGGCCCGAGCCCTGCAAGGGCAGGCTCGCATGCGTATCCGTGCCCACGCCTGCGATCGGGAGCAACCGCTCGCGGATTCCGGCATAGATCGGATAGAAATCGCAATCCCATGGCGCGAAATCATGCGCAAGCGCGGCGCGAACTTCAGCGCGGGTCGTCACGGGGCCGGGGATCAGAAGCTTCATGGGAATGGGCGGGGATATGAGCGGGAGAGTCGGGGGCGGATGGGCGTCAAAGCGCAGGATTGGCACGGCCATTTCGGGAAATCCAGCCGTCCCTCCGCCCCGCGGCGCCGAGACTCCCGCCGGCGGCGTCTTCGCGGGCAGCTTGCAGCCCTGCTATAAGGGATGGCGATGACCCTGCCGTTCTCGCTTCCAGACTGGGTGCCCTGGTGGCTTCCCTTTGTCGTCCTCGTGCCCGGCATCCTTTATCTCCTTGCCTTCTTGCTGATGCCGTTCAGCGTCTTCGGGGTGAAAGGCCGGCTTGAGGGTGTGGAAGCCCGGCTCGACGAGATCCAGGCGGAGATTCGCGGGCTCGCGCTTCGTTTGCCTGAGCCGCTCGCTGATGGTGGCTATGGCGAGGATATGACACATCTCGGTGCACCCTCCCCGCGCCCGACGGCGGGATATACGAGGCCGCCCATTCCTCCCGCGCCCCCCGCCCCGAGAAGGAGCGTCTCGGCCTCCATGCCGGAGACGGCAGCGGAGGCCGCACCGGACCCCCGTGTCTTCGCGCCCCTGGGCAATACCCCCCTGGGGAACAGACGCGGGAATGAGCCGCCTTCTCGCCCGGCGCGGACCGAGCCGCGGCTTAACTGGCCCGGCTGAACGCCGCCCGGCCTCGTGTCCCGTTTCCATCCGCATGCCAATGCGCCCGACTGCGGAATCGGAACACGAGAGCGGGACGCGTTCGCCTGGGCTTCGCCACCCCGCTCGCGGTTATTGTTTTATTCCATGGCTGGGACCAGCGGTGAAACAACCCCGGTCGTCACGCTCCAGAATTTTGCTGCGCAGCGGCTCCAGGCGGGACTGCCGCCTCGTCGCGTGACAATTGCTAGCGCTCTCGATTACCGTTTGCTTGGAATTGCTTCGAACCGGCAAGGGCGAAACCCGGCATGCGGGATATGCGGCAGGGGCCTCTTTCTCGGCTGTGGTGGTTGGAAGGGCGGCGAGGCCCCGTATCCGCCCATGGATGGGAGCGATAGGTGCCTCCGGAGGACGGCCTCGCGGCCGGAGTGGCTTCGGCCCAATTGCGGGCGTCGTCGCCTTGCTCCGCTTCGTCCTCTGCCACCCGGACAGCGTCAGCCAGGGTCCTGCGGCGCCGGCGGTTCGATCCGGTGGCCGGCATCGTGCGCCGGGTTGATGCGGCGCTTCGCTACCATTACGGAATCCGCGAATTCACCGACGATCCGCTCTGCATCCTCCGCCTCTCACGGGAGAAGGCCTGGCGCGGGCTTCTGCTCTCGGACGGCACGCCGATCGCGGCCGGGGAGCCCGTGGGGGAGCTCCATTTCTGGAGCGAGCACATGCCGGTCTTCGGCGACACGGGGCCGGATCTCGGCTGGGCGGTGGAAACATGCCGGCGGCTGCGCCGGTCCTTCGTGCTGCTCGCGGGCGCCCTCGGCAGCGATCCCGGGTGGCGGGGCCTGCGCGCCGTGTTCGCCCGCTGGGCTTTTGCCGGCGCGTTCGACGCAACCCACCAGCGCCGGTTGATCGAGGAGTTCGGCCTCGACATCTTCGCCCCGGACCGGACGATCGCGCACCGGATTCATGATCTGATGCAGGATTTCCTGCTCTGGGGCATGCTCCGGGCCTTCAACCCCGAGGCATTGCACAGCCACGGCTTCTTCCGCTCCCGCCAGGAGCTCTGGATTTCCCGCCCTGCCATGCTGGCGCGTTTCGGCGCGGGCGAGCTCAAAGGGGCTGGGCGGAAGCCGCACCTTGCGCCTCGGCTTGAGCGGCGTATTGATGGGCTGCCCGCCGGAGCGGAGGACAAGGGATGCGCGTGAGCGTGATTCAGATGAATCCCGGCCACGAGAAGGAGGCCAATATCGCGCAGGCGGCGCGCCTGATCGACGGCGCCGTCGCTTCTGACCGGCCGGACATGCTCGGCTTGCCCGAGATTTGGACCTGCCTCGGCGGGGACCGGGCAACAAAATTCGCCCAGGCCGAGACCCTGCCTGCGGCGGGCTCGAATGCGCCGGGGGGCCCGGCCTATGAGTTCCTCCGCGCTGTGGCGCGCGAAAAGCGCATCCATGTTCATGGCGGTTCGATCGGCGAGAAGGACGGGGATCGGCTCTTCAACACCACGGTCGTCTTCAGCCCGGAGGGGGTGGAGATCGCCCGCTACCGCAAGATCCATCTCTTCGACATCGTTACCCCGGACGGCACCGGCTATCGTGAGAGCGCCACCTTCGGTGCCGGTGAGCAGGTGGTGACGTGCGAGGCGAATGGCGTGAAGATCGGTCTCGCCATCTGCTATGATCTCCGCTTCCCGGAACTTTTCCTAGCCCTTCGCCGCGCCGGGGCGGAGCTGATCTTTCTTCCCGCCGCCTTCACCCGTGAGACCGGCAAGGACCACTGGGAGGTGTTGCTGCGCGCTCGCGCGATCGAGACCCAATGCTGGATCGCGGCGCCCGCCTGCCAGGGCATGCACCGGGACGGAAACGGCGAGCCGCGCTGGACCTACGGCCATTCGCTGCTTTGCGATCCTTGGGGGCTGGTGGTTGCCAAAGCGTCCGACGGCGTCGGCTGGGCAAGCGCGCGCATTGAGACGAAACTCTCCGAGCGCGTGCGCCGTGATATGCCGGTGCTCGCTCATCGCAGGCTGATCTGACCGGCTTCGACAGCGCGGGCGTGGCTGCGGTCGTGCCGCCTCCGCTTCGGGCGGTGCGGCGCATCAGCTTCTTTGCCGCCCCGACTCCACTCGCGCAGGAGAGCTGCGCCCGGCTTGCCGCCCGTTACGGCACCTGTACCGCCGACGAGGCGGAAGCCGTGGTGGCGCTCGGCGGGGACGGATTCATGCTGGAGACTCTGCATGCGATGCTAAGCCACGGCCTGCCCGTCTATGGCATGAATTGCGGCTCGGTTGGCTTCCTGATGAATGCCTATGCCGAGGAAGGCTTGCCCGACCGCCTGGCCGCTGCCCAGAGCACGGTTCTCTACCCGCTCAGGATGCGCGCAGAAACGATCGAAGGGCGAGCCGTCGAGGCGCTCGCCTTCAACGAAGTGAGCCTGCTGCGTCAACTGCGCCAGACAGCGAAGATCCGGATCTCGGTGGACGGCAGGGTCAGGATGCCCGAGCTGATGTGCGACGGGATCCTCATTTCGACACCGGCAGGATCAACCGCCTACAATTTTTCAGCGCATGGGCCGATCGTGCCGCTCTCGGCCAATCTCCTCCCGCTCACACCGATCAGCGCCTTCCGCCCCCGACGCTGGCGCGGCGCACTTCTGCCGAGCAGCGCGGAAGTGCTCTTCGAGGTGCTGGAGGCCGAAAAACGCCCCGTCTCTGCCGTCGCGGACTTTACCGAGGTGCGCAATGTCCTGCGCGTCGCGGTGCGCGAGGACCGCTCGCTCTCGGTCACGGTATTATTCGATCCCGATCAGGCTCTCTCGGAACGCATCGTCGCCGAGCAATTCACGAGTTGATCCAGATCCGGACGAGGCAGCCCGTTTCGCGGGCTTGATCGCGCACGAAATCCGCAGCCGGACGCTATTATGAACCTTCTGCCAAGCCCAATGCGGTCAATGAAGAAGAGAAGTTGTTCTTTCTTGAAAGAAAGAACCAAAGAACGTTCGTCCTTTCATTCATCTTTTCTTCAGAAAAACTCTATTTTTCTGAGACCCTATCGAAGTGCATGACATGTTTTAGGCGATCATTGGGCGGTCCGCGTTTGCAGCCTGCTCTGCAGCAGTGATGTAATCACGGGTGAGCGGCACCGCGCTTTGCGAACGGGCGAGCTGGATCTGAAAGATCATGTGGCCTTCGCGACGGAATGCAAGCTCGGACCCGACGAGATAGAATTCCCACATCCGACAGAACCGTTCGTCGGTGAGCGAGGAGATCGTGTCGCGATTGGCGAGGAAACGCCGGCGCCAGCGTGCCAGCGTCTCGGCATAGTGCAGGCGCAGGATCTCGATATCGGTCGCCCAGAGGCCGGTGCGTTCGATAGAAGGCAGTACCTCGGAAAGAGCCGGCGCATAGCCGCCTGGAAAGATGTATTTGGCGATCCAGCGATTGGTCGCCCCCGGCCCGTCGCTGCGCCCGATCGCATGCAAAAGAGCCACGCCGTCCGGGGCCAGGCACCGTTTGAGCGTCGCGAAGAAGGCATCGTAATGGCCGATGCCGACATGCTCGAACATCCCGACCGACACGACGCGGTCAAATTGTTGATTGACCGCTCGATAATCGAGCAGCTCGAAGCGTACACGCTCGGCAAGTCCGGAAGCGGCGGCGCGGGCGCGTGCCTCGGCAAGCTGTTCGGAAGAAAGCGTGATGCCGAGCACCCGCGCCCCATAGTCCTTCGCCAATGTCAGCGCGAGTCCGCCCCAGCCGCAGCCAATATCGAGCACGGAGAGATCGGGTCGGCTGAGCAGAAGCTTGGCGGCGATATGACGCTTCTTGGCGATCTGCGCCTCGTCGATCGTCTCGTCGCCGCGCGGGAAATAGGCGCAAGAATATTGCCGGTCGCGATCGAGGAAGAGGCTATAGAGTCGCCCGTTGAGATCGTAATGGTGGGCGGCGTTGCGGCGCGCGCGCGAAGCCGGGTTGTACTGCGCGAAGCGGCGGATCAGTCGGCCGAGGCGTGCCCTGATGCGCATGATGCGTGTGCCGCCCCCGGCTTCGGTCGCATTGGCGACGAGCAGATCGAGAAGATCATAGAGGCTGCCTTCCAGCGGCGCCACCGTGCCCGCCATGTAAGCCTCGCCCAAGGCGAGCGAGGGATTGAACACCAGCCGCCGCACGGTGGCTCTGTCCCGGATGGCGACCGCGGCACGGCCACCTGGCCCGCCCTCGTAGATGGTGGTGCTGCCGTCGGGCCAGCGCACGGTCAGCCTGCCCTGGGTGATCAGACGCCTCAGGATTGCATCCAACACGCGCTGCATGGGCATTCTCGCCGCGGACCTCTGTTATTTCTGTGGTCCGGCAGAATGGCGAAAGCCGCTCCCGCAGTCAAAGCTGTCGGCGATGGTTCTTCACCTCAGGCGGTGGCCGGCCCCGCCTCGGCCGAGAAGGATTCGCCCGCTGGCTCCGGCCCCTCTTCGGCCGCTCCGCTCACGCCGCGCGCCTGCCTTTCCGCCTCTTCAAGTGAGCGGGCGACATTGACGGAGACGGAGATCGAGACCTCTGGATGCAGGATGATGCGCACCTCGCTGAGGCCGAGCGTCTTGATCGGATGCTCGAGCGCCACCTGCGAGCGGTTGATCGAAAGCCCGGCCGCGACGCAGGCATCGGCGATGTCGCGCGCGCTCACGGAGCCATAGAGATTGCCCGCCTCTCCCGCCTGGCGGATGACCACGACCGAAAGCCCGGCCACCCGCTCGGCCACCCGCTGGGCCTCTTCACGTCGTTTGAGGTTTTGCGCCTCCAGTTCGAGGCGCTGCTGCTCGAACCGGGCACGGTTCTCCTTGGTGGCACGCAGCGCCTTCTTCTGCGGCAGCAGAAAGTTGCGGGCATAGCCCGGCCTCACCTTCACCACTTCTCCCATCTGCCCGAGCTTCTCGACCCGCTGGAGCAGGATCACCTCGACGCTGGCCACCGCCGTTCTCCCTCAGGTCAGGACATAAGGAAGCAGGGCGAGGAACCGCGCGCGCTTGATCGCCAGCGCCAGTTCCCGTTGACGCTTCGCGGAGACTGCCGTGATGCGGCTCGGCACGATCTTGCCCCGCTCGGAGAGGAAGCGGGAAAGCAGCCGCACATCCTTGTAATCGATCTTCGGCGCATTGGGGCCGGAAAAGGGGCAGGATTTGCGGCGCCGGTAGAAGGGCCGGCGGGCCCCGACGGCGGGGCGGCGGGCGGCCGGATTGATCTCTGCGGACTCGGACATGCTCTACTCCTCGCCGAGGGGTTCGGCCGGGCGGAACTCGTCGTCCCGGTCGGAGCGGGCGCGGAATTCCTCCCGATCGTCATAGCGCCGGCGGCCGGAATCGAAACGCCCGGCCGGCTTCGGCCCGCGGAAGCTCCGCTCCCGGTCATCGGAGCGGCGGGAGAGAATAGCGGAAGGCGCCTCCTCGATCGCCGGGACGCGCAGTGTAAGAAACCGTAGCACGTCCTCATTGATGCGCAATTGCCGCTCCATCTCGGTGACGGCCGGGGGCGGCGCATCGAGGCCAAGCAGCAGGTAATGGCCCTTGCGGTTCTTCTTGATCCGGTAGGCAAGATTGCGCAGGCCCCAATATTCGCGCTTACGCACCGCTCCGCCGGCGGCTTCCATGTCAGCGGCGATCTGGTCGGCCAGCGCGTCGACCTGCTGCTGGGTCGCGTCATTGCGTGCGATCAGCACGCATTCATAAAGCGGCATAAGGCTCTCCCTATGGCTGGATCGGCCCCGAAGCGAAGCTTCCCCCCTCTGGGGTGGGCACAGCGAAGGGCGATGCCGCCGCCCTCCGCAAGGAAGGGCGGGGGCTTAGCCGACGAAGCGGGAGAATGCAAGCGCCGAAGGTGTCAAGGGCAAGTGGCCCAAGGGCGGAAGGCTCAGTCGGCGGCAGCGGCGAAGCGTGCTTGCGCTCCGGCCCGCCGCCGGCGCACCGCGTCGCCGAATGCCGCGAAGATGCGGCGCGAGAGCGCGTCAGTCTCAAAATCGTATTCAGGATGCCACTGCACGCCGAAGGCAAAGCCCGGCGCGGAATGGGCGCGCACCGCTTCAATGGTTCCGTCCGGCGCCGTTCCTTCAACGGTGAGCCCGGGCGCCAGCCGGTCGATTCCCTGATTGTGCAGGGAATTGACCGCGATCTCACGGGTTTCGGCGAGCTGGTGCAGGAAGCTGCCGGGCACCACCTGCACGGCATGCGCCTTGGCAGTGCGCAGGCGCGCGAGCGGCTGCAGCGGTGTCGAATGATCGAAACGGCCAGGCAGATCCTGCAGCCGTTGATGCAGGCTGCCGCCAAGCGCGACATTCAGCTCCTGCAGGCCGCGGCAGATGGCAAGCAGCGGCAGTCCCGCCGCGAGCGCGGCGCGGATCAGCGGCAATGTCACGCCATCGCGCGCTTCATCCTCGGGCGTGCCTTCCGCATGCGGCGGCCCGCCGTAAAGGTCCGGCCGCACGTTCGATCGGCTGCCGGTCAGAATGATGCCGTCAAGCCGCTCGATCAGGACCGGAATGTCGGCCGCTTCGCCGTTCGCGGGGATTAATATCGGCACCGCGTTGACCACCAGATCGGCCGCCCGAACGTAAGTGTCGGAGGCGGCATGGCTCGGCAAGCTATAAACACTGAACTGCCTGCGGCAACAGCTGATGCCGACGAAAGGTTTGGTCATCACCTACAACGATCTTGTTCTTGTTGTTCAACTCTAGGCATGAAGTGCCGGCGATGCCCAGAACTAATTCGCGTTGCCGCCGCGCCCCGGGATCGGAACATACGCGAAGAGATGCGCGGGGAAGTGCCCACCGAGCGTCACGTCGTATAGGGAAACGCGCGTAACCCTGCCCTGCGCATCCCGCACCGCCCATTGGCGGAGCGCGAGCGGCGGAGTCGAGAAGACGAGCGTGATGCTCCCTTGTCCTGGCGAGTGGGTCCGTACCAGCGTGACGTCGATCTCGCCCGGCAGACGCTGAAAGTCCGTGACCGTGACCGCGCCCGAAAGCTTGATGTCCTGGGCAAGCAACAGGCCAAGCGGGGTCGAGGAGAGGGGGATGTTGGTGGTCTGATCGAGGCTCGAATCATGGAACACGAGCAACCCGTACCCTGCCACCAGAAGATAGGGGCTCGGGGGATCGTACTGAAAGCGCATCCTGCCGGGCCGTTCCATCCAGGCGATCCCCTGGCTCACCCCGCCATCCGGGGCGATCTGGAGGAACTTTGCCTTCAGGCTGGTGAGGCTGTTGAGATAGGCGGTGATCTGGTCGAGCACGGCCTGGTCCGCCGACGTCAGGGGCGCCGGTACCGCCGTCGCCGCCACGGCCAAGCCGGCCGGCAGCACGCTTGCTATGCTCGGAATGAGGAGCAGAAGGTCACGGCGACGCATAGCGGCGATGTGGCATTGGCGGGCCCCGTTTGCAAATGGTGTGACAGCAGCGGAGCCATTCCCCGCCGTCAACACGATCCGGAACCATGCCCCTGCCGGATCGCGCCCGAGCCCTCTTCCGCCGCGTGAGCGCGGGCCGCTCGAACGGGAGCCGCCTGCCCCGCACGCATGCCTGCCCGAGCCTTTTGTTTTCTCGCATGATTCGCGCCTCCGGTGATTTCCCCTCCAGCGATCACGCTTTAACATCCGCCCGCCGCCAGGAGCGCCGTGATGCTGCCGACCAGTCCCGCCTTCAAGAAGAATGCTGCCGCGGCGTTGGCCGATCCCGGCCTGCAGCGTGCGCTTGAGCGAACCAAGCCGCACTTTCAGCATCGCCGTGCCGCGGCCGTCGCCGCTCTGCCGGAGTTCGAGCAGCTCCGCGAGACAGGGCGGCAGATCAAGAACCACACGCTCCAGAATCTCGATTTCTATCTCGAGGCTTGGGCCGACAATGTCGTCCGCGCCGGCGGGGAGGTTCACTGGTGCGCGACCGCGTCGGATGCTCGCGAGGCGGTGCTCAACATCTGCCGGCGGGCCGGCGCTCGCATCGTCACCAAGGGCAAGTCGATGATCAGCGAGGAGATCGGGATCAACGATTTCCTTGAGGCCAACGGCATCACCGCCGTCGAGACCGATCTTGGCGAATACATCATCCAGCTCGGCCATGAGCCGCCGAGCCACATCATCGCGCCCGCCTTCCATCTCAACCGGGAGGATTGGGAAGCGCGATTCCGCAAGGCGCACACGGACCTGCCGGCCGATCGGGTCTTCCATGAGCGGCGCGATCTCCTCACCGAGGCGCGGGGTGAGCTTCGTCAGCGCTTCTTGGCTGCCGATGTCGGCATCACCGGCGCCAATTTCCTCATCGCTGAGACTGGATCGAGCGTGATCGTCACCAATGAGGGCAATGGCGATCTCACTCAGACATTGCCCAAAGTGCACATCGTGCTTGCCAGCATCGAGAAGCTGGTCCCGACGCTCGAGGATGCGAGTGTCCTGCTCCGTCTCCTCGCCCGCTCCGCCACCGGACAGGATTTTTCCGTCTATACGACCTTCTCGACCGGGCCGCGGCGGCCGGGCGATCGCGACGGGCCGGAACAGTATCACGTCGTCCTGCTCGACAATGGCCGCTCTTCGATGCTTGGCACCGAGTTTCAGGACATGCTCCGCTGCATCCGCTGTGCCGCCTGCATGAATCACTGTCCGGTCTATGGCGCGATCGGTGGGCACGCCTATGGATGGGTCTATCCCGGCCCGATGGGCGCCGTGCTGACACCCACCCTGATTGGTGTTGATCGGGCGGGAAATCTGCCCAATGCCTCCACCTTCTGCGGCCGTTGTGAAAGCGTCTGCCCGATGAAAATCCCGCTGCCCGGCATGATGCGCCATTGGCGAGAGCGCGAGTTCGAGCGCCATCTCACACCCACCTTCTTCCGCCGCAATCTCGGCCTCTGGGCGTGGTTCGCGCGCCGGCCCGGCACCTACAGGCTGGCCGCGCGGGCGGCTGCGAGAGCGCTCGGCCTTCTCGGCCGTGGGCGAGGGCGCTTCCACCGGCTGCCGCTCGCTGGTGGCTGGACGGATGGGCGAGACATGCCCGCACCGGAGGGGGAGACCTTCTTCGCCCGCTATGCGCGGGAAGGAAGGCGGACCCGGGGAGTCAGGCGATGAGCCGCGCGCTCGTTCTCGCCGCGATCCGCCGCAACCTCCACCGCGGCCCGCTCCCCCCCGACCAGGCGGCGCTGCTTCATGCCCGGCTCGGCGCCCATCCGCGCGGCCCGATCCCGGCGCGTTCGCGCCTTCCGCGCGCTGAGCAGATCGCGCTCTTCATCCGCAATGCGGAGAAGGAGTTCGGCACCGTCGCCCGCGTCGCTGAGCCGGCAGCAGTGCCGGGCGCCATTACCAAATATCTTGCCGAGCAAAACCTTCCTTCGGAGCTGGTGATGGCACCGCATCCGGAGCTGGAAGCACTTCCGTGGGGTGAACGGCCGTTGCTGCATGTGCGCGTCGGCCGCGCCGAGGCGACGGATATCGTGAGCGTTCAGCATGGCTTCGCCGCCATTGCCGAAACCGGCACCCTCATGCTTCCCTCCGGTCCCGAGCGGCCGACCACGCTCAACCTGCTCACCGAGACGGCGATCGTCGTGCTCCGCGCAAGCCGGGTGGTGGGCGCCTATGAGGAGGCCTGGGACCTCCTGCGTGCCGAGCGGCGGGACCCGGTCAGTGGCGGGTTCATGCCGCGCAATGTGATGCTGGTCACCGGGCCCTCGCGCTCCGCCGATATTGAGCAGACGCTGGAGCTTGGCGCGCATGGCCCGCGGCGGCTCCATATCGTGCTGGTGAACGATGATGAAGGTGCGCCCGCCGCCTGAGCCCGTCACCACGGACGACAGCGCGGTTTGGCGCCGGTTCGCGGCTTCCGTCCGCCCGCTCGGCGCAGCCGCACGATTGCCGGTAACCCCGCCATCCCCGGCCCCACGACCACCCATCGAGAAACGCGAAGCCCCTCGCCAGCACCCGCACACGAAGCTCGCTCCGCTTTCGATCGGCGAGCCGCCGGCAGGGCTCGACCGGGCGAGCTGGCGGCGCCTTGCCGGCGGGCGCAACCGGCCGGCACGCCGGCTCGATCTGCATGGCCTCACGGCGGCGCAGGCGCTCGCGGCGCTGGAAGCCTTCCTCGCAGCTTCGTCGGAGGCCGGCGAGCGTATCGTCGAGGTGGTGACGGGACGCGGCTCCGGGACAGAAGGCGGCGTGATCCGCCGCGAGCTCATCCATTGGCTGAACCGGCCCTCACTGCGCCCGCTCCTGCTGGGCGCGAGCCACCCGCATCCCGCCAATCAAGGCGCCGTGCTGCTGCTTCTTCGCCGCAGACGGTGACCCAGACCTTGAGTTTCCTGGGATGACCCCCTTTGGAGCGCGGGTCCGCAGCCTTCGTGCGGCAAGTGGGGTGCGGCTGGTCGACCTAGCGGCGGGGCTGCAGGTGAGCCCGGCTTATCTCTCGGCCCTCGAGCATGGCCGCCGTGGCGCCCCGAGTCCGGGGCTCGTCCATCAGGTGTGCGAGTTCTTCGGCCTGATCTGGGACGATGCGGAAGAGCTCGCTCGCCTCGCAAGGATCTCGCAGCCCAAGGTGCGCATCGATACCGGCGGATTGACGGCGGAGCAGACGGCGCTCGCCAACCGTCTCGCCCAGGCTCTGCCCCGCCTGCCGCCCGAAACAGTCGCGGCGATGCACGCCTTGCTCGACGGGACGAGTCTGCTGCCGAAGCCTCGGCTGCGCCGCGCTGCGGGCAAAGCGCGTCGCTAGGAAAGGAGGATCGGCGAAAAGTGATCGAGGCTGCTCCGCTTTTGGATGGCCGAAGGATTTCCACCACCATAATCTTGCCACGACCGGGTCCGTTCGGGGGTGACGATCGCGACGGTGAGAGCACAGGATTTTGCCTTGAGGTACTTTATGATAGGCGCTTTAATTGAAGTGCTATAGCAAGTCGTCGCCCCCCGCATCGCAGGGAGAGAACACCATGCCCAGACTCCTCAGTGCTCTTTCCGGGTCCACCACTCTGGCGTTGGCCGGAGCGCTCGCGGGCGCGCTTGCCGGGGCTCCCGGGTCTTTCGCCTGTGCGACGCCGCAGCAGGAGGCGATGTTCGATGTTGCGGGACTCAAGAGCGAGCTCATGGTCACCGCTCTCTCCTGTAACGCCGACTCCCAGTACAATGCCTTCATCACGCGTTATCAGATGCTCCTTCGGGCCGATGATTCCGCGCTTCAGAACTACTTCGTGCGAACCTACGGCAACGCCGGCCAGTCCGCTCATGACGCCTACATCACAACGGTTGCGAACAAGATGAGCGAGATCGGCATCGCCGAAGGGGCGGATTTCTGCCGCCGCCACCTCGCCGTGTTTGCCGAGGCGCTGGCGCTGGCAAGCCCGGATGATCTCGCGCTCTTCGCCGCTTCGCGCGGCTATGTCGAGCCGGTTGCGCCCGAGAGCTGCACGACGACGGCTTCTGTCGATCCGCGGGCCCTTACCGCCGAACGGTAAGGTTACAGCACCCCCGGTCCTGCCTTCGACGGCAGGACCGCGGTGAGCGCCTTCAAGACTGGTTCCTGCGGAATCGCCGACATGGCTTCCGCGCCGAAATCCTGCGCGCGCAGAATGGCGAGGCGGGTTGCTTGGGGCGCGAATTTCTCAGGCGAGGTCGGGCCGAAAAGAGAGACGAGCGGCGTTCCGGCGGCGGCGAGAAGATGCCCGATGCCGCTGTCATTCGCGACCGCCGCCGCGAGCCGTCGCGCGATCGCCATCGTCATCAGCGGCGAATCCTCGGCCCGCACCGGCAGCTCGGCTGCCGGAAGGTGTCGGGTCACCGCCTCCGTCCAGCTTTGCTCGGCCGGTCCAAGCAGAATGACCGGCGCGAGGCCGCGGTCGGCGAGTGCCGCGCCCAGGCCAAGATAGCGTTCGAGCGGCCAGCATTTGCGTCGATCGCCCGCGCCGGGCGCAAGGCCGATACGGATCGCATCCCCCGGCAGGCGTCGCGCGGCCTCATCGGCGAACGCCATGGGCAGCGCGAGCGGCGGCAGACGCGTGAGATCGGGCGCAGCACCGCAGGCGGCGAGAAGACGCATCATCTGGCCGAGCATAGAGGGGGGTTTCTCGCGATCGGCGGGGACGAGTGTCGAAAGCCGCCATCCGGCAGCCGCCGAGACGAAAATGCGGGGCCGAAGCCGGCGCAGCATAAGGCTCGTGCGTACCTGCCGTTGTGTGTCGATCAGAAGATCGGCCCGCGGGAGTGCTGGCGGCGAACGGAGGATATCGGCCCAGGAGTCCCCGAGCCCCGTCTCTTCGATCACCCCATCGAGGAGGCCGGCGGTGAGGGGGCGGAGTGTGCTCGCAAACACGCTCTTGCCGGCGGTGAGCCAGATGATGCGCGCCTGCGGCCAGACGGCCCGAAGTGCCCGGAGGAACGGCAGCTTCATTATCCCGTCCCCGGTCAGGTCACGCCCGGCAAAAACGTGAATATGATCAGCCGGAAGCGTGGCCATCGATCGGCGGCAAGACGAAGATGGAGAGGCCCGGCGCGCGATCCTCAGGCCGCCTGAGAGAGAGCCATCCCGCAAGCGTCCCAGGCGGCGAGAAATCTCGCGCTCGCCTCGGCCGAGAGCGACAGATGCGGTGGGCGCATCGT
>DASZQO010000254.1:0-3844 GCA_035549615.1 Acetobacteraceae bacterium
GGTGCCGGCGCGCTACCGCCCCCGGCTCGATCCGCCGCCCGCGCCGGTCACCCCGGGGGCGACGGCGCTCTTGCAGGCGAACCCGAATGGCTCGGCGCTCGACCCGCCGACTCGTTGAGGAGCAGTGCTGGAATGATGCCCCATCCCGACGATCACGCGGATGATGAATTTCATCGGCCTCCGGTTGTGGAGAAACATGAATTGGAGAGCCGGGCAAAGAGCGCCGGGCCGGCTCCTGGAGAGAGCTGGCACGAGGAATGCGCGGTCTTCGGCGTCTGGAACGTCGTCGATGCCGCGGCGGTCACGGCACTTGGCCTGCACGCGCTCCAGCATCGCGGCCAAGAGGCGACGGGCATCGTCTCTTTCGATGGAAGGCATTTCTTTTCCCACAAGGGCCTCGGCCTCGTCGGCGACAATTTCGGCGATGCCCGCGTCATCGCCGGCCTGCCCGGCACGCATGCGATCGGCCACAACCGCTATGCCACCACCGGCGATACGGTGCTGCGCAATGTTCAGCCGCTCTATGCCGATTTCGAGTTCGGCGGTTTCGCGGTTGGCCATAACGGCAATCTCACCAACGCCCACCGGCTGCGCCGCGATCTCGTCCGCCGCGGCTGCCTCTTCCAATCCACGACGGATTCCGAAGTCTTCATCCATCTCATCGCCATCAGCACCTATTCGACCGTGCTTGACCGGCTGATCGACGCGCTGAAACAGGTCACCGGCGCCTATAGCCTGGTGGCGCTCACCAACACCGCGCTGATCGGCGCGCGCGATCCGCTCGGCGTCCGCCCGCTCATTCTCGGCCGTCTCGCGGGGGCCGATGGAGCGCCGGGCTATGTGCTGGCGAGCGAGACCTGCGGGCTCGAGATCGTCGGCGCCGAGTTCGTCCGCGATGTGGAGCCGGGCGAAATCGTCGAGATCACGGATGCCGGCGTGCGCAGCATCCGTCCCTTCGGCCGCACGCATCATCCGCGCTTCTGCGTCTTCGAATATATCTATTTCGCCCGCCCGGATTCGCGGATGGAGGGCGCCTCGGTCTATGAGGCGCGCAAGCACATCGGTGTGGAGCTTGCCCGGGAATCGCCCGTGCCGGCGGATCTCATCGTTCCGGTGCCCGATTCAGGCGTGCCGGCGGCGATGGGATATTCCGCCGAAAGCGGCATTCCGTTCGAGCTCGGCATCATCCGCAATCATTATGTCGGCCGCACCTTCATCGAGCCCACCGACCAGATCCGCCATCTCGGCGTGAAGCTCAAGCACTCCACCAACCGTTCCGTGCTGGCGGGAAGGCGCATCGTCCTCGTCGATGATTCGATCGTGCGCGGCACGACCAGCCGCAAGATCGTCGAGATGGTGCGCGCCGCCGGCGCTTCGGAGGTGCATATGCGGATCTCCTCCCCGCCGACCAGACATCCCTGTTTCTACGGGATCGACACGCCCGAGGAGAGCCATCTCCTCGCCGCCCGGCATGATATCGTCGCGATGGCAAATCTGATCGGCGTCGACAGCCTCGCCTTCATCTCGATCAATGGCCTCTATCGCGCGCTCGGCCGCGGCGCGCGCGACCCGCACCATCCCGCTTTCTGTGATGCCTGCTTCACCGGCGACTATCCGATCCCGCTCGCCGATGTCACCGACAATACCGAGCGGCAGCTCTCGCTCCTCGCCGAGGACCGCTGACATTTGACCCGTCCGCTCGAGGGACGGGTCGCGCTGGTCACCGGCGCGAGCCGCGGGCTCGGCGCGGCGGCGGCGGTGGCGCTCGCCCGCCTGGGCGCGGACCTCGTCATCACCGCCCGTACGGTGGGCGGGCTTGAGGAAACGGACGACGCCATCCGCGCCGTCGGCGGCAAGGCGACGCTCGTGCCGCTCGATCTGCGCAACGGCGAGACGGTCGATACGCTCGGCCCGAGCATCGCCACGCGCTTCGGCCGGCTCGACGTGCTGGTGGCCAATGCCGCGGTGCTCGGCCCGCTCACGCCCGTCGGTCATATCCTGCCGGCGGACTGGGCGGAGGTGATGGAGGTCAATCTCGCCGCGTGCTGGCGGCTGATCCGCACCACAGCCCCCCTTCTTCTCGCCGCCGAGGCCGGCCGCGCCGTCTTCGTCACCGATTCCCGCGCGCGCGCGCCCCGCGCCTACTGGGGGCTCTATGGCGCGAGCAAGGCCGGGTTGGAATATCTCGCGCTGAGCTGGGCCGACGAGACGCGCAACACCAATCTTCGTGTCAATCTCTTCGATCCCGGCCCGATGGCGAGCAAGCTCCGCCTTCGCGCCATGCCCGCCGAGGATCGCAGCCTGCTTCCGCTCCCCGAGGATGCGGCCGCCGCGCTCGCCGCCCTCTGCCTTCCCGAGGAGACCCGCCACGGCGCTTTGATTACGCGGCCGAGCCCGTCGCCTGGCGGATGAAGAACCGCTTGAGGCGCGGCATCCGATCGACCGCGGCGATCCCGAGATCGCGCGCCAGGCGGAGCGGCGCGATATCGTTGCTGAAAAGCCGCTCAAGCCCGTCCGTCGCCGCGAGCATGAGCAGATTGTCCGCCCGCCTGGCCCGCTGATAGCGCCTGAGCAGCGCGGGCGCGCCCGGATCCGCACCCGAAGCCGCCGCTTCTTCCATCAGCGCGGCGAGCGCGATCGCATCGCGGAAGCCGAGATTGAGCCCCTGGCCGGCGATCGGATGGATGCCATGGGCCGCATCCCCCGCCAGCGCCATCCGTACATCGATATAACGATGGGCAAGCATCGCCCCGATCGGATAGCGGAAGCGCCGTCCGATCGGCCGCACCGCGCCAAGATGCCCCCCAAGCCGCCGCGCGATCTCCGCCCCGAACCGGGCATCATCGAGCGTGAAGAGCGACGGGGCGAGTCGCGCCTCCTCGGTCCAGACGATCGCCGAGACATGCGGCTCCTCCCCGGTCGCACTCATCGGCAGCTGGGCGAAGGGGCCGGCCGGCAGGAAATGCTCAAGCGCCACATTCTCGTGCGGCCGTTCATGCGCGATCGCCGTGACGATCGCTTCCTGTCCGTAGGAGAACCGCGTGAACGGGATCCGGGCCGCGCGCGCAAGCGGGCTTCGCCGCCCCTCCGCCGCCACGACCAGCCGGGCCGCGATCTCGGTTCCATCCATGAGCGTGATCCGCACCCCCGAATCCGACCGCTCGACCCGCGCCTCGGCCGGCGCGAAGACCGAGAGATCCGGAAGCTCTTCCATCCGCGCATTGAGCGCCATGCGCAGGCTGCGCGCCTCGACCATCCAGCCGAATGGCGCATCCGAGCCCGCTTCCCGCACATCGAAGCCGAGCCTCAGGCGTGAGGCCGGGCGCCCGAGGCGGCCATCGGTCACCCGGATGCCAAGAATCGGGCAGGCGGGAAAAGGCAGCCTCGGCCACACCCCGCCCGCATCGAGCAAGGGGCGCGAACCGGAGGCGATCGCATAGGCGCGGCCATCGAAGTCCGGATGCTCCATCGGTGGCAGGGGGGCGCGGTCGATCACTGCGGTCGCGATTCCGCTCTCCGCGAGCCGGCAGGCAAGCGAAGCCCCCACCGGCCCCGCGCCGACCACCGCCACCATCACGTCGAGTCGCATCGCCATCACCGGCCCGCCGCTTTTTCCGTCAGATGCTTCGTGGTTATAGGCTAAGATATCACCTGAACGGAGCAGGGGACTTTCAGCGCGCATGGCCACCGCCCAATCGATGCAGAGCCTGGCTTCGCCCGCGATCAAGGCGCTCATCCGCCGCCGGCTGGCGGAGCTGGGCGGCCTCGCGCTCGGCCTCGGTGCGATCGCTTTCCTGCTCGCGCTCGCCTCCTACGATCCGCTGGATCCCTCCTTCAATACGGC
>DASZQO010000255.1:0-3000 GCA_035549615.1 Acetobacteraceae bacterium
AAAGGATCTGCTCGCTGAGGGATGCCGTAACAAGCATGGCTCACCAGCATGATCGTTTCGTTGATCCGGCCGCATCCGACGCCGACCGCCTTCCGCTCTGGCGGCAATGTCCGCGCACCGTACGCGACGGAATGTTCCCCCTATGGTCGTGATCCATTTGGTCCGCAGGGTCCGAGACACCTGATTCTATCCAATTATCGGATTCTCACTTGACAGGCAATCTTATCGATGATCGGTTCTCGATAACCTATAGAAAGGCGTGTCCACCAAAGGCGGCACGCCAGGGGGAGAGACGGAATGGCCTTCGCGGTTCAGTGCCCGGAGTCCATGGAAGCTGTTATTGCGGCGCTTGATGGGCCCGCCCGGGTTGCGGTTTCCGGGGGAACCCTGGCGATCCGCGCCATCAATGAGGGCAAGTCCTTCCCCTTTGCCATTGTCAGTCTGGGCCGTGCCGGGCTTGCCGGCATTGCCCGGGACGGCAGCATGATCGAAATCGGCGCCGCGACACCCATTTCCGAACTCGCTCGACCAGATCTCGCCTTTCTCGACGGCGTGATCGCGAGCTTCGGCGCGCCCGCCGTGCGAAATATGGCCACCGTGGGCGGCAATTTGTTCGCCCCTCAGCCTTATGGTGATTTCGGCGTCGCCCTGTTGGCGCTCGACGCAACCCTGGCCATCGCGGGCCCCGCCGGGAAGCGCTGTTTGCCACTGTCCGAATTTTACGAGACCGGACTGGCTTCAAACGAGATCGTGACCAGCATCCGAGTCGCCCCGCCCGCCCCAGGCACCTGGCGCTGGCTCAAGGCGACGAGACGCGCGCTCAATTCCGCGGCAGTGATCGCCGTTGCCGCTGTCATCGAAACCGAGCGTTCCGGCACGATCAGCGCCATACGGATCGCGCTCGGCGGTGTCGATTCTTGTCCGGTCCGCTCTTCCGTGGCTGAGGCGGCCCTTCTGGGACGGGTGCTCGACTCCGCCTCCGCGACGGAAGCTGGAGAGGCCGCCGCCGCATTCCATCCCTGCTTTACAGACGCCTACGCCTCGGCCTGGTATCGAAGGCGCGTTCTTCCCGTCTTCATGCGCCGTGCCCTTCTCGGCACGCCATTGGACGCCATGCCATGAAGTCCTCCTATGTGAGTTTCGTGCTCAACGGCGAGGAGCAGGAGCTGCTGATCGAGCCTGGTCGGCGCCTTGTTGATGTTTTGCGGGAGCAATGCGGCGCCATGGGCACCAAAAACGGCTGTGGCCAGGGCAGTTGTGGTGCCTGCACCGTTCATATCAACGGCGTTGCGATGCTCGCGTGCCTGCTTCCCGCGGAACTCGTGGACGGCGCGGAGATCGTTACGATCGAGGGGATCGCACGAAACCGTGTGCTGCATGCCTTGCAGGAAGCATTTCTCGCGCGGGCGGCGACCCAGTGTGGATTTTGCACCGCGGGAATGATCATGGCCGCGAAGGCTCTTCTCGACCGCGACCCGTCGCCGAGCCGGAAGGCGGTGAGCGAGGCACTGTCGGGCAATGTCTGCCGCTGCACCGGTTATGAGCCCATCATTGCCGCTGTGCTCGCCGCGGCGGCGGCCTTGGCCAAGCGGCCGGTCATGGCCGCTGCCGCTGCGGCGTGAGCGAAGCCGCGATGGCGCGGATTCTTGAAAACGTTTTCACCGCCGAGCGTGCCGCCTCTTTTCACGCCGTTGGCCAAGCCCTGCCACGCATCGATGCGCATTCTCATGTGACCGGCGCAACCCGCTACTACGCGGATCGCATCTTTCCCAACCTGCTGCACGTGGCGATGGCGCGCAGCGCGCTACATCACGCCCTGATCCGTCATGTCGATCTCTCCGCGGCGCAGGCGGTGAAGGGTGTGGCACGGATCCTCACCCACAGGGACGTGCCCAACAACTGGTATACAATCCTCAAGCTCATCGGCTTGGGCCCGGATGAAGAGCCCGTGCTCGCGGAAGACCGGGTACTCTATCGCGGAGAACCCATCGTTGCGGTTCTTGCCGATACCGAGGCCGCGGCGCGCGAGGCTGCCGCAAAAGTGAAGATCGAATACGAGGAGCTGCCTGCCGTTCTTGATGTGGAGGCGGCCGTTCTGCCCGGCACGCCTGCAATCAAGCCGCATGGCAGCAACGTGTATTTCTACGATGGACGCGACCATTTTCATGTCCATTGCGGAGACACGGAGGCGGCATTCCAAGAAGCCGACCACATCTTCGAGCACAGCTACCAATCCTCTCCGATCGAGCACGCACCGGTTGAAACCACCGGGGCCATCGCCGTTCCCGAGCCCGGCGGACGGTACACCATTCATTCGAACACCCAGGCGGCCTTCTTCACCCTTGACAATGCCGCACTCATTCTCGGCCTTCCGTTCCGTCAGCTCCGGGTCGTCGGCGGGACTGTGGGTGGCGGGTTTGGCGGCAAGGTGGACGTGATCGTCGAGCCGATCGCGGTTCTCGGTGCCATGCTCACGGGCCGTCCGGTCAAATATGCGTTCTCACGTGGCGAGGAGATGCAGGTTTCCTCGCCGCGTGCCGCGGAACGCATTCGTATCAAGGATGGGGTGGCAGCGGATGGACGAATCATCGCCCGCGATGTTCGCATCCTGGTGGATGCCGGCGCCTACAGCCGCCATTCTCCGTACGGTACAATCAAGGCGGCGGCACACATGCCGGGGCCATACACCGTGCCGAACGTCACCATCAATGCCTGGTGCGTTTATACCAACCGGACGCCTTCGAGCGCGATGCGTGGCTTCGGTGTCACCATTGGGGATTTCGCGCTGGAGGTCCAGATGGATCGCATTGCCCGCGCGCTTGGCCGCGACCCCTTCGAGCTTCGCCTTCAGAATGCTTACCGCGATGGCGATTTGAAGGCCCACCGTAAGACCGTGGAGGGGGCCGCCCTGGTGGAGGTGATTCAGGCCGCCGCCGAAAGAATCGGCCATTCTCTCTCACCCGAATACCGGGCGATGTCCTCCTGCCAGCGGAGGTGATT
>DASZQO010000256.1:0-3794 GCA_035549615.1 Acetobacteraceae bacterium
CGCCCGCTCGATCCCGCGACCGCCCGCCAGTGGCAGAGCCTCGGGTTCGAAGAGGATGCGTTTCTCGGCGCGATCGGCCTTTCGCATCCGGCGGGCGAGGGCAATTTCACCGGCCTGGAACGGCTCTGGGCACGGCCGACCGCCGATCTGAACGGCATCTGGGGCGGCTACACCGGTCCGGGCAGCAAGACAGTCATCCCCTCCGAAGCTGCGGCGAAGCTCTCCTTCCGTCTTGTCCCCGACCAGGATCCGGAAAAGATCCTCGCCGGCTTGCGCCGCTTCGTCGCCGAGCAGGCACCTGCCGATGCGCAGATCGACATTCAGGTCCACAGCACGACCCGGGCTATCGAGGTTGGGCTCGATTCGCCCTTCGTCCGCGCCGCCCGCTCGGCGCTTGCCGACGAGTACGGCAGAGAGCCGGTGATGATGGGCTGCGGCGGCTCGATTCCTGTGGTCGATTCCTTTGCCCGCACGCTCGGGATCGATTCGCTTCTGGTCGGGTTCGGGCTGGAGGACGATCAGGTCCATAGCCCGAACGAGAAGTTCGAGCTCCGCTGCCTGCACCAGGGCGCACGCGCCCACGCCCGGCTGCTCAACGCCCTCGGCCAAACCCGGTAAGGCCTCGCTTCACCAGACGAAGGCCGGCACCGTCGCCACCGGGCTGAGCCCGGCCAGCCTCGCGGCTTCCTCGGCCGCGGCGAGTTCACCCTTGAGCCGCTCTCCATGGATCCCTCCGAGCACCCAGCAGGAGGCGAGCCCGGCGGCCGCCGCGCCGGCGATATCCGTCTCGAGCGCGTCGCCAACCGCGAGCGCGCGCGGGCGCGGCACGCCCAGCACCGCCAGGGCCGGCCCATAGACAGAGGGATCGGGTTTTCCCACCTTGCGCACGACGCCGCCCAGCTCGCGATAGCGCTCGGCAAGCGCGCCGGCGCAAAGCACGCGCACACCGCCGCGGATCACCTCGCGATCAGGGTTCGCGCAAACCATCGGCAAACGTTCCGCGGCGCAAAGCTCGAGCGTGAGTTCGAACTCAGCCAGCCGCGTCGGGTTGCGATGATCATCCGGCCCCGTGTTCAGCACGAACTCCGCGTCTTTCGGCTCCTCCACGAGCCGGTAATCCAGCCCCTCGATCACGCTTCGGTCGCGCTCCGGCCCGAGATGAAAGACATGCCGCCCAAGGCTCGCGAACCAGGGATCCGTGCGGTCGCGCAGCATCATGTGCGTGATCTCGCCGCTGGTTAGGATCCCGTCATAGAGGTGATCGGCAAGTCCCATCTGCCGCATCGCCTCCGCCGCGATCGCGGCGCGGCGCGGCGCATTCGAGAGCAGCACCACCCGCCCGCCACCCGCCTTGATCCGCGCGAGACAATCGGCCGCGCCCGGCAACGGTGCGACCCCGTCATGCACGACCCCCCAGAGATCGACGATGAACCCGCCATATTCGCCCGCCAGCCGGGCCATCCCCGCCTCATGCCTCATTTGTTCCCCTGCCTCTTTCTTCGGCCGTGCCGACCGCCGCCCGGACGGAGGCAAAGCCGGCCGCCCTCAGCGCGGCGGCAAGCTCGGACTTGATCCGCGGCACGATCGGCGGCCCTTCATAGGCAAAGGCCGTGTAAAGCTGCACCAGGCTCGCCCCGGCGCGGATCTTGGCCAAGGCCTCGCCGCCGCTCGAAACGCCGCCGCAGCCAATGAGGGTGAGCCGCCCGGCCGCGAGCCGGTACGCGCGGGCGAGAATTTCTGTCGAGAGAGCGAAAAGCGGCATGCCGGAAAGCCCGCCAGCCTCTCCCGCCCGCGCGGAGCGCAGGCCAGGAGGCCGGGCCGTCGTCGTATTGCCGATGATCAGGCCGGCCGCCCCGCCGGCGATGGCGGTCTCGATCAACCGTGCGAGCGCGTCATCCTGAAGGTCGGGGGCGATCTTCACGAGCAGCGGAGGGCGCTTCTCCACCCGCGCCGCGATCGCCCGAAGGATCGCGGCGAGGGCTTCCCCGCCCTGGAGATCGCGCAAGCCCGGTGTGTTCGGCGAAGAGACGTTGAGCGCGACATAATCCGCGTAGGGTGCCACGGCCGCGACGAGGGAGGGATAGTCGCGGACGGGGTCGGCGCCCTCCTTGTTGATCGCGATATTGACCCCGAGCACCGAAGCCCGTGCTCCGAGCGCCTTCAGCCGCGCGACAAAGGCCTCTATGCCCCGCCCATTCATGCCCATGCGGTTGATCGCCGCGCGGTCTGCCGCGAGCCGGAAGAGGCGCGGCCGAGGGTTGCCAGGCTGCGGACGCGGCGTCACGCCACCCGCCTCGACAAAACCGAAACCGAGCCGCATGAGTGGCGGGACCACTGCCGCGTCCTTGTCGAACCCGGCCGCAAGCCCGAGCGGATTGGCGAAACGCAGCCCGAAGGCCTCGGTTGCCAGAATCGGGTCATCGGCAGCGGATTCCTGCCCGGCAAGGCCGAGCCGAAGCGCGGCAAGCGCGATCCCGTGCGCCCGCTCCGGATCGAGCTGCGCCAGCAGAGCCATCGCCATCCTCGTCCCGATCGCGGCCATGGCGGGTTCCTGCCGCAACCCGGCAATGTTGGCCAGATATTTGTTTTGCTGGCGGCTTCCCGCAATCTGGCCTTTCGGCCGTCGGCGGAGAGGGAGTCGGCTCGGCGGCACCTACGCAAGACAGCGACGGAGCCAGGCTGCAATGGGATCGGAGATCGCCTTTGCCACCACGCGCAGCCGCAAGCTCAGGATCCTGATCCCGCTGATCGTCGCCTTCGCCTTCCTCATGGAGCAGCTCGACTCGACCATCGTCACCACCGCGATCCCGGCCATGGCCCGGAGTCTGGATGTGGGCGCGCTGCAGATGAGCTCGGCGGTCACGTCCTATATTCTGAGCCTTGCGGTTTTTATCCCCGTGAGTGGCTGGATCGCCGACCGCTTTGGCGCGCGCCGGGTGTTCGCCGCGGCGCTGCTGATCTTCACGATTGCCTCCGCCCTTTGCGGGCTCGCCGAAAGCCTGCCGGTCCTGGTGATGATGCGGATCCTGCAAGGTTTTGGCGGCGCCATGATGACGCCTGTGGGGCGGTTGATCCTGCTCCGGGCCTTTCCGCGCGAGCAGCTTGTACGGGCGATGATCTACATGTCGATCCCGGCGATCATCGGCCCAACCATCGGGCCGATCCTGGGCGGCGTGCTGACCACCTATACGAGCTGGCGCTGGGTCTTCTACGTGAACGTGCCGATCGGCCTTGCCGGCATCCTGCTCGCGCTCCGGTTCGTCGAGGACACGCGCCCCGCGGAGCGGGAATCCTTTGATGTCATCGGCTTTCTGCTCTGCGGCATCGGGCTCGGCCTGGTGCAGTTCGGGATCGAGAATCTCCAGCGCCTGATGGCGCCGCGGGTGATCGTGCTTGGCCTGACGGGCGCGGGGATCCTGCTTCTCCTAGCTTATCTGCCCTATGCCCGAAATCGGGTGAACGCCGCGCTCGATCTCAGCCTGTTCTCGATCCGAACCTTCCGGATCAGCACGCTCTCCGGCGGTCTCTGCCGCACGGGGGTCAATGCGGTGCCTTTCATGCTGCCGCTCCTGTTCCAGATCGGGTTCGGGCTCAGCGCGGTTCAGTCGGGCCTGCTTACCTTCATTTCCAGCACCAGCGCCCTCGCGGTCCGCCCGATCGCGTCATGGCTGCTGCGCACCTTCGGCTTCCGCCGCCTGCTCGCCGGCAACGCGGTCATCTGCGCCGCGGTCATCGCGAGCTTCGCTTCGATCCAGGCGCGCACCCCGCACTGGGCGGATTTTCTCCTGGTGCTG
>DASZQO010000257.1:0-2721 GCA_035549615.1 Acetobacteraceae bacterium
GGCGGGACGAGTTCCGCTCCTTCCGCAAGTTCATCAACTGGTAGCCGCTGCGAGAGCGGATCGCGCTCGGCGGGAGCGCGGAGCGATCCGGGCGCGCGTGAACCTGCCCGGCAAAACCAGGCTGGAGCGTGTTCCGTCAAACGGAAGACGCTCCAGCGGTAGCCACCGGCGGGCATCGCATGCGGTGCTCCGTTTCGCGATCGCCGCGACAAATGTAATGCTTGCATCCGAAATCGGCATCATGCCGTAACGCCTCCTCCCGAACCTGACAGGCACCGGTCTTCCGCTGGGCCGGCAACGGTCAGGGGCGGTCATGCCGGCATCTTCCTCCATCAACGTGACCGAGCTGATCGATCATCATCCGATCGGTGGGTTGCAGATGCGGGTCATCCTGCTTTGTGGCCTGGTTGCATTGCTCGACGGATTCGATGTCCTGGCGATCGGCCTCGCCGCTCCGGCGATGGGCACCGCGCTGCATATCGCGCCGGGCCGGTTCGGGGTGGTCTTCAGTGCCGCCCTGCTGGGCCTCATGCTCGGCGCCTTTGTCCTCGGGCCGCTGGCGGACCGTTTCGGCCGCAAGTCCCTGCTGATCGGCGCGACCCTCCTTTTCGGAATCTTCACGCTCTGCACGGCCCGATCGGGCACCTTGCAGCAGGTCCTGCTGTTCCGCTTCCTGGCCGGCCTAGGCCTCGGCGGGGCGATGCCGGGCTTCATCAGCCTGGCCGCGGAATTCACCCCGCGCGCCAGGCGCGGACTGGTGGTGGGGCTGCTCTTCACCGGCTTTCCGCTGGGCGGCGTCATCGTGGGGCTGCTCGGGGCGCGGCTCATCGTCATGTTCGGCTGGCCGTCCCTGTTCTATATCGGCGGCATTCTGCCGCTCGCCCTTGCCCCCGTGCTGCTCCTGGCGCTTCCGGAATCGATCGGCTTTCTGGTGACAAAGCAGGCCGCGCCGCAAAAAATCCGCAATCTGCTCGCCCGGATCGCCCCCGCACTCCACATCCCGCCCGGCATCCGGTTCGTGCTCACCGACCCGCAGCTTCCGGGCATCGGCGTGCGGCATCTCTTCACCCAGGGCCGGGCCCGGGGAACGGCCCTGATCTGGATCTGCTATTTCGTCACCTTCCTGATTCTGCTGACCGACGCGACCTGGACCCCAACCCTGCTCAGGGAGGCGGGGATCGGCACCGTCAGCGCGGCGCTTGTCGTCGCGGCCTTCGCCATCGGCAGTGTCGCCGGCACGCCGCTCGGTGGATTCCTGGTCGGCAGGTTCACCGCCCTCGCCGTTCTTCCGGTGCTGCTGGTCGGCAGCACCTTGGCGCTCGGCGCCCTGGGCTTCGTCATCCCCTCCCTTCCCCGGATCATGGGCCTGCAGGCGCTCGCCGGCTTCCTGCTGGGTGCCGCGAGCTCCGGGTTGATCGCCCTGTCGGCATCCTTCTATCCGCTGGCCATCCGTTCCACGGGGGTCGGATGGGCCATGGGGCTCGGCCGTCTCGGCTCCTTTGTCGGTCCCCTGGCGATCGGGGCACTGGTCGCCGCCGGCTGGCTCGCCGGAAGCATCTTCGCCGCGCTCAGCGCGCCGGCCCTGCTGGCCGCCCTCAGCGTCGCCCTGCTCCTGCCGGAGCGGATCTGCTGGCGCGCGTAAGCGCCCCCCGCTTTCGTGCCCACCCGCTTTCGTCCCTGAGAGCCGCCACCAGCGTCTCCTTCGTCGCCCAAAGTTCTGAAGGCCCTTGGAGCCGACCGCTCCTTGCCGTCGGCCGTGCGCCGCGCTTGGCTTTCCTGTCCGGATCTTCGCACCCCTCTCCGAGAAGAGAGCCTCAATGAGCGAAAGCCCTTATGCGCCCGGAGCGCCGCGCCCGCTTGACGGCATCCTCGTCGTGACGCTCGAGCATGCCATCGCCGCGCCGTTCGCCACCCGCCAGCTCGCCGATCTCGGCGCGCGCGTCATCAAGGTGGAGCGCCCTGGCAGCGGCGATTTCGCCCGCGCCTATGACGATCGCGTGCGCGGCCTCTCCTCGCACTTCGTCTGGTGCAACCGCTCCAAGGAGAGCCTCACGCTCGATCTCAAGCATCCAAGCGCGCACGAGATCCTGGGCCGGCTTCTCGCCAAAGCCGATGTGCTGGTGCAGAACCTCGCCCCCGGCGCGGCCGCCCGGCTCGGCCTCTCCGAAGAGAAGCTCCGCCCCACCCATCCACGCCTGATTTTCTGCGAAATCTCCGGCTACGGCGACAACGGCCCCTATCGCGATCGCAAGGCCTACGATCTCCTCATCCAGGCCGAGGCCGGACTGCTCTCAGTCACCGGCACCGAGGAGCATCCGTCCAAGGCCGGCATCTCGATTGCCGATATCGCCGCCGGCATGTACGCCTATAGCGGCATCCTCTCCGCCCTCATCGCCCGCCACGCGAGCGGACGCGGCAGCCGCGTCGAGATCTCCATGCTCGAAGCGCTCGGCGAATGGATGAGCTTTCCCCTCTATTATGCGTTCGAGGGCCAGAAGCCACCCGCCCGGACCGGCGCCGCGCATGCCACCATCATCCCCTACGGCCCCTTCATCACCGGCGATGGCCGCACGGTCATGCTGGGCCTCCAGAACGAGCGCGAATGGAAGGTTTTCTGCGAGCGCGTGCTGCGCCAGCCAGCCCTCGCCATCGACCCCCGCTTCAACTCCAATGCCAACCGCACCGCCCACCGCGCGGCGCTCACCCCCATCCTCACCGGCG
>DASZQO010000258.1:0-4787 GCA_035549615.1 Acetobacteraceae bacterium
ATATCCCCGTGCGGATTGCGATCGCCGGCATGGACAGATTGCCCACCACCTTCATATCGAATTCCTCCCGACTGATCACGGTTTCCCACAGTGCGGAGCAAGCCGGAAAGATCCTCGAGACGCTCGGCCACGACGTGGATCACATAGCCTTCGCGCTGCACCCGCCCCCGGCACGCCAGCATGCTCGCTGTCGTGACAATCAGCCGCTGCCGCTCGAACACGTTTGACCAGACGATCAGGTTGGCAATGCCGGTCTCATCCTCCATGGTGACAAAAACGACGCCGGTCTTCGTTCCAGGTCGCTGACGCACCAGCACCAGACCGGCCACGGTGATGCGCTGACCATTCCGTGCCGCTGAGAGGGCTTCGCAGGGGGAAACGCCGCGCTCTCCGAGTTCGGCGCGCAGAAAGGCCACCGGGTGCCGCCGCAGGGACAGACCCACCATCCTATAATCCTCCACCACGCTGCGTGCCGTGGTCATGGGAATGAGCGGAACCGAGGGCTCGACAATCTCCGCCCGTGGCGCGCCCCCCCTGTCCGCCGCGGCGAACAGGGGCAGCCTCTCATTCCGCAGCCCGCGAATGGCCCAGAGCGCTGCCCGCCTGTCCAGCCCCAAATCCTGGAATCCGTCGGCCTCGGCCAACCGTTCCAGCGCCGCTACGGGAACGCGGGCGCGCCGCCACAAATCCTCGACGCCACCGTAGGGCCGCTCGCTTCGCGCTGTGACGATCTCCTCCGCTTCGGCGCTTGCGAAACCCTTCACCATCCGCATGCCCAAACGCACCGCCAGGAATTGCCCGCCAGCCGGCTCCAGCGTGCAGTCCCATCGGCTATGGTTGACCGAGACCGGCCGGACCTCGACACCATGACTGCGCGCGTCCCGCACGAGCTGTGCGGGAGCATAGAAGCCCATCGGCTGGCTGTTCAAAAGCGCACAGCAAAACACCTCTGGATGGTGGCACTTGAGCCAACTGCTCGCATAGGCAAGCTGAGCGAAGGAAGCGGCATGCGATTGCGGGAATCCATAGCTGCCAAAGCCTTCGAGCTGAGAGAAGATCCGGGCGGCAAAATTCGCATCATAGCCGCGCTCGACCATTCCCTTGATCAGCTTGTCCCGGAAGCGATTGATCGTGCCGGTGTGCCTGAAGCTTGCCATTGCACGGCGCAGCGCATCTGCTTCCGCGGGCGTGAAGCCGGCACAGTCGATCGCGATGCGCATCGCCTGTTCCTGGAAGAGTGGAACGCCGAGCGTCTTTTCAAGCAAATTCTTCAATTCCTGGCTTGGATAATTGGGCTTCTCCTTCCCCTCGCGCCGGCGCAGATACGGGTGAACCATGTCCCCCTGGATGGGGCCAGGGCGGACGATCGCCACCTCGATCACGAGATCAAAAAACGTGCGCGGCGCAAGCCGCGGCAGCATCGACATTTGGGCGCGGCTCTCGATCTGGAACACGCCGATCGTGTCCGCCTTGCGGATCATCGCGTACGTGTCGGCATCCTCGGCCGGGATGGAAGCCAGAGTGAGCACGATTCCCTTGTGCTCGGCGAGCAGGCCGAAGCTGCGCTTCAGGCAGGAGAGCATGCCCAGCGCCAGGCAATCGACCTTCATGAACTTCAGGGCGTCGATATCGTCCTTGTCCCACTCGATGACCGCCCGGTCTTTCATGGCCGCCGGTTCGATCGGCACCAATTCATCGAGCCGGTCGCGCGTCAGAACGAAACCGCCCGGATGCTGGCTCAAATGCCGGGGAAAGCCGATCAGCGCGCGCGCGAGGACGAGCGTCAGGCGCAGCCGGCGCTCAGAGCGGTTGAGATCGCGTTCTACGGCCCGATCTGCCTCGGTCTCTTCCTCCGACCCGCTCCCGACCCGGGAGGACAGCATCCTGATGAGATCTTCGGTCAGGCCGAGAGCCTTGCCGACATCTCGCAACGCCCCCCGCGCACGATAGCGGATGACGGTCGCGCACAACGCGGCATGATCGCGGCCATAGGTCTCGAACACCCACTGCATCACGGTCTCGCGCCGCTCATGCTCGAAATCCACGTCGATATCGGGCGGCTCCCGGCGCTCCTCGGAGACGAAGCGCTCGAACAGCATGTCGTTTTGTTCGGGATCGATGGCCGTGATCCCGAGCACATAGCAGACGGCGGAATTCGCGGCCGAGCCGCGCCCCTGGCACAGGATACCTTTCGATCGCGCGAAACGGACGATCGCGTTCACTGTCAGGAAGTACGGCGCGTATTGAAGCTTCTCGATCAGCGTGAGCTCACGCTCAAGGAGTACCCTCACCTTCTCCGGCACAGCTTTCGGATACCGTGCGGCGGCCCCTTCCCAAGTGAGCTTTTCCAATGCCTGCTGAGGCGTGAGATCCGGCAGGTTCCGTTCCTCGGGATACTGATAGGCGAGCTCGTCAAGCGAGAAGCGGGAGCGCTCGGCGATCTCGACTGTGCGGGCAAGCGCGTCCGGATAGTCGGCGAACAGCCGCGCCATCTCCTGGGGCGATTTCAGGTGGCGATCGGCGTGGCGCTCACGCCGAAAGCCAGCATCGTCGATGGTGCAGTTGTGGCGAATGCAGCTCACCACATCCTGCAGGATGCGCCGCTCCGGTATGTGGAAGAGAACATCATTGGTGACGACGGTTGGAACATCGGCAGCCGCCGCCAGACGCGCCAGCTCATGGAGGCGAAGCCGATCGTTCGGCCGCCGGCGCAATGTCAATGCAAGATAGGCGCGGCCATCGAAGAGGTTGGCCAGGAGGCGCAGATTCCGTGCGCACTCCTCGTTCGCGATGTCGGGGACCAGGACCACGATCAGCCCTTCGCCATAGGCCGCGAGATCGGACCAATCCAGCCGGCACCGGGCCTTGCCCGCCCGCCGCTTGCCGAGTGAAAGCAGCCGGCAAAGCCGCCCATAGGCCAGCCGGTCCGTTGGATAGACGAGGACGGAGGCGCCCTCTGTCAGATCAAGCCGGCAGCCGACGATCAGCCGCACGCCGTTCATCTTCGCCGCCTCATGGGCGCGCACGATTCCGGCAAGCGAATTGTGATCGGCGATCGCCAGCGCCGCGAGGCCGAGCACCGCCGCCTGAGCGAGCAATTCCTCACAGGAGCTCGCCCCGCGCAGGAACGAGAAGTGCGAGGTGCATTGCAGTTCGGCATAGCGCACAGCGCTCATCCGAAAATCCCGTGCAGGAACCAGCGCTGCGGGCCGGTGGCAGCGTTCTCTCCATCGCCGGCGCGGTAGATCCAGAAGCGCTCGCCGCTTTCATCCTCGATACGGAAATAGTCGCGCACGGCCGCGAGCTCTTCGTCGCGCTTCCACCATTCACCGAAGACTCGCTCAGGCCCATCGGCACGCTTCACATGCCGGCGCATGCCCCGCCACGTGAAATGCACGGGCGGATGATCCGGGAGCAGGGCCAGCGTCTCGACCGGTTCCGGTGGTGAAAGAAGGCGGCTTGGCCGCGGCCAATGCTGCGGCCAAGCCTGACCTGTTGGGGGATCGAGCGGTGCCATGATCCTGACCGATCGCTCCGGCAGATCGCTTTCGACGGGGGCCGCCCGATAGAGCTTGCCGGCACCGATCCGGTTGGCGAGCGTGTCAATGAGCGCCGAGAGGCCGGAAGCTTCGTCCTCATGCAGCATGGCACGCTGGCGATAAGGCATCGGTTCGGCGATCGGCGCGGCCAGCGTCATCACCTCGACGCCAAATCCTGGATCCACGGTCTCCAGGCCGCCCGTAAGAAGGCGGGTAAGATGCCGCGCATCGCGCACGGGGGTCGCCATGCCAACGCGGATCGCCTGGACGTCACCCTCGACGCGATGGAACAACAGATCAAGCCGCCGCGCACCGAGGCCCTGCGCCTCCAGCAACGGGCACAATGCCGCAACAAGCCGGCCGATGGAATGTGCAAGCGTCTGCGGGGCGCCGATCGGCTCGGCAAAAGCCTGTTGGACATGGATCAGGCTCGGCGGACTGATCGGCTGAACCGGTTCGGCAACGCGGCCGAATGCCTGATCAAGACGACGGCCCAGCACCGCACCAAAACGCAGCGCCAGAGGCGCGCGAGGGATTGCCGCGAGCTCGGCGATCGTCTCGAAACCGAGCTGGCGCAGCCGATCCACGCATTCGGGATCAAGCCGCAGCGCCGCGATGGGGAGTGGTGCGAGCGCCGAATTCACACCGCCGGCCGCGGCGACGGTCAACGGACCGGGAGCGAAACGGGCCAGCGCATGGGCGGCCCCGACGGTATCGGCAAGCCCGATACGCGCATCGATGCACGCTGCCGTGAGGCGCGCCCGGATATCTTCGAGAAGCGGTGTCTCCCCGCCAAAGAGATGCGCGGCACCCGTGACATCCATCAGAAGGCCGTCTGGCGGATCGAGCGCAACGAGCGGACTGTAGCGACGCAGCGCCCAAGCGGCCAGGCGCCCCAATGCCTCGGCATCCGCCGCGGGATCGGCGGCCTCAATCCGAAGGCCGGGCACGCGCACCCGAGCCTGCGTGAGAGTGAGGCCCGGCCGCACGCCGAGCGCCAGTGCGGCGCGATCGGCGGCGGCAACGACCTCGCGCCGCCCGTCCCGCGCGGCGGTCACGAGCGGCCTCTCAGGCGGCGGCGCTGCGTCGCCCATCCTCCGCCTGAGCCGGTCGGTCGGCCAGGTCGGCAGGAAGAGCGAGACGACCCTGCGCATCACAAGCCTCCACGTCCCATTCTCCGCATTCGCCGGCACGAGAGCGGATCAACCTGACAAGCCAGCGCGGCCGGCCGATCCCTGCGACCGGCAA
>DASZQO010000259.1:0-6446 GCA_035549615.1 Acetobacteraceae bacterium
GGCCCCGAGCGGGATATCGGCCGCCCGCGTCTCACGGATCGGCTTGCCGTTATCGATCGTCTCGGTATGCGCGAGAAGTTCCAGATTTTCTTCGATCCGATCGGCGATCCGGTTGAGGATCCGGGCGCGTTCCGCGGGCGCAGTGCGTCCCCAGGCATCACGCGCCGCATGCGCGGCATCGAGCGCGCGCTCGACATCCTCGGCCGACGAGCGCGCCACGTCTGCGAGCGCCTGGCCGTCGATGGGGCTCGGATCCGTGAAATATCGTCCCGTCACCGGCGCCACCCATTTGCCGCCGATAAAATTGTCATAGCGCCTGCGAAGGGCGGTCGGCATCGGCACGGCGATCCCGGGTTGATCGTTTGGCATGGGACGCTCCTTTTTAAGCCAGATCAAACACCTTGCACGGCAAGGTGCCATCACAACTCACTCGTCGGTTCCATGCTCGCATTGCATAACAAATGTTGCATTGATCTCTGTCAATTCTCGGAGATCAAAGCGCGTAGAACGCGATAGACAAAAGAGCAATAAATGTGCGATAGAGTTTTATTCAGCTTTGCCCTGCCGCCATCCGAAGTGATGTCTCCGATGAATGACATCGTTACCAGGCCGCGCACCAAAATCCGTTTGGCAACCGAGCGGCCCCGCCTCTACAAGGTCATCCTCGTCAATGACGATTACACGCCGCGCGCCTTCGTCGTGACCGTGCTCAAGGCGGAATTCCGCATGGGAGAAGAGCAGGCGCAGCGCGTGATGATGACAGCTCACCAGCGCGGGGCTTGCGTGGTCGCCGTCTATACGAAGGATGTCGCCGAAGCCAAGGCGACACGGGGAACCGAGGCGGGCCGCGCCAAGGGCTATCCGCTTCTCTTCACGACCGAGCCCGAGGAATGACCGGCCGGCGTCACCGTTCGGCCCAAGGGTCAGCTCAGGGCTGAGCTGACCCGCTCGGGCCGGCACGGGGTCTGGCGCAATCGCGTCCCAATGGCATCAAGCACGGCGTTGCCGACGGCCGCCACCCGGGCAGGGGAAGGGGCCGTACGTGCCACGGCGGGAACGGATGTCCGCTTTCGTCGTGCAAACGTCATCAGACGAATAGCAGATCGGGCTCCTCGCCGAACAGGAACCTCCCAACCGTCTCGAAATGTGACCCGCGTCCCTGGACCTGCTGCGCCACCGCGTGGATATCGCGAAACCGACGCTCGAATGGGCTGGTCTCGAAGATCGCCGTGGCCCCGGCGCGGGAATAGGCGAAATCCGCAACCTGTGTCGCCTCCCGGATGACATATGTTGTGGCGAGCCGGATCGCGATCCGCTGCTCCAGCGTCAGCCGGTCGGTACGCACCACCTCCTGCCATACGTCCCTAGCCGTGCCGAGCAGATACATGCGGGCAGCGCGCAGCCGCGCCTCTGTCTCGGCGATCTCGTACTGGCTGATCGGGCTCAGCCGCATCGGATTGCTGAGGCCCCGTGGTGTCTTGTCCATCGCAAGCCCGATCAGCGCATCGAGCATGGCTCGCGCGATGCCGAGCGCCACGCCCGCGAATCCCGGGCCGAAAAGGGCGCTGCTCGAATAACGGTAGAGTGGTCCCTCATAGTGTCGCTCGGCCGGATCGTCTCGGGCGAGCGAGTGGTCTTCAGGCACGAAGAGATTCTCGACCGCGTAGGAATCGCTTCCGGTGCCGCGCAAACCGATCACATGCCAGATATCCTGCAATGTGGTTTCTGATGCCGGAAACAGCATGGTCCGCGTTACCTTTCTGCCGTCCGGCCCCAGCCGCTCGCGCCCATCTTCCTCGGTCACGATGCAATGGGCGCCGATCCATGTCGCGTGACGAATGCCGCTTGCAAAGGACCATTTGCCGGTAACCCGATACCCGCCGCGCACGGCGGCGGCCCGCCCGGCGAACCCCGCGCCCCAGGCCAGGATCGCCTGCGGCTCGCCACCGAAAATCTCACGTGCCGCACGGGCGGGAAGGAAGGCCGCCGATGAGCCGCAGACATTGTTCTGGCCAAGGCACCAGGCTGTGCTCGCATCGATTGCCGCCACTGCCTCGAGGATGGCGATGAAGCTTGGCGGATCGAGCTCGGCACCGTTGAAGGGGCGGGGGACCAGCAGGCCAAACATCCCCGCCGCCTGCAGCTCGGCAACCAGCCGCTCCGGCAGCCGCCGCTCATGCTCGATCTCCGCCGCGGCGGCGGCAATGCTCGGCGCCAGTGCCCGCACCCGTTCCAGCCAGTCGATCCCGCTGGCGTCACTCCGGGGCGACCCCGCGCTCATCGCCGCTTTCTTCACCGCCTCATCGGGCATCGGCAGCCCCGCAGACGGATTCCACACCCGGCATATGCGTTTTCTCCCTCAGGCCGCGCCACAGGCTCATGCGTCCTGCGCGGCGCCGCCTTCTTCTCGATCGCGGATTGAAGCCATCCTGGCTCTGCCGCACCACTTTGGCAAGGAAGCCACCCGGGTTGGAGATTGGCCCCAAAGCGGGCGGCGGTTGCTTCCGCTCACGCGTCCCGCTCTGGCCATGTGTTTTCTGCCTGATTCAGGAACCGCGGTGCTTCCACCTTCGGCAATCCGCTCCGGGCGCTCTACACATTCCCCTCGTGCCCCTCTATATAGCCGGCGGAGCCGCTGCCTGGCGCGGCACGCGCCGTCTTGTGCCCCGTCTCCGCGCGCCTTTCCTGCTGTTCCCCCGGACCATTCCCCCGGACCATTCCATCGGACCATTCCCCTGGGCCTTCCGGCGTGGTTCGCCTGAACGCCAGGCCGGGGAAAGAGAGAGATGATGAACGACGCCGCGCCGGGCTTCCTGCCTGAGACCTCCGAAGACGCGTCCGCATCCGGGCTCGCCGCGTCCCTGCCGCGGCGCACCTTCGCCATCATCTCCCATCCGGACGCCGGCAAGACCACACTCACCGAGAAGCTGCTGCTTTTCGGCGGCGCCATCCGTGAGGCCGGCATGGTGAAGGCGCGGCGCGAACGCCGCCACACGCGCTCGGATTGGATGAAGATCGAGCAGCAGCGTGGCATCTCGGTCTCGAGCTCGGTGATGACCTTCGAGTTCGGGAACACGGTCTTCAACCTGCTCGACACGCCCGGCCACCAGGATTTCAGCGAGGACACGTACCGGACCCTCACCGCCGTCGATTCGGCCGTGATGATCATCGATGCCGCGAAAGGCATCGAGCTGCAGACGCGCAAGCTCTTCGAGGTCTGCCGGCTCCGCGATATCCCGATCACCACCTTCATCAACAAGGTCGATCGCGAGGGGCGCAATCCTTTCGAGCTGGTGGACGAAATCGCCCGGACCCTGGCTCTCGATGTCTCACCGATGACCTGGCCGATCGGCATGGGTGGGCTTTTCCGCGGCTGCTGGGATTTGCGGCAAAAAAAGCTCATCGGCCTCGCCCGCCCTGGTGAGGGGCCGGCTGCTGCTGGCACGCTCGCGGAGCGTGTTCCCGCCGATCAGTTCGCCGAACTCCGCGAGGATGTGGAGATGATCGAAGCGGGCTATTCCGCCTTCGCTCTCGAATCCTATCGCGCCGGCCATCTCACGCCGATCTATTTCGGCAGCGCGCTTGAGGATTACGGCGTACGCGAGCTGCTGGAGGGCCTCGTCGCCCATGCGCCGCCGCCGCGCGGCCAGCCGGCGGATGCGCGCATCGTGGCCCCCTCCGAGCCGGGTGTCACCGGCATCGTCTTCAAGGTCCAGGCGAACATGGACCCGAACCATCGCGACCGCATCGCGTTCCTGCGCCTCTGCTCGGGCCGTTTCCAGCGCGGCATGAAGCTCTACCAGGTCCGTACCGGCAAGACATTCTCGGTCCAAGCACCGATCTTCTTCTTCGCGCAGGAACGTTCGCTCGCCGAGGAAGCCTGGCCCGGAGACATCATCGGCATCCCCAATCACGGCACGCTCCGTGTCGGAGATACACTGACCGAGGGCGAGCGCATCCGTTTTTCCGGCGTGCCGGATTTCGCGCCAGAAATCCTCCGCCGCGTGCGGCTCGATGATCCGATGCGCGCCAAGCAGATGCGCCGCGCCCTCGAGGATCTCGCCGAGGAGGGGGTGGTGCAGGTCTTCCGCTCGCTCACCGGCTCGGAATGGATCGTCGGTGCCGTCGGCGCGCTGCAGCTCGATGTGCTGACCACGCGGATCGAGCATGAATACAAGCTCAGGGTCGGGCTGGAGCCCGCCGCCTATGATACAGCGCGCTGGATCAGCGCGGACGAGCCTTTGCGCCTTAAGGAATTCATCGAGGCCAATCGCCACGCGATGAGCGAGGATCGGGACGGCGCGCCCGTCTTCCTCGCGCGCAATGCGTGGGAGCTCAATTACATGGCTGAGAAATGGCCGCAGATCCGTTTCCGCACGACCAAGGAACGAGTCTGAAGCCTCATCCGCTCCGCAGATAGGCGCGGATGAAGAAGAGGGCGGTCATCCCGGCCGTCCAGCAGAGCACCATCACCCGTGTCACCTGTGCCGGCACGATGCGCCCGAGACGCGCGCCGCCATAGCCGCCGGCCGCCCCACCCAGCAGCACCGCGATCGTTTCCGGCCAGCGCACCGCGCCGGCGATGACGAAGGCGAGCACTGCGATCGTGTTCGCGGTGCTCACCAGCAGTGTTCGCGGCGCGTTCAGCGCCTTGATATCGTGCTCGCCCATCAGGCCCCAGGCCGCCACCATCATCAGCCCGACCGCGCCTCCGAAATATCCGCCGTAGACACCAAGCGCGAATTGCAGCACGAGCACGAGGCCCGCCGGCGCGCGCTTCTGCCCGCGGAGTGAAAGCGAGATCCGCCGGGCGAAGGCAATCGCGAGCGTCGCGGCGAGCAGGAGCCAGGGGAGAATACGATCGAACGCGGCGGCTGGCGTGCTCAGCAGCAGGAGGCTGCCCGCAAGGCCGCCCGCCAGCGTCACCGCCAGCAGATAGCGCAGCGCGACGCCGCACACGCGAGCGCGGTCGCCTCCCAGCAGCGCTTCCGCGCGTTCATGATAGGTCCAGGCGCTGGCAAGCCCGCCAGGATAGAGCGCGACCGTGCTCGATGCATTCGCCGGAACGGATGGCACGCCCGCCGCGATCAGCGCCGGCAGTGTCACGAACGAACCACCGCCGGCGAGCGCATTCATCGCCCCGGCAAGCAGTCCGGCACCGAACAGGAAAAGAACGCCATGCACGCCCAAACGATGGCGCGCCATCCCCATGGATGGCAATCGCTGGTTCCGGCCCCGCACGGTCCCCGAAACCTGGATATAAAGCCGTGAATGGGTGAAACGAATTTGGCACGATTCTGGACTCGATTCCAAATTGGCGACAGTCTCACAGCTTGCGCCGAGCGCCCGGCGGCCCTTTCGCCGGACGGAAATGTCTTCAAATCGGGGGAATTCATGAGCGTCGGAGAGACCAGCCCGGCACGCCGCTTCCGCCTGGCCGATATCATCCGTTACGGCACCGAGCCGCCCCCACTCGATGCCATAGCCCGCCTTTCCTGGCATCCGTGGCTCATCGTCGGCATCACCTGTATCGGGGCCTTCATCGGCCAGCTCGATGCCAGCATCGTCCAGATCGCCCTGCCGATATTGGGGAGCAGGTTCAAAGCCTCGCTCGAATCCGTGAGCTGGGTTTCGCTTGCGTACCTGCTCGCCTTCGCCGCCTCCTTGCCGATCTTCGGGCGTCTGTGCGAGATGTTCGGCAGGAAACTGCTCTATCTCCTGGGCTATCTTCTTTTCACGATCGCAACTTCACTCTGCGGCTCCGCTCCCAACCTCGTATGGCTGGTTGCCTTCCGCCTCCTCCAGGGCATTGGCGGGGCGTTGCTCGGCGCGAACAGCATCTCCATCCTCGTCAGCGCGGTTGGTGCGGATCGGCGCGCCCGTGCGCTCGGCATTTTCTCGGCTGCCCAGGCCGTCGGTGTCAGTCTCGGCCCCGTCATCGGGGGCGTGCTGCTTGGCGCCTATGGCTGGCGCGCGATCTTCTGGGTCGCGGTGCCCTTCTCAGCCGCGGCCTTCCTCATCGGCTGGCTCGCCTTGCCGCAGACGGCAGGCCTTGCCAAGGAGAAGGTGTTCGACTGGCAGGGCGCGCTCTGCCTCACGCCGGCGCTGATCGCGCTCGTTCTCGCCCTCAATCAGGTATCGGTCTGGGGCCTCGCTTCGCCGGCCCTGCTTTCCTGCGCCGTGCTCTTCACGATATCGACCATAATTCTTCTCCGGCACGAACAGGCCTTCGCCTTCCCCTTGCTGAATTTTCGGCTGTTCGCGCGGCCCGCCTTTTCCTGCGGCATCGTCGGTGTCGTGCTGGGATATGCGCTGCTCTATGGCATGTTCTTCCTGATGTCCTTCGCCCTTGTCCGCGGCTATCATGACCCCGCGACGCTGGTCGGGCTCAGGCTCGCGATTGTTCCGGCGGCGCTCGGCCTCGTCGCTCCCTTCAGCGGCGCGCT
>DASZQO010000260.1:0-6389 GCA_035549615.1 Acetobacteraceae bacterium
GGCGGTCTCGTGCCCGGCCTCTGCAACGAGTGGCGGACGTACCGCGCAGGCGGCCTGGCGCCAGCGGCAGCGCGGGGCGAAGGGGCAGCCGGCGGGGATGGCGAAAGGCGAAGGCGGGACGCCGGGAATCGCGGGCAGCCGACGCGGCCGCTCGCCTTCGAGCGGCGGGATCGAGCCCAGGAGGCCGAGCGTGTAAGGATGGCGCGGCTCACGGAACAAGGCCCGTGTCTCCGCCCGTTCGACGATGCGGCCCGCATACATCACCGCCACCCGGTCCGCGATCTCGGCGACCACGCCCATATTGTGGGTGATGAGGATGACGGAGGAGCCGAAATCATTGCGGAGCTTGCGGATCAGATCGAGGATCTGCGCCTGGACGGTGACGTCGAGCGCGGTGGTCGGCTCATCGGCGAGCAGCAGCGCGGGATCGCAGGAAAGCGCCATGGCGATCACGCCGCGCTGGCGCATGCCGCCCGACAGCTCATGCGGGAAACGGTGCGCCGTGGCGGACGGATTGGGAATGCCGACCGAAGCGAGCAGCGCGACAGCGTGCGCCCAGGCCGCGCGGCGTGACAGCCGCCGGTGCGCACGCACCTGCTCGGCAATCTGATGACCGATCGTATAGACCGGCGTGAGCGCCGTCATCGGGTTCTGGAAGATCATCGCGATCGCGCCGCCGCGAATGCGGCGCATCTCGCGATCCGGAAGCCCGACCAGCTCGCGCCCGCGGAAACGGATCGAGCCTTCGACAATCGCGTTCGGGCTGTGAACCAGCCCCATCACGGAAAGCACTGTCAGCGTCTTTCCGGAGCCGGATTCGCCGACGATGCTCAGAATCTCGCGCGCGTTCAGTGTCAGCGAAACACCGTCCACCGCGCGGATGAGGCCGCGCTCGGTGCGGAAGGAGATTGCGAGATCGCGCACTTCGAGGATGGGCGCCTCTGCATCGCCGCTCACCGTTCGCGCACCCGTGGATCGATCGCCGCATAGAGAATATCCACGGCGGCGTTGGAGACGACGACGAAGAACGAGGCATAGATCACGGTTGCCATGATCATCGGCAGGTCGAGATCCTCAAGCGCACGATAGGTGAGCGCGCCCACCCCCTGCAGGCCGAACACCACTTCGGTGAGCAGCGCGCCGCCGCCCACCAGGGCCCCGAAATCGAGGCCGAACATGGTGACAAAGCTAATGAGCGAGCAGCGCAGCGCATGCCGCGTCAGCACCTGCCAGTCCGAAAGTCCTTTCGCGCGGGCGGTGCGGATATAATCCTCGCTCAACGCCTCGATCAGGTTCGCCCGCAGGACACGGCCATAGATGCCGACATAGAGCACGGCGAGCGTGATCCAGGGCAGCAGCAGCGCGGCAAACCAGCCGAGCGGGTTCATGCTGAGCGGCACATAGCCGAGCGCCGGCACCCAGGAGAAAAGAAACGTGCCGTGCAGGCGGCTCTGCGTCAGCAGGTTTACGACCTCCCCCAGCCAGAAGACCGGCATCGAGACGCCGATGAGGCTCGCCACCATCAGGCCGCGATCAATCACCGTATCCTTGAAGGCGGCGGCAACCACGCCGACCAGCACGCCGAGAACCACCCAGATCGCCGCCGCGCCGAGCACGAGCGAGAGCGTGACCGGCGCGGCCTCTTCGATCTCCGGCACGATCTTCTCACCGCGATTGACGAAGGAGGTCAGATCGCGGGTGACGAGGAGATGATCCATCATCAGAACGTATTGAACAGGCAAGGGCTTATCGAGGCCGAACTCCTTGCGTACGGCGGCGACCGTGTCCGGCGTGGCATTGCGCCCGGCAATCCGTGCCGCCGGATCGGCGCCCGGCGTTGCGAAGAAGATCAGGAACACCATCGCGCTGATGCCCACCAGCACGAGCAGCATGTGCAGAAGACGACGGACGATGAAGGTAAACATGCTAGAGGGATGGGACCAGGGGACGCTGTCCCCTCGTCCCCCGGCAAGGGCGAAGCCTTTGCAATCCATTTTCGCGGCGCGGCTTTGCCTTGCCTCGCCGCGCAGCGCGGATGGGTTCCAAGGGCTCCGTCCTGAGCGGGGGGCGGGCTTCCAACGCGCTTGTGCGCTGGGGGCCCGGGCAAGGGCAGAGCCCCTGGCCTTCAATCAGAATCATCTCGATTCAGCCTTCATCATTCTTCCGCGCCCGCTATCCCACACGCAGCTTGGCGCGAGGATCGAGGGCGTCTCTCAGCCCGTCACCCAGGATGTTGAGCGCGAGCACGGTGAGCACGATCGCCATCCCCGGGGCGATCGCGACGGTGGGCTGCGTGTAGAGCAGCGCCTCTCCATCATGGATGATGGTGCCCCAGCTCGCGGCCGGCGGCTGCACGCCGACCGAGAGGAAGGAGAGCGCCGCTTCGGTCAGGATATTGAGCGCCATCATCAGCGGCGCGAAGACGATGACGGTGCTGAACACGTTCGGCAGGATGTCGCGCCAGAGAATGCGCAAGCCGGGCACGCCGAGACCACGCGCCGCGAGCACGAATTCGCTGTTGCGCAGGCTCAGCACCTGGCCGCGGATCGGTCTTGCGACATAGGGCACATAGACGACGCCGATGATCAGGATCGGCAGGAGGAGGCTGTTGCCGGTGAGCTGCAACGGTCCGATCCCGATGCTCTGGTTGATGAGCACGATCGAAAGCGAGATCGCCAGGAGATAGATCGGAAATGCCCAGAGAATATCGAGAAAGACCGAGATCACCCGATCGACGATCCCGCCGAAGAATCCGGCGATGAGCCCGGTGATCGTCGCGAGCACGAGGCAGATGGCGGTTGAGGCGGCGCCGATCAGGAGCGAGTTCCGCCCGCCATAGAGCAGGCGTGCCGCGACATCCCGCCCTTGGTCGTCAGCGCCGAGCGCATAGGGCCCGAAACGCCAAAGCGGGCCGATGGGCGTGAGCCCGAGGCCGAGCCCGTTGGTTGCCTGCTGCAGGACATCGACGCTTTTGCCGTGCACCATCGTTGTTCCGCCGACATTGGTGGCGAAGGGATCCGTGCGCGAGACATCGCGCGCATAATAGGGCGCCGCCATGCAGGAAAAGACGATCAGCACGAGGAAGGCAAAGGAAAGGAGCGCGCTCGGCTTGCGGAGGAGCTTGCGAAACGCGCCCGCCCAGTAGCCGAGGGCAGGCGGGGCGAGCGCGACCCGCTCGTCCCACCCGGCCTCTGCGTAGGTTGGTTCTGCGCCGGACACGAAGCTACTTCACCCAGGCCAGCTCCGGCTGGAAGTAGGTCTGGCCGCTGAAGACGAAGTTCCCGAGCCGCTTCGAAACGAAATCCGCATGTTTCGGGTTGAGCATCGTCACGGTGGGCGAGGCGTCGGTAATCTTTTGATCCACCTGCGCCCAGATCTTGTTCGCCCCAGCTTCATCGGTGAGGGAGAGGGTCATCGCCTGCTGCATCATCTTGTCGATCGAAGGGTCGCAAAAGCCCGGCATGTTGATCGAGGTATCGGAGCCGGGATGGAAGTTAGCGCAGCTATAGAGAACATTGAGGAAGTCCGATGGCGCGGGATAATCCTGATACCAGTCGGTTATGCCGATCTGCACCTTGTTCTTGGTGTTCTGCAGATAGGTAAACTCGATATCCGGCGAAATGGCCTTGACCGAGGCCTTGTAGCCAAGCTGGTTGAGCAGGCTCTGCACATAGACCCCCATCGCGCGATAGGGATCGATCGTCTGGGTGATGACCGTCACCGATTGCCCGGCGGTTCCGGATTTCGCCATCAATTCCTTGGCTTTTGCCATATCCGGCGCCGTCCATCTGGGGCCGGGATTCTGGGTATAGGGACAATAGGCCACATAGCCGGGCATGCCGGGCGGCAGCACCTGGCAGGAGGGTGTCGCGAGCGCCGGGCCACCATAAAGCTTCACGAGATCGCCACGGTTGAGGGCATAGGCAACCGCCTGCCGCGCGGCAAGGCTGTTGAATGGCGGCAAATTCACATTCAGCGTCAGGTAGAAATAGGCGAGCAGCGGATTGAGGTGCAGCTGCTGCGGATAGCGGGTCGCGATCTCATTGAGCCGATCGAGCGGGATATTGTCGAACGACCAATCATCCTGGCCATTCTCCACCGCGGTGACCTGCGCGTCAGGCGTCAGGCCGAAATTGTAGTCGATCTCATCGACATATCCCCATGGCTGGGCGGCCGCGCTCCATTGCTTGAAATAGGGATTGCGAACCAGCACCATGCCCTTGTTCGGATCATAGCTCTTGATCATGTAGGCGCCGCTGCCGGGGATCGGCGTCGTGCCCATGTCCTTGGCCGGCGTGCTCGCCGGCACGATCGAGCCGAACGGAACGGCAAGCTGATCGAGAAACTCCGAATCCGGATGCACGAGGTGGAAGGTGACGGTGCCGGCCGCGTCATCGGCGACCACGCCGGGCAAGGTGCAGCTCGCCGGCGTCTTCACGCACGCATCTCCGCCCTCGATCACGTTGTACCAGGTGCCGGCATTCGGATTGAGCACCTTGAACATCCGCACGAAGGTCGCGCGCACGTCGTCCGCCGTCAGAGTCTGGCCGTTGGAGAAGCGAATGCCCTTCCGCAATGTGAAGCGATAGGTCTTGCCGCCATCCGTCGGTGTCGGGATCGAGACGGCGAGGTCGGGCACGATCTTGAAGGCGTCCGTGCCACCGGCCTTCTGGAAGGTGACCAGCCCATCATAAAGAATGGGGAAGAGCTGCCAGTATTTCAGCGTGTAGTTGACCTGAGGGTCCATCGTGCCTTCGGCCGCGGCCGCGACCAGCCTGAGCGTGCCGCCATAATGCGGGCCGCTCGGCGCAGCGATCGCCGGGAGGGAACCCAGAACGAGCGCCGCGGCGAGGGCGGGCGCCTTGAGCAATTTCCGGAATAATCTCATCGTGAGCCTCCTTCCCTGCGGAATGCGGGTCATTTCTTGCGGTCATGCGCGGCGAGGAAATCGCCGACCACCCGCATGCAGCGCGCGGTCTCCTCGACATGCGGCATATGGCTCGAATGCTCGAAGATTTCCCAGCGGACATCGGGAATCCGCTCGGCGTAAGGCCGCACCACCGCCGCCGTCGCCTCGTCATGGCGGCCGGAGATGAGAAGCGTCGGCACGCTGATGCGGTCCAGCCGGTCGATGATGCTCCACCCCTTGAGCGTGCCAACGACATGGAATTCGGTGGGCCCGTTCATCGTGTGATAGACGGTCGGATCTTCGGCGATCGCATCGAAAGTGCGGGCTACTTCCGGCGGATTCGGCACCACGCGGCAGACATGACGATCATAGAACAACTGTGCCGCTGCCTTATATTCAGACGAATCCACCGTCCCCTCTGCCTCATGCTTGAGCAGGACGGCCCGCACCTCTGCGGGCAGATCGGCGCGGAGCCGATTCGCTTCTGCGATCCAGAGAGCCATCGAGGCCGGTGAATTGGCAATCACCAGCGCGCGGAGCCCGGGTGGGCGGCGTACCGCGTGCTCGGCGGCGAGCATGCCGCCCCAGGATTGGCCGAGCAGATGGTACGAGCCCGCGATGCCGAGATGGGCGAGCAGGTTGTCAAGCTCGGCGAGGAAGAGCGCGACCGTCCAGAATTCCGGCCCCTTGTCCCGCAGGTGAGTTGAACGCCCGTTCCCGATCTGGTCGTAATGGATGACGGCCCGGCCCCCTTCGGCAAGCAGCCTGAAGCTGTCCACATAGTCATGCGTGCAGCCAGGCCCCCCATGCAGCACGACGAGCGGAGGCTTCGCTTGCCCGGGCACAGCCGGGTCCCGCGTGCCAGTGATCCGATACCAGGTTCGCCATTCACCGAAGGGTGCGAAGCCTTCCTTTTCGGCACTGCTTGTCGCCTTGGTCTCCATGCCGGCTCTTGCCCCAGACAATGGTCATATTCTCCCGGCCCGCGCCGCAAATAGCAAGTTGCGTGCCAGGGCAGCCGAGAGACCCTACCGGTGCCCGATCCTACGGCGTAGATATTACGCCGCGATGCGCTTGGCGAGATAGAAGCAGCGATGGCCGGGGGGACAATCCTCAAGCGTGCCGAAATGCACGAATCCCATCCGTTCATAGAAAGGGCGGGCTTGGAAGCTGAAGGTGTTGACGACGATGCCAATGCAGAAGCGGGCTTTTGCTTCCGCCTCGGCGCGACGAAGAAGGACCGTTCCGATCCCATGGCCGCGGAGCTCCGGCGGCACGTAGAGACTCTGGATCGCGAGCCAGCGATAGATCGTCTCACCCACAAGGCCACCGATGGTCTCGCCGCCGGGCTTGTGCTGCAGCGCCAGCACAAGCGGCCGTGGATTCGCCGGGCCGGCTTGGGGCTTGTTGAATGCGGCAAGCGGCCCCGCGATCGCGGCGAGAAGGCCGGGCACCGGCCGCGCGATCGGCACGATCTCCA
>DASZQO010000261.1:0-13310 GCA_035549615.1 Acetobacteraceae bacterium
ACGTGATCGTGCGCGAGACGGAGGCGGAAGCCTGGCGGGCGGCCGAGGAACTGATCCGCAATGTCGATGACGGGGCGATCGGCACGGCACAGAAAATCTTCGCCCGGATGGATTCAGTCGGCCAGCGGCGCATGATGGCGCTGCATAACGGACGGCGGGACAGGCTCGAGATCAGTCCGAATCTCTGGGCGGGCGTCGGGCTCGTGAGAGGCGGCGCGGGCACGGCGCTGGTCGGCGATGCGGAGACGGTCGCCAAGCGGATGCGCGACTATATGGCACTCGGCATCGATCACTTCATCATGAGCGGCTATCCGCATCTGGAAGAGGCTTACCGCTTCGCGGAGCTGGTTCTGCCGCGTCTGCCATTGCAGCATCCGGCCGGCGTGCCCACGGGCGGGCACCATTCCGGGCCGTTCGGCGAGATGATCGCCAACACCGTTGTTCCGGAGCGGGTGATTTCGCCCAAGAGTGTCACCGGCCGGTGATAAGACGGAACGCGCTCTGGCTGCACTCACTCCTGCTCGGCCGCGAGGCGCGCGGCCTGATCCTCGGCGATGAGTGGATCGATCAGCGGATCGAGGTCGCCTTCGAGCACCCGGTCGAGCTTATAGAGCGTGAGCCCGATGCGGTGGTCCGTCACCCTTCCTTGGGGAAAATTATAGGTGCGGATGCGTTCCGAGCGATCGCCGGTGCCGACCTGCGCGCGGCGATCAGCCGCGCGGCTCGCCGCAAGCTCCGCTCGGTTCCGCTCATAGAGCCGCGCGCGCAGGATCTTCATCGCCTTCGCACGGTTCTTGTGCTGGCTCTTCTCCTCCTGCATCGAAACGGTGATGCCGGTTGGCAGGTGCGTCACGCGCACCGCGCTCTCCGTCTTGTTGACATGCTGGCCGCCGGCGCCGGAGGCGCGAAAGACATCGATGCGCAGATCGGCGTCGTTGACGGCCACATCCACCTCCTCCGCCTCCGGCAGCACCGCCACTGTCACGGTCGAGGTGTGAATGCGCCCCTGGCTCTCCGTCTCTGGCACGCGCTGCACGCGGTGCACGCCCGATTCGAACTTGAGGCGCGCAAACACGTCCCGCCCGGTGATCTCGGCGATCCCTTCGCGAAGCCCATCGAGATCGCTCGGAATCGCGCTCAAGACTTCGAAGCGCCAATGCCGCGACTCCGCATAGCGGCGGTACATCGCGAACAGCACCGCGGCGAAGAGCGCCGCTTCCTCGCCCCCCGCGGCCGGCCTGATCTCTAGAATGGCGCTTCGTTCGTCCGCAGCGTCCCGCGGCAGCAAAGCGAGGCGAAGCTCGCGCTCGAGAAGCGGAATCCGTTCGCGCAGCGTGGCAAGCTCGCTCTCGGCAAGCTCCGCAAGCTCGGGGTCTGCGCGCAGCGCCTCGGCTTCGGCGCGCGCGCGCTCGGCCTCCCGCAGCGCCTCGATCCGGGCGATCACTGGATCAAGCTCGGCAAGCTCACGCGCCGCGCGCACCGAGCTCTCCCCGACATGGCCAGCGGCAAGCTCGGCCTTCAGCATGGCGCTGCGGGCCAGGATGCGGTCAAGCCGGGCGGAGAAGCTCATGAGAGACGGCCGACAAGCTCCGTCACCGGCACCTCGTCCTGGGCGCCGCTGGCAAGGTCTTTGAGCTGCACGGTTTGGCGCGCAAGCTCATCCTCGCCGATGATCACCGCCGCCCGCGCCCCGATGCGATTGGCCCGCTCCATGCGTCGGCGCAGATTGCCGTGGTATTCCATCTCGGCGCGGATGCCCGCCGCGCGCAGGCGGCGAAGAATATCGATCGCCGCAGCTTCCACCGCCATGGAGACCGGGATCACGGCCACCGGGGACGGACTTTCCGGCACGCCCGCGAGCAGCATCGCCAGCCGCTCGATCCCCGCCGCCCAGCCCACGGCCGGGGTCGGCGGCCCGCCCATCTCCGCGACCAGCCCTTCATAGCGCCCACCGCCCATCACCGTGCCCTGCGCGCCGAGACGGGTGGTGACGAACTCGAAGGCGGTGTGGCCATAATAGTCGAGCCCGCGGACGATCCGCGGATTCTCGCGAAAGGGCACACCGAAGCGGGCGAGCCCCTCTTTCACGCCCTCGTAAAACGAAGCCGCCGCCGTGGTGAGATAGGGCCCGATCTCGGGCGCCTCGGCCACGATCTCGCGGTCGGCCGACTCCTTGGAATCGAGGATGCGCAGCGGATTGCGCGCGAGCCGCGCCCGGCTCTCCGCCGAGAGCCCCGCTTCGTGCGTGGTGAAATAGGCAACGAGGGCCGCACGATAGGCAGCCCTGCTCTCGGCATCGCCGAGCGTATTGATCTCGAGCGTCGTTTCGCCGGCAACGCCGAGGGCTTCGAGAATCGCGAAGCCGCAGGCGATCACTTCGGCATCGGCCAGCGGGTGGGCAGGCCCAATCAGCTCGATATCGATCTGGTGGAACTGGCGATAGCGGCCCTTCTGCGGTCGCTCATAGCGGAACATCGGCCCGGCATAGAAGATTTTCTGCGGCAGGGACTGGGTGAGCCCGTTGGAGACGAGGGCGCGGCAGATGCCTGCGGTCGCCTCCGGGCGCAGCGTCAGGCTCTCACCGGAACGATCGGTGAAAGTGTACATCTCCTTCGTCACGACATCCGAGGTTTCGCCGAGCGTACGGGCGAAGACGCGCGTGTCCTCGAAGATCGGCGTTGCCCACTCCTCGAATCCGGCGGTCTCGGCAATGCGGCGTGCCGTCTCGATGACATGGCGGTGTCGGCGAAGATCCTCCCCGATCAAGTCACGCGTGCCACGGATGGGTTGGATCGGACTCATGATGCCGCTCGCGCGGATAAGCGAATGCCGCTCGATGAAAGGGCGGTGTGCATGTTGGGGATAGGTGTTCCTGCGCGATGATGACGACGACGGCCCCGCCCGAGGCGGGCAAGCCGCATCGCCCGGGAGCGACCCCCGGCGAGGCGCCATCCTGCCCGTGAGGCGGCCATCCGGCAAGAGTCACCCCTGCCCTTCCTGGAAAGGAATGGAACGGAGAGGGGCGGGTAAGGGGAGTGGGGCAGCTCCGGGGGCGGCGAACCGCCCCCTGGAGCCTTCCGTCAGGCGGTCAGAACGTCGGGCTTCGCAACGTACGGGCCGACCGGAAGAACCTCGCGCTGATAATCGCCATTGATCACCTCGGCCGCGGAGAGGTAGGCCGCGAGCAGGGCGCAGACAAGGCCCAGATAACCACCGAGCGTGCCGATGAATTCGGCGCCGAACCATTTGCCAATGGCGAGCAGGAGGAACGTGATCCAGAGCGTGAGGAACACGAGCTGGAGCACCATGTTGTGGCGGAACGAAGCGATCCACATGTAGAAGGTGAAGACGCCCCAGACGAACAGATACCATCCGACGAAAGGCTCGGGCGTCTTGCCCACGAAAAACTTGAGGAACAGGAAGAACGACCACCAGAACGCGCCATAGCTCAGGAACGCGACGGTGGCGAAGGTATTGCCGCGGATATAGGCGAGAATCCCAGCCAGGGATTGCGCGGTTCCACCATAGGCGATCGCCATGGCAAGGACGACGCCGAGCCCGTCCGCGCTGGCCCATCCGGCATTGATCATGCTGAGCAGCCAAGTCGTGCTGGCGAATCCGATCAGCCCGAGCGGTGCCGGATTTCCGAACTTGCTTTCCACGATTTTTCCTCCCCTAGAGCGTGATGACCGTGGGTGGAATCACCGAAGGTCTCCATCACGCGATAAAACAATAACCGAGGGCCAGGCAGGCGCAGAAGCAGGCGCAGAAACGGATTGCCCTTTTCTGCCGATGCGGACAGGCCATCATGACCGCGCATGCGAATCTTGAAGGACCTGTCTTGATGAAAGGCTAATCCGGCACGGCCCGCGGATACAAGCGGATCGTCACAGTCTCAGGACATGACGCAACCGCAGCAAATCCGAAGCGGAAAAATGCGTGAAGGAAACTGCGCGGTCCTCTTCTCTTCCGGGCCGCGTTATTCCGCCGCCGGCTTCAGCGCGGCAAGCTCGGCCGCTTTCGCCTCCACCAGCGCGACGATATGATCGATCATCTGCTCGGCGGGAATGGTATGGTCGGTCTTGCCGGCGCGGTAGATCATATGCCGTCCCGCCCCGCCTCCGGTCACGCCGAGATCGGTCATCAAAGCCTCGCCGGGACCGTTGACGACACAGCCGATGATCGAGAGCGTGATCGGCGTCTCGATATGGGCAAGCCGCTCCTCGAGCGCCGAGACCGTTTCGATCACATTGAAGCCCTGCCGCGCGCAGGAAGGGCAGGAGATGATGCGCACGCCGCGATGGCGGATGCCGAGCGCCTTCAGCATCTCCCAGCCGACCCGCACCTCCTCCTCCGGCTCGGACGAAAGGGAGACGCGGATGGTATCGCCAATGCCGGCCCAGAGCAGGTTGCCGAGCCCGATCGCCGATTTCACGGTGCCAGTGCGCCGTCCGCCGGCCTCGGTGATGCCGATATGCAGCGGATGGTCGCAGACCTCGGCGAGCTGCTGGTAGGCGGCGACCGCCAGGAACACGTCGGAGGCTTTGACGCTGATCTTGAATTCGTGAAAATCGTTGTCCTGAAGAATTTTCGCGTGTTCAAGAGCGCTTTCGACAAGCGCGTCCGGATTGGGCTCGCCGTACTTCTCAAGCAGATGCTTCTCGAGCGAGCCGGCATTGACGCCGATGCGCATCGAGCAGCCATGGTCGCGGGCGGCCTTGATGACCTCCTTCACCCGCTCATTGCTGCCGATATTGCCGGGGTTGATGCGCAAGCACGCCGCCCCGCTCTCCGCCGCCTCGATCGCGCGGCGGTAATGGAAATGGATGTCGGCGACGATCGGCACATCCACCGCGCGCACGATGTCCTTGAGCGCAAGCGCGCTCTCCTGGTCCGGGCAGGAAACCCGCACGATATCGGCCCCTGCGCTCTGGGCACGGCGAATCTGCGCGACCGTGGCCGGCACATCCGTGGTCAGCGTGTTGGTCATGGTCTGCACGCTGATCGGGGCATCGCCGCCCACCGGAACGGGGCCGACATGAATCTGCCGCGAACGCCGGCGCTCGATATGCTGATAGGGACGATAATTCATTGCGTGGTGTCGCTGCTCTGCGATGCGTGGACGGAGGCCGGCACATAAGCGGGGGTGCCCGAAGCGGCCGCGGCAATCTGGGCCGGCAGCGCGCCCGCCTTGATCAGCGCGGCATCGAGCGGCTGGTCGCGCACGACCATGCCCGGGCTGCCGAGTGGCGGCGCGGGCCGCCCATCGACCAAGAGCTCAGTGCCGCCGGCATTGCCCGTGGTGAGCACGAGGCCGGCGCGCCGCGGCACCGTCCAGGACTCGCCCGGCTGCATGAGCTTGGTGAAGACGACGGCGCCGGTGGAATCCCGGACCTCGATCCAGGCGGCGGCGGTCGCCAGCACGGTGATCGTCCCGGGCGGCTGAGCCGGCCGGACCGCGGCATTGGCCGGAGGCGCCAGCGACGAGACCGCCTCCAGCGCCGCATTCGACGCCATCGACGCGGACGAAGCGGGGACAGCCGCCGGTGACGCCGCTTCGTTCGGAGCCGGCGGGGAAATGGGCCCGGCGACAGCACCGGACACGCTCGCGAGCGCGGCCGCCGGCGCTTTTCCGGCGGTTGCGATCGCTTCCGGCGCTCCTGCCGGGGAAGGACTCGCTGTGACGGCCGGGGTCGCTTTCGGACCGAGTGCGCCGCCCATCGCGGCAATCGGCGCAGCGGCAGGTGCGCTCGCCGGCGCCGGCGCGGGCTTAGGAGCTGACGAAGGAGCCGGCACGATATGCGGGGGGGCGAGCGCCGTCGGGTCGGCGAGCCGCGCCAGCCGCTCTGGCACCGGGCCCACCGGGTTCGGCGCCGCCGCGTGATCGGCCAGGCTGTACCAGCCGACATAGGCGCCGACCGCAAGCACCAGTCCGAGCAGCACAACCACCCCCGCCGGCACGCCCCGGTCCGGCACCGGCGCGGGGAAGGTCAGCTCCGTCCTGGCATTCACCTCGGCGACCTCGGCGCGGAAACGGCGGGTGATATCGTCTGGGTCGAGGCCGAGGGCGCTCGCGTAGGTGCGGAGGAACCCGAGCGCATAGGCATTCCCCGGCAGCTCGCTGACCCGCCCATCCTCGATGGCCTTGAGATAGGAGGCACGGATGCGCAGGCTCTCCGCCAGCGCCTCAAGATCCCAGCCTCGCAGCGCCCGCGCGTCGCGCAACTCCGCTCCGACACCGGATGCGCGCGCAGATCCCCGCCTGGGCGAAGGCCCTGGCGCCGACGAGACATCGTTCTGCGCGGACGACATGATCGCATGCCCCTCCGCCAGTCTAGCCTTTCGCTCGTGCAACACGGGTCCGGTCTCCGTGGCCGATCCATGATCGATCGGCAGCTATCAAGCGCGAGCCGCAGACCAAGCGTGGCTCACGCGTAATTTAGCCTAAATTCCTGCATCTTGCCAACCTTGCCGGCCGCTTCGTTACGCTCAGCGTCAAATGCGCCGCTCACCGCCCCCGCCGTCCGCCGTCTCCGCCGCGGTCTCCGCCGCCGTCTCCCCTGGCGTCACCTCCGGGTTCTGCTCGCGCATCCAGGCCGCAATCGTCTCGCGGAGCGAGGCGCCGCCGGTGGCCGCCCTGCGGATGGAGCCGAGCACCGGCCGGAAGGAGGCGAGATCCATCCGCGCCATCCAGGCCTTGAGCGGCAGCAACGCCTGGGCGGACATCGAAAGCGTCGTGATCCCGAGGGCGGCCAGCGTGAGGGCCACCACCGGGTCGCCCGCCGCATCCCCGCACACCGAGAGCGCCACCCCCGCCGCTTCGGCTTGCTCGGCCAGGGTTTCGAGGAGATCGAGAACCGGCGCGGAGAGCACGTCATAGCGGCCGGCAATGCCGGGCGCGGTGCGGTCCGCCGCAAAGAGAAACTGCATCAGGTCGTTGGTGCCGACCGAGATGAAATCCACCGCGGCAAGGAGCCCCGGAATCTGCCACAGCAGCGCCGGCACCTCGAGCATCGTGCCCACGCTGAGCCGTTCCGGCTTGCGGCCGATCCGCGCCAGCTCCGCCTCGAGCAAGGCGCGGGCGGCCTGAAACTCCTCGACGGTCGCCACCATCGGGAACATCACCGAGAGCGGCCGCCCATCGGCGGCGAGCAGCAGTGCCCTGAGCTGCCGCCGCAGCACCGCCGGCCGGTCGAGCCCGACCCTGAGGCTGCGCCAGCCCATGGCCGGGTTGCTCTCCACCGGCGGCGGAGCGCCCGGCAGGAGCTTGTCGCTGCCGAGATCGAGGGTGCGGAAGACGAGCTCCGATCCTGCCGCGGCGTCCAGCACCCGGGCATAGATCGCCGCCTGCTCCGCCACGTCCGGCACTGCCCCGGCCGCCATCATCGCGATCTCGGTGCGAAAGAGGCCGACCCCGTCCGCCCCGGTCGCCGCGAGCTGCTCGATCTCGCGCGGCAGGCCGAGATTCAGCATCAGGCGAAGCCGGATGCCGTCGGCGGTCGCCGCCGCCCGCTTGCGCCAGGCGAGCAGCACCGTCTGCTGCTCCGTGCGGGCGGCCATCGCCGTGCGGTAGCTCTGCGTCACGTCGAGTTCCGGGCGAAGGATCATCCGCCCCTCATCGGCGTCGAGCACCGCCTCCTCGCCGTCATTCGCCGTCTCGATGAGGCCCTGCGCGCCGCCGAGCGCCGGCAGGCAGAGCGCCCGGGCAAGGATCGCGGCATGGCCGTGCGGCGTTCCCTCCTCCACCACCAGCCCGATCACGCCCCGCGCGTGCCAGTCGATGAGCTCGGCCGCGCCAAGCCGGCGGGCGAGCAGGATCGTCCCCGGCGGCAGCACACTCGGTGTGAGGGAGGTGCCGAGCGCGTCAAGCAGCCGGCCGGCGAGATCCTCGAGGTCGGCGAGCCGCTCGCGCAGATAGGGATCGCCCAGCCGGCGCATGCGCCGGCGGAGATCAACCGCCACCCGGTGCACCGCCGCCTCCGCCGTCAGCCCGCCTTTCACCGCCGTCGCCATCCGCTCGAACCAGCCGGCATCCGCGGCGACCAGCCGGTACGCCTCCAGAACCTCGCGCGGCGCGCCCGGCTCCGGCAGCCGGTCGGCCAGCAGGGCATCCAGGCGCTGGTGCATCGCCCGCCAGGCTTTCTCCAGCCGCGCCTGCTCGGCCACGATATCCTCCGCGAGCAGCCGTGCCGGCTGGGGAAGCACGCCGCGCCGCAGGACAGTGCCGATGACGAGGCCCGGCGCGAGCGGGGTGGCGGCGAAGCGGCGCGAGAGCGCCGCTCCAAACCCCTCCTCCGGCGGCGCGGCATCCCGCCCATTGGGCAGCAGCTCGGCGAGCAGCATCGCCACCGTTTCCAGCGCGTCCGCCTCATCCTGCGCGAAGAGCCGTGGCAGGCGATTCTGCACCACCAGCACGCCCCGCAACTGGCCGGCCCGGCGCACCGGCACCGCCAGCATCGAGGCATAGGGCTCCTCGCCGGTCTCGGGCCGGTAGGCGAAGGCGGGATGGTTCTGCGCATCCGGCAGGTTGAGCGGCAGCCCTGTCGCCGCGACCAGCCCGACCACCCCCTCGCCCACGCGCAGCCGCGTCCGCCCGACGGCAGAGGGCGTCAACCCGACCGTTGCCACGAGTTCGAGAATCTCGCCCGGCCGCAGCGTGTAGATCGAGCAGACCTCGCTCCCGAGCTCGGCGGCGATCAGAGACGGCAGCGCGGCGAGCGGCGCGGCGCTCCCAGCCATGGTTTCGCGCAGGCGGGCAAGCAGGCGGTGCGGCGCGGTGGTCATGCCCCCGGCCTGCGAAGACCGGCGGAGATCACCGGCCCCGCTGGCGCTGCCCCGCCTTTCCCCAACCCGCTCCCATCTCCATCCAGCCCTGGCCCGTCCTGTCCCAGCTCCGGCAACGCCAATGCAGCGAAAGATCCCACGCCCTGAGAGATCCTTTTCCGTGAAAGGCCCGTCACTTGAAAGGCACCTGCCGGCTTTCACCAAAAGCCGGCAGGCAGTTCCTCGTCCCGCTGCCCGAGTCTCGCGAAGGAAAGCGGCTCGCGGAGCGAGCGGTTTTCGCCGCGTGACTCGGGCGCCAAGCCAACGCCGCCAACGCCCGCGCCGAAGTCTTTGCCGTCCATGGATTGACCGCCGCCGACGAGGCGCGCCCTCTATACCGGCGAAGATCGGCCGGCGCCGTGCACAGGCTCACACTCGGGCATGGCGGCCGCCGAGCCGCTTGCATTCCAGCCTCGCCCAAAAGAACTGCCCAAACCGCGGAGCCGTGCCTCATGGACCAGCCTTTCGCCACCCACACCATCCCCGTCGATACGTTGACCACGTTCGTCACCCATATTTTTTGCGCCGCCGGCTGCGCGCTTGCCGAGGCGAAAGGTATCAGCGAGTCCCTCGTCCGCGCCAACCTCGCCGGGCATGACAGTCATGGCGTCGTCCGCGTTCCCCGCTATGTCGAGAATTTGCGGCTCGGCCAGGTACGGGCCGGGCAGTCACTCACCATCGTGAGCGAGACGCCGACCCAGGCGCTGGTCGATGGCAATTTCGGCTTTGGCCAGACCATCGCGCCACTCGCCGTCGATCTCGGGATCACCAAGGCACGGAAGAATGGCGTCTCCGTGGTCGGGCTCCGCAATTCCGGCCATGCCGGCCGGATCGGCGACTGGGCGGAGCGGGCTGCCGCCGCCGGCCTCATTTCCATTCATTTCGTTAACGTATTTAATGGCGAGCTCGTCGCTCCTTTCGGCGGCGTCGATCGCCGTTTCTCGACCAATCCCTTCTGCATTGGCGTTCCCATGCCGGAAGGCCCGCCGCTCATTCTCGATTTCGCGACCTCGGTGGTTGCCGAGGGGAAGGTCCTGGTCGCCGCGAATGGCGGCAAGCCGGTCCCGCCCGATGCGATGATCACGCCGGACGGCAGGCTTTCCGCGGATCCGGCAACGCTTTACGGACCGCTCGAAGGAACCTATGAGCGGAATCCTTCGATGGGCGCGGGCGCGCTCCGCGCTTTCGGGGAACACAAGGGCTCCGGCCTCGCCTTCATGTGCGAGATTCTGGCCGGCTGCCTCACCGGCGGCGGTACTTCCGGCCCGGAGGAAAAGGGCCCCGGCCGGCGCATCGCCAACGGGATGCTCTCGATCTATCTCGCCCTGGCTGGCGTCGGCGCGCCGCGTTTCGCCGAAGCCGTCCTCGACTACGTGGCCTATGTGAAATCCGCGCGTCCCGCCGTCGCAGGCGGAGAGATCCTGATCCCCGGCGAGCCCGAGCAGCGCACGCGCGCCGCCCGCCTTGCCGGCGGCATCCCGCTTCAGCTTCGCACCTGGGAGGCGATCATCGCGACCGCGCGCGCGCTCGGGCTCGATGATGCCATCCCCTCTCCGTAAGCGAGGCGCCAATTGACGCACCCACGGCATGGCGGGATGATCATGAGGTCACGAAAACCCGAGGGATGCGCACCATGCTTCGTTCATGGCCGCGTGCCGCGTACGGCTTTTTCGTGGTCGCCCTCGCGGTATTGATGTTCCGTCAGGGCGGGTGGGCGGCGCTGCGCGCGTTCACGCGGATGCCCGCCCGGCCCGACCTCAGCAGGAGAGCTCATGCGCCTGGAAGCCATTCCCACCGGCAAGAACCCGCCTGATGACGTGAATGTCGTCATCGAAGTGCCGATCGGCGGCGAGCCGATCAAGTACGAGATGGACAAGGCGGCGGGCACGCTCGTCGTTGACCGCTTCCTCTATACGCCGATGCGCTATCCAGGAAATTACGGCTTCGTGCCGCATACGCTTTCAGAGGACGGCGATCCGATCGACGTGCTGGTGGCGAACACGCGCCCGATCGTGCCGGGAGCGGTGATCAATGTTCGCCCCGTGGGCGTGCTGATGATGGTGGATGAGAATGGCAAGGACGAGAAGGTCATCGCCGTGCCCTCGCCCAAGCTCACCCAGCGCTATGCGCATATTGCCGAGGCTGCGGACCTGCCCCCGATCACGCTCGCCCAGATCCGCCATTTCTTCGAGCACTATAAGGATCTCGAGGAAGGCAAGTGGGTCAAGGTCGAAGGCTGGGGAGACGCCGCCAAGGCACGGCAGCTGATCGCCGAGGCGATCACACGCCATCAAGGCCAGAAAAGATAGGCCCGGGCTGCGATCTCTCGCGAGCAATCTCTCAGCGGTTGAGAACGGCAGAAACACCACTCCAGATGATCTGGATGCCGATGCAAAGCATGATGAAGGCGGCAAGACGCAGCATCACGTTGGTGCCGCGCTCGCCGAGGATTGCGACGGTGCGCTCCGCAAAGCGGTAGCAGAGATAGATCGTGACAGAGAGGGCGCCGATCGCCGCCAGCGCTGTCGCCACGAAGAAAGCGAGATCGAGCGGATCCTGGCGCAAGAGCGGGCGCTCGGCCCCGAGCGTGATCGCAACCGAGATTGAGCCCGGCCCAACGGTGAGCGGCATGGTGAGCGGATAGAAGGCATCGGGCGGCCCTGTCTCGTTGCTGCGCGTCCTGGTGTTGCGTCCGCCATCGATCGAGCCTCCGCTCTCCAGCAGCCGCCAGCCGAAGGCGCTCACCGCGAGCCCGCCCGCGACCCGCACCGCGGGCAGGGAGACACCAAAAAACCCGAGCACGTTCGCGCCGAAAAAGAGCGACCCGACGAGAAGAAAGAAACCATAGCGCGCCACCTCGAACGCCAGCGCACGCCGCTCAGCCTCGGTGCAGCCGAGCGTGGCGGCGACGAAGAAGGGAACATTGCCGACCGGATCGATGATCGGAAACAGCGCGGCGTAGATGAGAAGGAAGGTGTTGGCGGCGTGGACCACGGATCGCGCTATCGAATTCGTTTTTGGCGAATGCGGCGCCGCAGCGCGGCGGATTGACCCGCCCGCCTGCCGCGGCTATCCCCCGGTCCCCCTGCCGCAGGAGAGGCACATGGCATCATCGGGCACTGCCGCCTTGGCTCCGCGTGCCGGCACCGGCGGCATTGCGGCCGACCGGCTGCGCAGCCTGGTCGAGCGAATCGAGCGGCTTGAGGAGGAGCGCAAGGCGCTCGGCGCGGATATTCGCGATGTCTACATGGAAGCGAAGTCGGCAGGCTTCGATGTCAAGGTGATGCGCCAGCTCATCCGGCTGCGCCGCCAGGAGCCCCAGGCGGTTGAGGAGCAGGAAACGCTGCTCGATCTCTATCGCCGCGCGCTCGGCATGTAATCCCGCGCGCGCATCGGGCAGGCTCCTACAAGGCGGCATCGAGCATCGCCTTGTGCATGCTGAGCACGCTATGGCGGCGGATCTTCTGGGTCGGTGTCAGCAGGCCGTTCTCCTGCGTGAAAGGCGGCACCAGCCGGTGACGGCGGATGCGCTCGATCACCGAGAGACGCGCATTCACCCGCCGCACCGCCGCCGCGACCGCGGCTTCGTCGGCGTCTTCCGAAGCGACGAGCAGCGCCGAGAGATAGGGCTCGCCATCGCCGGCGACGACCGCCTGGAAGATTTCCGGCTCGTTCATCAGCATGCCCTCGATCCGCGCGGGCGAGATATTATCGCCGCCCGAGAGCACGATGATGTCCTTCTTGCGATCGGTGATGCGCAAGTATCCATCGGCATCCAGCACGCCGATATCGCCGGTATGCAGCCAGCCATCGGCGAGGCAGAGCGAAGTCGCTTCCGGCTGGTTCCAATAGCCGAGCATCACGAGCTCGCCTTGCACGAGGATCTCGCCATCCTCGGCGATGGAGAGCCTCACCCCGTCGAGCGGCGGCCCCACCGTCTCGATCCGCACGCTGCCGGGGGGCGCGGCGCTGATCACCGGCCCCGCCTCCGTCTGCCCATATCCTTGGATGAGCGGCACGCCGAGGGCCAGGAAGAACCGCCCGACCTCCGGATCGAGCCTCGCCCCGCCGCTGACCAAGAGCTTGAGCCGGCCGCCGAAGCGTGCCTGCACCTTGCGCCGCACCAGCCGGTCGAGCAGCGGCTCCGCGAGCCGGGCCAGCGGCGGAAGCGTACGGCGATCGAGGTGCAGGAGTCCGTTGGCCAGGGCGCGTTCGAAAAGCGCGCGCCGGAATCGCGATCCCCGCGCCAGTTGGCCGAGGATGCGGCCGCGGATCACCTCGAGCACGCGTGGCACGATCGTGATGAGCGAGGGGCGGATCGTCACGAGATCGGCGGCGAGGTGCTCGATCCCCCGCCCATAGACGACCTCGACGCCAATGGAGGTGAGAAAGAACTGCCCGACCGTGTGCTCATAGCTGTGCGACAGCGGCAGCACGGAAAGATAGGTTTCTCCCTCGAGCGAAAGCGGGCGAATCAGCGCCTCCGC
>DASZQO010000262.1:0-4201 GCA_035549615.1 Acetobacteraceae bacterium
CCCGGATCACGCGCGCGGCGCTCGAAGACGGGTCCTTGCTTGCCAGGCTGCGCGCGCTCCGGTTGCCGGGGTTCTCTGTGCGCAACGATGAAGAGATCGAGGCTTCGCTCGATGCCATGCTTGCGGCGCATCCACCCGGCACGGATGCTTTCGTGTTCGGCTATGGCTCCCTGATGTGGAACCCGGCCTTTCATTTCAGCGGGCAAACTCTCGCCACCCTCTATGGCTGGCATCGTCATTTCTGTTTGGAGATGCCGTTCGGACGCGGCACGCCGGAACAGCCGGGGCTGATGATGGCGCTCGATCGCGGCGGCTCTTGCCGGGGCATCGCCTTCCGCATTGCCGCTCCGCATGTGCGCGAGGAGCTTCTTCTCGTCTGGCGGCGCGAGATGTCGGGAGCAGTCTATCGCGCGCGTTGGGTTACGGCGCAGATCGGAGCCACGCCCGTCCGCGCGATCACGTTCGTCGCCAACCGGGCGCATGCGCTCTATGTCGGCACGCTCACCGAGAATGAGATCGCGGCAATACTGGCACACGCTGCCGGGCCACTCGGCAGCTGTGCCGCCTATTTCGCCCAGACGAGAGCAGCGCTTGCGGCCCTCGGCGTGACGGACCGTGGTCTTGAGCGGCTTGCCGCCAAGGTCGCGCAAAGGACCAAGGACGCCTCAATCGAACGCGCATAGAGCCGATCGCGATCGGCTTTAGAGGGAGGCCGGTGTTGCGAGACCCGCACGCAAGGCGCGGCCCTCGGCACACTCGGGATCGATCAGGCCGAGGCGGAGGAAGAGATCGATCAGCACCAGGGCGACATTGAATTTGAAGCGATCCGTCCCGCGCAACTCGGCGAGGACGCGCGGCAGGGGCCAGAGCGCGAAGCCCGCGACTTCGCCATCCGCCGGCTGAGGCGAAAAATCCTCGGGCAACCAGAGATCATAGCAATGAAGCCGGTCGCGCCGCAGGCCCTCCGGCCGCTCCATTGCGTAGGAGATCCGGCCGACTGCGACCGCCTGCCGGGCCAGGGCGGGCGGAATCGCGGCCTCTTCGGCCGCTTCCTTGCCGAGCGTCTCCCAGGGCGAAAGCCCGGCTGGGATTCCGCCGGCGACGAGATGGTCGAGCTTGCCGGGATCGAGCGATTTGTCCGCCGCCCGCTCGGCGACCCACAGCCAGGGACCATCCGAACGCCGGACGAGGCCATTGACATGCACGCCTTCGGACCAGACGCCGAGATAAGGCAGGGCCCCGCGATCGAGCCGGGCGAGTTCGGGGTGGTCGGGGTGAGCGCGGACGGAGAAGGCCTCATCCCGCCAGCGCACATGCCCAGCGCAGGCGAGGGCCCGGGCCATCGCCTCGAACGAGGGGGCATCGGGAACGAAGATGCCGTCTTCCCGCCGAGCCGCCTGGGGCGCGACGGCCTGAATTTCCCCAAGGGCTTCGGGCGCGACCCAGCCCACCGAAGCGCTGCCAAGCCAGAGGCGGCGGCGAGCTGTGGGAAGGCGGGCATTGTGGCAGGCGGCGATGTGGCGGAGGAGGTCGTCTTGCATCACCCGCCGAGGTGGTTTCGCCGCTTCCCATTCCCAAGAGGACCGGCGCGTCCCCGAATGCGCTTCGCGCCGGTCGTGCCTATATCCGCGGAGATGTCCGTCCCCTCTCCTTTCAGCCCACCATGGCTTCTGGCGGAAGAAGCGGATGGAATCACGGAACAATTCGTCAAGGCCAGGACATTGATCGAGAGAACAAAACGAGGGCGGGATGATCAGAAATCATCACGCTCGGGGATTTCCCTCGGGAGCATTCGTACCCTGCTCGGCTATCTCTGGCCGGAACATGACCTGCCGACGCGATTGCGCGTGATGGCGGCGGGCCTGGCGCTGGCCGTGGCGAAGGTCGCGACCGTGCTGGTGCCCATCGTCTATGCCAGGAGCGTCGATACGCTGGCCCCGAAAGGGAAGGGCGCGTTCGTCGTCGTGCCGGTGGCGCTCGTCATTGCCTATGCGCTGCTGCGCATCGGCTCCTCCGCCTTCGGCGAGCTGCGCGACGGCCTCTTCGCCAGCGTCCAGCAGCAGGTGGTGCGGCGGATCGCGCTCGAGACGTTTCAGCATCTGCATCGGCTCTCGCTCCGCTTCCATCTTGAGCGGCAGACCGGCGCGCTCGGCCGCGCCATCGACCGCGGCACCACCGGGGTCGAGAATGTCCTCAGGCTCGCGGTTTTCAATGTGCTGCCGACCATTTTCGAGGTGCTGCTGGTGACGCTTGTGCTCTGGCGCATTTTCGATTGGCGCTTCGCGCTCCTCACCCTCATCGCCGTCGGCAGCTATCTCGGCTTCACGATTGCTTTCACCAGCATGCGGCTGCGCATCCGCCGGATGATGAACGCGACTGACAACGAGGCGAAGAACAAGGCGCTCGACAGCCTGATCAATCACGAGACCGTCAAATATTTTGGCAATGAAGCGTATGAGGCGGCGCGCTTCGACCAATCGCTCAAGGCTTACGCACGCGCGGCGGTGCGCTCGCAAGTGACACTCAGCGTACTCAACAGCGGCCAGGCGGCGATCGTGGCGGTCGGGGTCGCCTTCGTGATGCTCCTCGCGGCAAAGGGCGTGCAGGCGGGCACCATGACGGTCGGCAAGTTCGTCCTGGTGAACACTTATCTCCTGCAGCTCTATCAGCCGCTCAACTTCCTGGGCTTCGTCTATCGCCAGATCCGCGAGGGGCTGCTCGACATGGAGCAGATGTTCCGTTTGCTCGAGGTGCCGCCGGAGATCGCCGACCGCCCGGACGCCCGAGCCCTGCCGCCGCCCGCCATGCTCGCGGGTGAGGTCAGCTTCGAAGGCGTGCGGTTTGGCTATGGGCCGGAACGCGAGGTCCTTCACGGGGTGAGTTTCACCGTTCCGCCGGGCCGGACGCTCGCGATCGTCGGGCCGACCGGATCAGGCAAATCGACCATCACGCGGCTGCTCTTTCGTTTCTACGAACCGACCGCGGGGCGGATCCTGATCGATGGAACCGATCTTCGCTGCGTGACGCTGGAGAGCCTGCGCGCGGCGCTCGGGATCGTGCCGCAGGATACCGTGCTCTTCAACGAGACCATCCGCTATAATATCGGCTATGGCCGTCCCACGGCCAATGACGCGGAGATCGAAGCAGCCGCGCGGCTCGCCCAGGTGGATGATTTCGTGCGTCGTCTGCCGGACGGCTATGCGACCCTCGTCGGGGAGCGAGGGCTCAAGCTTTCCGGCGGGGAGAAGCAGCGCGTGGCGATCGCGCGCACGCTCCTCAAGGATCCCCGCATCCTGATCCTCGATGAGGCGACGAGCGCGCTCGACACGGCGACCGAACGGGAGATCGTGGCGGCGCTGCGTCCGCTCGAGCAGGGGCGGACGACCCTGATCATCGCGCACCGGCTTTCGACCGTGGTGGACGCGGACGAGATCCTGGTGCTTGACGAGGGCAGGATCGCCGAGCGCGGCACCCATGCCACCCTGCTCGCCGCCGGCGGGCTCTATGCGCGGATGTGGGCGCTGCAGGCGGTGGAGCGGGAAAACGGGCCGCTCGCCGAGCCGGTCGCTTGACGGGCGGGTTGCTTGACGAAGGGGGGTTGCTCCGCCATAAGCCCGCTTCCTTCGAGGGGACCCCCGATGTCGCGCATGTGTGAGCTTACCGGCAAGCGCGTGCTGACCGGCAACAATGTCAGCCACGCGAACAACAAGACACGCCGCCGCTTCCTGCCCAACCTGCAGGAAGCCTCGCTGCTGTCCGATACCCTTGGCCAGATGGTCCGGATCCGGCTTTCTGCACGCGCCCTCTCGACGATCGAGCACAAGGGCGGGCTGGACGCGTTCCTGCTTGGCACGCCGGACCGGCGCCTGCCGGAAGCCGCGCGCGCCCTCAAGCGCCGGGTCGAACGCGCCCGCCCCGCGTAGGGGCAGGCTGCCGCCGCGCTTTTGCCCAAAGCGGCGTGGCCGGAGGCGGGACCACCGGGGTCTGAGTCACGTGGGAAACCAATCACTGGCTGGTGCAGCCGGGAAGGTTCGTAAGCCGCGGGAATGGGGCTGATTTTCCGGCCCGCCATGATAGCGGGCCGTGATGTGCGCGGTAGGCCGGGAATGAGCGGCTCTCTGCGGACCCCGGAATGGTTTCACGCACAGCCATAGGCCCATGGCCGCGCGCTGGTTCGGATGAAGCGCCCGGCCATTGCCGG
>DASZQO010000263.1:0-12848 GCA_035549615.1 Acetobacteraceae bacterium
GCGGCCGGCTCGCGCGGCGCCTCGCCAAGGCTCTTTGCGACCTCCGCGGCGAGCTTGGCAAACCGCTCGGCCACCAGCGCCGCATCGAGCCTCTCATCGCCGCCCGGCCCGAAGATCGCCGGGAAATGCGCCGGCTGGATCCGCCCGAGACAGACATTCGCATCCGTCACCGTGAGCGGACCGCCCTTGCGGTAGGAAGCCGGGCCCGGATCGGCGCCCGCGGATTCCGGGCCGACACGCAGTCGCGCGCCGTCGAAACCGAGGATCGAGCCGCCACCCGCCGCCACCGTGTTGATGGCGAGCATGGGCGCCGCGATCCTCACCCCCGCGATCACCCGCTCGAAGGTTCGCTCGAAGCTCCCCGCATAGAGGGCGACATCGGTCGAGGTGCCCCCCATGTCGAACGTGATCACCCGCTCGAACCCGGCCATGCCGGCGGTCCGCACCGCCCCGACAATGCCCGCGGCGGGCCCGGAGAGCACGGCATCCTTGCCCTGGAAGGCTTCGGCCGCCGCCAGTCCGCCGTTCGACTGCATGAAATAGAGCTTCGTCCCCTCAAGCTCGGCCGCCACCTTGGCCACGTAGCGGCCGAGGATAGGAGAAAGATACGAATCAGCAACGGTGGTGTCAGCGCGCGGGATCAGCCTCAGGAGCGGGCTCACGCGATGGCTCACCGAGATCTGCGTGAAGCCAGCCTTCTCGGCGAGCGTGGCCAGTCGTTTTTCATGCGCCGGGTATTTCCAGGCATGCATGAGCGCGATCGCGCAGGCGCCGATTCCCCGCGCGCGGACGCGCCGCAGCGTAGCCAGCGCCTCGTCCTCGTCGAGCGGCTCGATCTCGGCCCCATCCGCGCCGATCCTGCCCCCAACCTCGATCACCTCTTCGTAGAGCATGGTCGGGAGCTTGATCGCGAGATCGAAGAGGCGCGGCCGCGCCTGGTTCCCGATGCGCAAGGCATCGGCGAAGCCATGATTGACGACAAGCAAGGTTCGTTCGCCGCGCCGTTCGAGCAGCGCATTGGTCGCGACCGTCGTGCCCATCTTCACCGCCGCGATCACCCCGGGCGGGATCGGCATGCCGGGCGCAAGCCCCAGCACCTCCCGGATGCCGGCAAGGGCCGCGTCATGATACTGGCGCGGATTCTCGCTCAGCAGCTTGCGCGCGGTGAGCCGGCCCTCTGGATCGCGCGCGACGATGTCGGTGAAGGTGCCGCCGCGATCGATCCAAAACTGCCATCCCGCCATTGTCCCATCCGTTGCCTCGTGAAGGGCGCGGAGGATGGAGAGGCAAGCCGCCCGGGGCAAGGGTCCGGCAGCAATACCGGATGAAGCCCGCCGGTTTTGCCGCGCTCAACCGCCGCATGCTACGCTGAAAAGCTCTGCGGCAAGGGCAGCATGGGATATTGGGGCAAGATCATCGGCGGGATGGCAGGCCTCGCCATGGGAGGGCCGTTCGGCTTCGTCGTCGGCGCCGCACTTGGCCATGCGGCGGATACCGGCGCGCTCGGCGATCTGCGCCGCCAGATGGGACGCCAGTTCGGCGGCCCCTTTGGCGGCGGGCGCTCGCCGCTCGGCCCGGCCCGGATCGCCGCCCTTTTTGGCCGGCGTGAGGAAGTCTTTGCGATCTCGGTCGTCGTGCTGGCGGCCAAGCTCGCCAAATGTGACGGCCCGGTAAATCGCGCCGAGATTGAAGCCTTCAAGCGCCACTTCCGCATCCCGCCCGAATCGGTTCATCAGGTCGGCCGCCTGTTCGACCAGGCGCGGGAAAGCGCGTCCGGATATGAGGAGTTCGCCGAGCAGCTCGCCCAGACCTTCGCCGATAATCGCGGCACGCTTGAGGAGGTGCTTGCCGCGCTCTTCGTCATCGCCCGCGCGGACGGGCCGGCAAACGCCCGGGAAGAAGCCTTTCTCGCCGGCGTGCACCGGGCGTTCCAGCTCGATTCGGCTGCCTGGGACCGCGCGCGCGGCACCGCGCCCCGGCATGGGACCGAGACCGGCGATCCTTATGCCGTGCTCGGCCTCAAATCCACCGCAACCGATGCCGAAGTGCGCGCAACCTGGCGCAAATTGATGCGCGAGAACCATCCGGACAGCCTGGCCGCCCGCGGCGTGCCGGAGGATTTCATCATCAAGGCGAGCGAGAAGGTGGCGCGCATCAACGCCGCGTGGGACCGCATCAAACGGGAGCGCGGCCTGTAAGGCATTTCCCTTTTTGGTCCGCTCTGGTCCCCATGTGTTCCCCCGATCCGCTGCGCCCCCCATGACCAGAAGCGTCCCAGTCGGGACGCGCGGCCATCCGGAAGCCATGGGCGTGCCTCAAAGCGCGGCTTCGATAGAGCTCCGCCGCCAACGAGCTGAGTTCAATATCCGCCTCCACCTCCACCCGTGTGCGTCGAAGCGGGGGCAGGGGTGCCGCCGAGAGTCCCCGGCTCCGTGGCACACCCGGCAAGCCCGAAGAGCACGACGATCACGACCCCGATCGCTGCAAGCCTCAACATTCTGTCCTCCCGTTGCCGCCTCATGCGGACAACACCCTGTGCGGGCGGTTATTCCCAGGGAAAGCGCCGTTGATGGTGGCGCGGCACAGGTTCCCCGGCAGCGAAAACCTCCAAGATGACGGGATGGTATTGACCCCCGGCTGATCCAGAGCCGGCAAAGCACCACGGCGCGAGGGTCGCGGACGGCGGCGAAGGCGCGCATACGGTAAACGTAGAAGAGGCAGAAGAGAAGTTGTTCTTTGTTGAAAGAAAAGCCAGAGAACTTTTTATTCTTTTGTCATCCAGGGCCGACACCAAGATCAATAGGGCTTCTGATGGATCGCTTCGCGATCCGCCAAAGCGGGGCCATCAAATTGATCGAGAAAGGAACACCAGGGCGTGATGAGCAAAAATCATCACGTTCTGGTCAGAAAAAAACGAAAAAGCCATTTTGTTCCTTTTCTTCAGAAAAAGAATCTTCCTTCTCTAAGAGAATGCAGAAATGGGCAGTGTTTCTAAGGAAAAAGAATCCACCGTTGGCGTGAGGCCCCTCAGTCCATCGGATAAGACCGCAGCAAAACAAGATGGGAATAAGAAATGGACGGGGAGTGCGGCGCGCGGCCGCCGTCCACGCCGCGGATGCGTAGGGCCGCGATGGCGGCGTCGTTCTGACTTGGATATCTTCACAACGTGACCGATGGGCAATGGCGTGGAGCAGAACCGGGCAGATGAAGAGAAAGAGCAACCAATTCATGGCGTTACCGAGTTTTTGGAGCGACCTTTGAAGCAGCGCCGGAGCCCCAACCACAACGAACGCCCCGCCGGCACGCCCATCGATACGCTGGTCCTGCACTATACCGGCATGCAGAGTGCCGAGGCGGCACTCGATCGGCTTTGCTGCGAAGATGCGCGCGTCTCCTCCCATTATCTGATCGAGGAGGATGGCGCGCTCTGGCAGCTCGTGCCGGACGAACGCCGCGCCTGGCATGCCGGCCCCTCCTTCTGGCGCGGGCACACCGACATCAATTCCCGCTCAATCGGGATCGAGATCGTCAACCCCGGCCATGAGTGGGGGTATCGTCCCTTTCCAGCCACCCAAATGGACTCGGTCATCGCGCTTTGCCGCGATCTTCTCGCCCGCCATCCGATTGAGGCCCGCAATGTCGTCGCGCACAGCGATATCGCGCCTGACCGTAAGCAGGACCCGGGTGAGCTTTTCGATTTTCCTCTCCTCGCGCGGAATGGCATCGGGCTTTTTCCGGAAAGCACAAAGGATCTCGGCGCTGCCGACATCGTCTCGGATGCATCCGGCCTCGCTCCGATCCGCGCCGCCCTCGCCACGATCGGCTATGACGTGACCGGGGAGGGGGGCTGGGATCCCGCTCTCGGCGCAGTGCTCACAGCTTTCCAGCGCCATTGGCGGGCGGAGACCATCAACGGCAAGGCCGATGCCGGCACACGCGCGCGCCTTGCGGCGCTCACCCGGCTGCTGAAGTCGTAACGATCCAGGCCAGTGAAAATGGGGAAACGTCATGACGGTGAGCCAAAGCAAGAAAGCGGAACGTTTTGCCGCTCTGCATAAAGGACCCGGCACCTTCATCATCGCCAATGCGTGGGATGCCGGCTCCGCGCGCATCCTTTCGGCGCTCGGCTTTGTCGCGCTCGCAACCTCGAGCGGTGCTGCCGCCGGCGTGCTTGGAAAGCGTGACGGCACGATGACCCGTGATGAATCCCTCACCAATGCGCGCGCGATCGCTGCGGCAACCGACCTTCCGGTCTCTGCCGATCTCGAGCATGCGTTCGCGGATTCGCCCGAAGCTGTGGCAACCACCTTCCGTCTCGCCGCCGGGGCGGGCCTTGTCGGCGCCTCGATCGAGGATGCTACCGGCGACCCCGCCCGGCCCCTCTTTCCGATCGAGGAGGCTGCCGAACGTGTTGCCGCAGCGGTCGGGGCGGCACGAAAGCTTCCTTTCCCCTTCACGGTGACCGCGCGGGCCGAGAATTTCTTCTGCGGGAAGCCCGATCTCGATGATACGATCAAACGCCTTCAGGCCTATGAGAAGGCAGGCGCGGATGTGCTGATGGCGCCCGGCCTGCCTGACATGGCCGCTGTCCGCACCGTCTGCGCTTCGCTCTCGCGCCCTTTCAGCTTTACGGGCGGCATCAAGGGAAGGTCCTTTCCGATCGCCGCCCTGGCTGAGGTCGGTGTCCGGCGCGTCAGCCTCGCCACCTCCCTTTATCGCGCCGCCATGAACGGCCTGGTCACTGCCGCCCGAGAGGTCCGCGATGAGGGCGGTTTCGGGTACGTGGAGAACGTGCTGACCACGCCGGAACTCTATTCATTGATGGGCAACTGATCATGGCGCAAAAGCTCGTCGTCATCACCGGCGCAAGCTCCGGCATCGGGCTTGCCATCGCCAAGGGGTTCGCGCGCGAAGGCAACCCGATGCTGCTCATCGCGCGGCATATCGAGCCGATCGCCGCGCTGGGTGGCACCGAAATCGTCTGTAAGGCGGCCGATGTCGCGGATTATGCCGGCATCGAGGCCGCGATCCGCGCCGCCGAGCAGCGCTGGGGTGAGACCGAATGCCTCATCAACAGCGCGGGGTTCGCCGATGCCCGCGGCTTTCAGGATGTGGCATCCGCCGATTTCGCCCGCGAAATCGAAGTCAACCTCATCGGCATGCTCAACTGCACGAAAGCGGTGATCGCCGGCATGTCCCGCCGCAAATCGGGCACCATCATCAATATCAGCTCAGTCAGCGATCGGAAAACCTCCCCGGTCGCGATCGCCTATACCGCGTCCAAATATGGTGTCCGTGCCGCCAGCGAATCGCTCCGCGAAGCGGAAGGCAAGAACGGCGTCCGCATCATCAACATCGCGCCGGGCTACGTGAAAACCAACATCCATGCCGCCATGGGCATCAGCTTCGCGCAGTATTGCGCGCTTCTCGGCAACCCGGATTTCATGTCCGCCGAAGAGCTTGCCGAGATCGTGCTCTTCTGCTGGAAACTCCCCCAATCCATCACCATCCGCGATCTTGTCGTCGCGCCCACGCGCACCGGATTTTAGGCTGAATTATAGCAATCTTCGCTTTCAAAACCGCGTTTTGTCGTCCAGCCGTGAATTTCCGGCCTTCGCCGATCTCTTCTGGCCGCGGGTGATCAATTCATCAAGCCTGGAAAGAAACAATTTCAGCGTCGGAGACGCGTTCGCTCTATTGTATCCGGCCACGAGATCGATGGTGGGCGCATCTCCGGCGAGAGGGCGGCTGGTCACCGACCACGGCAGGAAATTCCTCGCATAGGCGGGCACCAGCGTTACCCCGCGTGTTGAGGCAACCAGGGACATCGCCATGGCGAGATTGTCGATCAGGTGCGCCGGCCGGAGATCGACCCCAGATCGTTTCATATAGTCATCGATAACCGCCCGCAATGTGGGCGCTGTCTCGGACATGCCGAGAAAGACCTCGCCCTTGAGTTCGCGGAGCGGGATGACATCGCGTGAAGCGAGGCGATGGTCGCTCGGCAGGACAACGATGAGCGGTTCAGTTGCCACGGTCTTGTATTCCAGGCCGGGCATCCGCGGCTCAGGCCGCAGGAAGGCGAGGTCGAGCCCGCCCCGCATCAACGCATCGGCGAGCTTCGGCGAGTGGTCGCTCGAGATCGTGACATCGATATTGGGCAGCTCGTCCTTCAGGAGCTTCATGACCTCGGGCATCCAATCCATTTCCTGCCCGGTGAGGAATCCGAGAGCGAATTTCGCCTTGGCGGGCTGCGCCGCGCGCCGCGCTGCCTCTACCGCCGCTTCCGTCTGGCTGAGCGCAAGCCTTGCATGATCGAGAAAGGCGCGCCCCGCCTCGGTCAGGGCAATGCCCCGCGCGCTCCGCACCAGAAGCTGCGCTCCGACTTCATATTCCAGATCGCGAATCTGCCGGCTGAGCGAAGGTTGCGCCGTGTGCAGCCTTCGCTCGGCCGCGACGGTGAGGCTCCCCTCCTCAACGACCGCGACGAAATAACGCAGATGCCGCAGCTCCATCTCCGGTCCATACCTGCAAGGTATGATCGCCAACCTAAAAAGTCTTTTTCGAAAACGCAAGAAACGCCTAATTCGCCTTCTGAAGAAGCGGCTGATGAACGAGCCTATCTCGGCCGGAAACCGAAATGCTTGGGCAATCATGCCCAAAAGGCAGATCCGGCCAAAGCGCGAGGACGAGAACCATGAGTGACCAAGTCGTCTTGATCACCGGCGGCCTGACCGGCATCGGCCGCGCCACCGCTCTTGCTTTCGCCAGGGAAGGCGCGCGCATCGTCGTTTCCGGCCGCAGGGAGGCGGACGGGAGAGACTTCGAGACAGAGCTGCGCAATCTCGGCGCGAATGCCGCCTTCATCAAGGCCGATGTCCGCCATGATGACGAGGTCCGCAAGCTGATCGACGAAACCGTGGCCCGTTTCGGGCGGATCGATGCTGCCGTCAACAATGCCGGCACCGAAGGTGAGCCTGGCCTCATCGTCGACCAAACCAGGGAAAGCTACGCGGCCACCTTCGAAACCAACGTGCTGGGCACGCTGCTCAGCATGAAGCACGAGCTGCGCGTCATGCAGGCGCAGGGCCAAGGCAACATCGTCAATATCTCGTCGACCTACGGTCATGAAGGGGCCGCCGGCGCGTCGGTCTATGCCGGCAGCAAGCACGCGGTCGAAGGCCTCACCAAGTCCGCCGCGCTGGAGAGTGCTGCGTCCGGCGTGCGCGTCAATGCCATCGCGCCCGGCCCGACCAATACCGACATGCTCGACCGCTTCACCCGCAATCAGGAGAACAAGTCTGCCCTGATGGCGAAGGTTCCGCTCGGTCGTCTCGGCAAGCCCGACGAGATCGCCCGTGCGATCCTCTTCCTTGCCTCGGATGCCGCCTCGTTCATGACCGGCCAGATCGTGACGGTGGATGGCGGCAAGACAGCAGGCTGATCGCTCGCACGCTTAAGGCGCGTGGCGTCCTGCTTCCGCAACATGAGTGCCGGACTCCGAAAGACCGAACACATCGCAAAAGGAAACGAAGCCATGTTCACGCTCTCAGGAAAGACCGCGCTCGTCACCGGCGCTTCCCGCGGCATCGGCCGCGCCAGCGCATTGGCACTCGCCGGGGCGGGCGCGCAGGTGCTCGTCCATTACAGCCGCGGGGCGGCCGAGGCCGAAGAGGTGGCGAGGGAAATCCGCAGCCTTGGCGGTCGCGCGGACACGCTCACCGCCGATCTCTCGGCGGCGGACGCGCCGCACAAGCTCGCCAGGCAGGTGCGCGGCATTGTTGGCGACCGCCTGGATGTCTTGGTCGCCAATGCCGGGGTGTCGAAAGCGGCCATCATCGAGGAAACCACGGTCGAGGATTTCGACCGACTCTTCGCCATCAATGTCCGCGCCCCCTTCTTCCTGGTGCAGCAGCTCCTGCCGATCCTCGGCAATGGCAGCAGCATCGTTCTGCTCTCTTCGCTCGCCGCGCACGCCGTTGTCGGCGCGATTCCCGCCTATTCCGCAACCAAGGGCGCGATCGATACCCTGGTCAAGCACTTCGCCGCCGCGTTGGGCGAGCGCGGTATCCGGGTCAATGCCGTCGCTCCCGGCATCGTCGCGACGGAAATGTCGAACTTCACGAAGACGGACGCGGGCCGGGAATATGCGCTCGGCATTCAGGCCGTGAAACGCCTCGCGCAGCCGGAAGATCTCGGTGGCGTGGTCGCCTTCCTTGCCTCTGACGATGCGCGCTGGATCAACGGCGATACGATCCGGGTCGATGGCGGCTCGAAATTGTGAGCGCTTCCCTGGCATGAACGCAAGCCCGTGAATCCCCCCGCTTTCCGGCTTCACCATCCGGAAGGAAACAAACGGAGGATCCGATGACCGTGACCACCCCCGAGCAGAACAAGGTGCTCGTGCTCGAAGCCTTCGACGCGCTCTTCAACAAGCGGGATTATGATGCGGCGGCCCGCTTCTGGTCGGACAAATATATCCAGCACAGCGCGCATATCGAACCAGGCCGCGAGGGGCTCTTCGCCCTCGTGCGCAGCCTCCCCGACAGCCTCCGCTACGAGCACGGCATAGTCCTCGCGGAGGGCAACCACGTCTGCGTGCACGGACGCTTCTCGGGCAACGGGCGCCCCATCGCGTTCATCGCCGCCGATATCCTCCGGATCGAGGATGGGCGCCTCGCCGAACATTGGGACGTGCTCCAGGACGAAGCGACCAGGGCGCAATCGAGAAGCGGCCTGCCCATGTTCGGGGATCGCTTTCCCGGCTGATCCCTCTTTTTGGACGTCCGTCCTGGCGTGAGCCCACGACTCGGGCGCCCCTCACTGGATGAAGATTTCAACGCGTCTGTTCTGCGCCTCACGGACACCCGGCCCGGTCGGAACAAGAAGATGCGTCTCGCCAAAACCGTGAATGGCGATCACGCTGGAAGGAACCCCGTCGCGCACGAGCTCCTCGGCAACCGCCCGGGCCCGGCGAACGGAAAGACCTTGATTGTAGCTTGGGCTTCCCGAAGTATCCGTATAACCATTCACCGTGATGCGGGTGTAGCGTACGCTTGTGGAGGCGGCGGCCGCGTTGGCGATCACTTGCCGCGCGCGATCGGTCAGGCTCGCATCATCCCAATCGAAGAACACCAGATAGGAACGCACGGGGGAAGGCACCGGCGCCGCCACCGGCGCCGGCACGGCAGGCGGCGGCGCGCCGAAGGAAAGCCGCAGCCCGCCATTGAGCACCCAGCCGCGAAAACCGCCATCATTGGCGACATTGCTCTGCCAGGCGGCGTCACCGTAAATGGCGACGCGCCGGCTCAAGGTTCCGGTGATACCCCCGCCAACCTGCAGCGCCGTGCCGGGCGTTCCTGTCCCGAAAGGAATCCCGCTCAGTACGACATCGGAGGAGCCGCCGATGCCCTGCAGCAGGTTGGCCTTGAAATAGGGCGTGAAGAGCATGCCATTGTCGTTCTCGAATGGCCGCTTCAGCCGGAAGCCCAGGCGGAGAACGCCCTGGTTGGGGTTGCCCATATCGACATCGATGCCATCCACATCGGTGCGGCTGGGAAAGTTCAGATGCTGAAAGACCAGCTGCGCCTGAGGCTCGAAAGACAAATGTTGCCATGGCAGCGCGAATGGAATGCCGGCCTCGATGGAGGCCGCGACCGAAGTGCCGTTGATGCCGGTGGTCTCGCCACGGTCCGCCGTGGTGTAGCGCCCGTCGAACATGCCGCCCATGGCGATGCCGTCGACATACCACCCGGAATGATCCTGCCATGTCGCAATGCCGGCGACGCTCTCCGTATTGAAGAGCGCCTTGCTCTCTCCGTCGATCGCGGAAGGCTGCATCCAGAGCCGTCCGAGGGTGCCGGCAAGGCCCACGCGGAGCGTGCCGTCATCGTTGCGGATTGGCATCCCGTTGGCACCGAACTGAACGGCGCTGTAGTCGAGGCTGAAATTATACCCGAAGGCCTGGAAGCTGCGGTTGGTGGTGTAGTTGAGGAGCCCGCCATAAACGCGCACGAACGTTTCGGCCTCCGGATTATAGCCGAGGGTCTGGTCATCGCGGATTTCCCCAAGTCTCCGGTGCAGGCTGTCGATATCGAGGAAATTGGTCTCGAAGAGCGCGCGCGCCGTCGAGAGATAGGCGGGGACCTGGGGCGCGACCTCGGGGCGCGAGTCCGCTGGGAAGGGCGGATCCCCCGCTGACGGGCCGGGATCGGGCGGGATTTGGTCGGGCAGTGTCGGCGGCGGGAGCGGCTCTTCCGGGACGGTGGTAGAGGGCGGCGTCGTGGTCGGAGGTGTCGTGCTCGGAGGTGTCGTGGTCGGCGGTGTCGTGGTCGGGGGTGTCGGTTCGGGGGGAACCACGCCGCCGGGATCGACATAAGCGCTTTGCAGCCGGTAGTCCCAGTGCGTGGCGGGGCTGCCTGCAAGTGTCTGGGCGGGGGTGGCAGCGCCAAAGGGCGCGCCGGGACCATAGGCGTTGAGATGGTACGCGAAGGGCGTGCCGCCGGTGATATAGCCGTCCGGAAGGGTGAAGGCGCCAGCGGTGGAGCTGCCGGCCACCTGGATGACGGAGATGCCGTCCGCGGGATCGGGCACGCCGGTGAAGGAGGTGATGGCGCCGTCGCCGCCGGCATTGACGATCTCGATCGTGGTGGTGCCGCCGGCATTGCCCTGCACGAGCAGCCGGTCAGTGAACTGGTTTGAGAGCGGTCCTCCCGCATTCAGCAGGGTGTTGAGGGAGATGACGCCGCGATTGCCGCTGTAATTGCTGTTCACCGTGAGCGTTTTGAAGGCGCCATCCGCGGCGGGCGGGGTGAAATCGATCCGGCTTCCATTGTTGGCGAGTGCGGTGACGTTGGACGAGCCGGTCATCGTCCAGGTGGTCTCGTCATTCAGCGAGACGTTCGAGCTGCTGCCGGAATCCGTGAGGATGGCGCCGGTAAGCTGCGAGGTAGCGGCATCCAGGGCAACGGTGGCGGGCGCGAGGGTGCTGAGCAGCAGGCCGTTATTGCCGATGACACTCGACCCGTTCACGATGATATTCGCGCGGGTGCCCTGGATCCGGAACGCATCCTCCGCCGAGCGGATCGCAGCGGAGCCGATCTGCAACATGTTCGTCGCCCCCGCCGATCCTTGCGTGAGAAAACCGTAGCTGCCCGCGCCAGTGGTCGTGACGCTGCCGCCATTGATCGTAAGCGCGCCGCCGTTCTGAATGATGCCGCCCGGCGCCGAGGCACCGGACGTCTGAGTGATGATGTTCGTCGCGCTGATCGTGCCGCCGGAGGCATTGAAGCCCGCGGATCCGGCCCCCGTCGTGGTGACCTTGCCGCCGCCGTTCAGCGAGACCGTGCCGCTGCTATCCGCATCGACGGCGGCTCCGTTGGCCCCGCTCGTGGAGACGGTGACGCTGCCGATCGCGGTGATGGCGCTGTTGCTGCCGGTCGCCTGGAGTCCCAAGGCGCCGCTGCCGCCGGTGCTGACGCTGGTGCCCGCGCCCAGCGTCACCGTTCCCGCGGTGTCCGCCCTGGCGCCAACGCCGCTCGTGCTCGCCGGGACAGAGATGGTCACGCCATCCGCGGTGAGCATGCTGCCGGCGCCGCTCGCCACCACTGCCCGCTCGTTTGCTGAATTCGAGGGCATGGTGACACTGCCGCCGGAGAGTGTCACTGCGCCGCTGTTCATCGCCTCGGCGCCGATATCATTGCCCGTGCCGGCCACCGTGATCGTGGTGCCCTGATACGCCGTGAGCGTGCCGGAATTGGCCAGCACTCCCACTTTGCTGCCGCCGCTGCCGGTCATCGAGATGGTGCTGTCCGTCAAGGTCACCTGGCCATTGCTGAGCGCCCTGGCCCCGACGGACGCATCACCCCCGGCGAAATTCACCGTCGTCCTGGTCGCGCTCAGCGTGCTCGGCGTGCCATTGGTTGCCTGCCCGTCCGCCTGCAGGGCCGTCGTGCCGCCGCCATTGGCCCTGATATTGACCGTGCCATCGGTGAGCTGAACATTCGCCCCGAGCGTGGCGCGCGCCGCGGAATCATTGCCGCCGCTGCTGTTCAACGTGATTGTGATATTGTTCCCTTCGATCTCGCTGCCGGCTCCCGTCGCGAACAGGGCCCTGTTGCCGCCGCCGCCGAGGAGATTGACCTCGGTGCCGTCATCCAGAACGATCTTGCCGCCGTTCTGGGCGACGGCGGCCGTCGCCCCGCCATTCGGGGCGTTCAAGATGACTTGGCCTGTCTGAGCCGTAATTGTGCTGCCGCTCCCGTCGGCGAGCAGCAAGGTCGCGCCACCCTGGCTTGTTGTGATGGTCGTCGCCGAGCCTGTGAAGTTTATGGCGCCCCCCCCTTGCGCCGTCACGCCGGCGCTGAACGTCCCGCCGGGCGGTGGGAGGTACGGGATATTGATGGTGACACCATTGATTGTCACCACGGCGGTCGAGGACGAAATGATCCAGCTCGGCGCGCTCGGGGCGGAGACGGCGCAGGAGCCCGAACTGACATTCACCAACTGTCCACCCCCGACGCTGCTGCTCCCGCACGATTGCGCCTGGGCAATAGAAATATCGCCGGGTGCGAGGAGAGAAACGAGGGCCGAGAAAAGGAAAAAGAACGACCCCGGCCGGATGCGAGAAAGGATCGCTACCAGCCAGGCTTTCTCACGCACCCTTTTTGTTGCCACGGCGTGTCTCCCGGCCGTTGGCGTCATGGACGCAGTTGGTAGCTAACACCTTCCGTTTTCAGAATTCAACGAAATTGAAGAGACCCAGAAAGGAATATCAAAAAGTCCCTGCTTCACTCCACGGTTCTGCCCTGCCATTTCGAGGGCGGTATCTTCAGAATCCAGGAAATGAC